>NZ_JARHUH010000002.1:0-438989 GCF_029222945.1 Paenirhodobacter sp. CAU 1674 | reverse complement strand
TGCAAGCCCGCACCCTCTGGGTGATCCATGAAACGCGCCCCTCGCAGCCTTCAACACCATGTTTTATATAGGAAATATAATGGTCAGGACAGCGAAATCAGCGCCTTACTTGGGAAATGTGGGTAAGAATGTGCTAACGTGATTACCACAACAACGGATGCTTGGCCGGGCCCATCTTCGACAGACGTTCGACATTGTTTGCCGTGTGGCGCCCGATTTCGCGCATGCCTGCGTGCATCACCTTGTCGGCGCTATGGCCCGACAACACCGCATGGGCCGCAGCCTGAATGGCCTGGGCAACGGCTTGCGGTTTTTCCGACACCATGCGCGTCATTTCCTCGGGCGAGGTATCCCACAGCCCCGCCATGCCAGCGACCCGCAGCGCGATCACTGCCTGCGCCTCCATCCCGATACGCGTTGCTTCAAGCGACAAAAGCCACGGGGCGAGGGGATTCATGAACATCGAAGACCTTTCCGGCCGTGTCTTCCAGAGCCCGGGCACGGTGCCCGGACCAGACATCCAGCTTATACTGCAATATGTTAATGGGCGCTTATGCGCGCAATCCTCGCCAGGCGAAACCCCCGCCAATGCATAGCTCCCTTGCGTCCACATGCGCGAAATGCGCAAGGACACGCATATCTTTGCCGCTCTATGCACATGCGCACAGATCGGAACGCCGGAATTGCTTGTTATCACCGTTTCGTGCCCCACATCCTCACAGCGAGGTGATTGACTTCCCGCCCGCCCTTTGAACTATTCGGTTCAGGAGGGGGCCAGTGGGCGCGATGCGTCACGCTGGCTTTGCCATTTGAACAAACCGCCGCCCAAAACGTCGCGTGACAGACCCGGAGATACCATGATCAAGCGCTTCATCATTGCCATTCTGCTGCTGGGCCTCATCGGCGGCGGCATTGTCGGCTTCAATCTGTTCCGCGCGAAGATGATCGGCCAGTTCTTCGCCACGATGAAGCCCGCCCCGGTGCCGGTTTCGGTGTCCGAAGTCACGCCGCAGCTCTGGGCGCCCGGGCTCGAGGCGATCGGCACCGCCGCCGCCGCGCAGGGCGTGGATCTGGCCACCGAGGCGGCCGGGATCGTCCGTGAAATCCGCTTCAAGGCGAACGACCGGATCG
This sequence comes from Paenirhodobacter sp. CAU 1674, assembly GCF_029222945.1. Taxonomy (NCBI): domain Bacteria; kingdom Pseudomonadati; phylum Pseudomonadota; class Alphaproteobacteria; order Rhodobacterales; genus Paenirhodobacter; species Paenirhodobacter sp. CAU 1674. Next base: position 437,858 of record NZ_JARHUH010000002.1, on the reverse strand, counting down.
AGAAAGGCCAGCTTCTGGTGCAGATCGACGACCGCACCGAGCGCGCCGATCTGGCCGCGGCCGAAGCCGCCCTCGATCTGGCCGAAACCTCGCTGACGCGTGCGCGCGAGCTGCGCGAACGCGGCGTGTCGGCCACCACCACGCTCGATCAGGCCGAGGCGACCGCGGTCGAGGCCCGCTCGACCGTGGCCAAACTCAAGGCCGTGCTGGAAACCAAGCAACTGACCGCGCCCTTCGGCGGCACGATCGGCATTCCGCAGATCGAACTGGGCCAGTTCGTCACCGCAGGCACCCCCTATGCCACGCTGCAGGACCGCAGCCAGATGCGCGTCGACTTTACCCTGTCCGAACAACAGGCCGGTGTGGTGGCCCCCGGTCAGAAGGTGACCGTGACGTCGGAAGTGGGCGATCTGTCGCTGGCGGGCGAAGTCACCGGCATCGAACCCAAGATCGACGCCAATTCGCGTCTGGTAACGATCCGTGCCAGCGTGCCCAATGCCGAGGATCGGTTGACCCCCGGCCAGTTCCTGCGCGTGCGCGTGTCGCTGCCCGAAGAAGAGGGCATCATCGCACTTCCGCAGACGGTGGTCAGTTCCAACCTCTACGGCGACTCGGTCTTCGTGGTCCGCGAAGAGACCCCGGAAGGCGGCGAGCCCACGCTGATCGCCAAGCAGGTCTTCGTCAAACTCGGGCGCCGCTCGGATACTCTGGTCGAGATCACCGAGGGGCTGAAAGCGGGCGACAAGGTGGTGAACGCGGGCCAGAACCGGCTGAGTTCGGGCGCCACGGTCACCATCGACAACAGCCTCGCGCCCGTCGCGGCGACGAACTGAGGGACGGACGATGCATTTCACCGAACTCTTCATCCGCCGCCCGGTGCTGTCCACCGTGCTGGGCGCCTTCATGCTGCTTTTGGGCATTCAGGCCTTCTTCAACCTGCCGGTGCGGCAATATCCCAAGGTGGATGAAACGGTGGTCACGATCACCACCACCTATCCGGGGGCCGCGCCCGAACTGATCCAGGGCTTCATCACCGCGCCGATCTCGGCCGCGGTGGCCACCACGGAAAACATCGACTACGTCACCTCGTCCTCGCGGCCCTCGGCCTCGGTCGTGTCGGTGAACATGAAACTGGGCGCCGATCCCGATGTGGCGCTGACCGAGGTGCTGGCCAAGGTGCAGCAGGTGCGCGGCGATCTGCCCGATGACGCCAACGATCCGATCATCGTCAAGGGCACGGGACAAACCTTCGCGCTGATGTATCTGGCGGCGATCAACCCGAACATGACGCCCGAACAGCTGACCGAATACCTGGAACGCGTGATCCGGCCGCGGATGTCGACCATCCCGGGTGTCGCCCAGATCGAGGTGATCGGCGCATCGAACTATGCGATGCGGGTCTGGCTCGATCCGAACAAACTGGCCGCGCGGGGCGTGACCGCTTCCGAAGTGCTGGCGGCGATCCGCGCCTCGAACTTCCTGTCGGCGCCGGGCAAGACCGAAAATGAGTTCTTCGCCCAGTCGATCACCCTGAAATCGACGCTGCAAACCCCCGAAGCCTTCGGCGCCCTGCCGCTGCGGGCCTCGGGCGATGCGGTGGTGCGGCTGCGCGATGTGGCCGATGTCGCGCTGGCTTCGGACGAATCCGGCGAGATCGTGACCTTCAACGGTCAGCCCGGCACTTTCATCGCGGTCTACCCGACCCCGGCGGCCAACCCGCTTGATACCGCCGCGGCCGTGGTCGAGGAACTGCCCGCGATCAACGCCGCCCTGCCCGAAGGCATGGGGATCGAACTGGTCTATGACTCGACCGACACGATTTCCGCCTCGATCGACGAGGTGTTCAAGACCATCGCCGAAGCGGTGGCGATCGTGGTCGTGGTGATCTTGCTGTTCCTCGGCTCGATCCGATCGGTGCTGATGCCGATCGTCACGATCCCGCTGTCGCTGATCGGGGTGATGGCGGTGCTGCTGGCACTTGGCTATTCGATCAACCTGCTGACGCTGCTGGCGATGGTTCTGGCCATCGGTCTGGTGGTCGATGACGCCATCGTTGTTGTGGAAAACATCCACCGCCACATGGAAGACGGGATGAAGCCGATCCCGGCCGCGGTGCAGGGCATGCGCGAAATCACCGGCCCGGTGATCGCGATGACCATCACCCTGGCCGCAGTGCTCTCGCCACTGGCCTTCACCGGCGGTCTAACCGGGGCGCTGTTCTCGGAATTCGCCTTCACGCTGGCCGGGGCCGTGATCCTGTCGGGGATCATCGCGCTGACGATCACGCCGATGATGTCGGGGCGTATTCTGAAGGAAGGCCATGCCTCGGGCTTCCAGGCCTGGGTCGACCGCACCTTCGATCGCTTTGCCGGCTGGTATGAACGCCGCGTGGCTTCGTCGCTCGACTATCGCCCGGTGACCACGCTGATGGTTCTGGTTCTGGCGGGCGTTACCGGGTTCATGTTCCTCAACACCTCGACCGAGCTGGCCCCGGATGAAGACCAGGGCGCCCTGTTCGCCATTCTGAACGGCCCGCGCTATGCGACCTCGGACTATACCCAGATGTATATCGACGATCTGGGCCGCGCGACCGCGGACATCCCCGAAGTGCGCACCGATTTCTCGATCGCGGGCTTTGGCGGATCGGACAGCCAGGGGATCTATATCTGGGCGCTGAAAGACTGGGCCGATCGCTCGCGGTCGCAGGCGGAAATCCAGACCGAGATTCAGGGCGCGCTGGACAAATCGACCGGGTTGAAAGGCTTCGCCTTCGCGCCGCCGACCCTGCCGGGCACCGGTGGCGGGCTGCCGATTGCCGTGGTGATCCAGTCGATCCACAGCCCCGAACGCGTGGCCGAAGTCTCGGAAGAAATCCGCCTCAAGGCACAGCAATCGGGCAAGTTCATCGTCGTGCAGAACTCGCTCGCCTTCGACGCGCCCGAAGTGCGCGTGACGATCGACCGCGACCGCGCTGCGACGCTGAATGTGCCGGTGTCGGACATCGGGTCGACGCTGGGGCTGCTGGTGGGCGGCGGGGCCGTCGCGCAATTCGACCGCGACAGCAACAGCTACGACATCATCACCCAGGTGCCGCAGGATTTCCGGGCGAACCCCGAACAGCTGGGCAGCTATTTCGTGCGCGCCGCGACCGGCGACATGGTGCCGCTGTCCTCGGTGGTGAAGATCGACACCGGCGTTGCCGCCGCCTCGGTCGAACAGTTCAACCAGCTGAACTCTGCCACCATCTCGGCACTGCCGCTGCCCGGTCAGTCGACCGGCGACGGCCTCGCCGAAATCGTGCGGATCGCCAATGAAACCATGCCCGAAGGCTTCTTCATCGACTATTCGGGTCAGTCGCGGCTTGAGGTGAAGCAGGGCAACACGATCCTGATCGCCTTCGGCGCGGCGGTTCTGGTGATCTATCTGGTGCTGGCCGCCCAGTTCGAAAGCCTGCGCGACCCGTTCATCATCCTGATGTCGGTGCCGCTGACGATCTTCGGCGCGGTGCTGCCGCTCAACCTTGGGCTCGGCACGCTGAACATCTACAGCCAGGTCGGGCTGATCACGCTGGTCGGGCTGATTACCAAGCACGGCATCCTGATGGTGGAATTCGCCAATCAGCAGCGCCAGGACCACGGGCTGACCCGGCGCGAGGCGATCGTGGCCGCGGCAAAGACCCGGCTGCGCCCGATCCTGATGACCACCGCCGCGATGGCGCTGGCCGTGGTGCCGCTGGTGCTGGCCGAAGGGGCGGGCGCCGCCGCGCGCGAGGCGATGGGGATCGTGATGTTCTCGGGGCTGATGATCGGCACGCTGTTCACGCTGTTCGTGGTGCCGATGTTCTACACCTTCATCTCGCCCTCGGACAAAGCCTGGCGCGAGGCGAACGAACGCCGCATCGCCGCGGGCTGACACCTGCAAACGGCACGGATCAGACCGGGGGGCCCTGCGCCCCCCGTTTTGCATTCTGGCCGATGGTGAGCCTCCGGCGGGGATATTTGGGCCAGAAAGAAATCAGCGGCTTCTTTCTGGTTCAAATATCCCGGGGGAGGCTGCGGCACGCAGCCGGGGGCAGCGCCCCCTGCCCGGCCGTCAGCCGCGAGCGTCTTCCAGAATCATCGCGGCGGCCTTTTCCGCGATCAGCATCGTCGGGGCGTTGGTATTGCCGCTGGTGATCGTGGGCATCACCGAAGCATCCGCGATCCGCAGCCCGGCAAGCCCGCGCAACCGCAGCCGCGGATCGACGACCGAGCCCGGATCGGCCCCCATCCGGCAGGTGCCGACGGGATGGAAGATCGTGGTGCCGATCTCGCCCGCGGCACGCACCAGATCGGCCTCGGACTCGTAGCTTGGCCCCGGTTTGAATTCTTCGGGGCGGAAGCGCGCAAAGGCGGGCTGCGCGGCGATCTGCCGGGTCAGCCGGATCGACTGTGCCGCGACGCGCCGGTCGCCTTCGGTCGACAGGTAATTCGGCGCGATCACCGGATGGGCGCGGCAATCGGGGCCGTTCAGATGCACCGATCCGCGGCTTTCCGGGCGCAGGTTGCACACGCTCGCCGTCATCGCCGGGAACGGGTGCACCGCGTCACCGAACTTGTCGAGGCTGACCGGCTGGATGTGATATTCCAGATCCGCAGTTTCCTTTTCCGGGAAGGAGCGCGTGAAAATTCCCGCCTGGCTGGGCGACATCGACATCGGCCCGCTGCGGAAGGCCGCATATTCAAGGCCGATCTTGGCCTTGCCCCACAGCGAATTGGCCATCGTATTCAGCGTCCTGACGCCCTGCACCTTGTAGATCAGACGCAGTTGCAGATGGTCTTGCAGGTTCTCGCCCACGCCGGGCGTCTCCAGGACCTGCGCAATGCCATTGGCGGCCAGAACGGCGCCCTGGCCGATGCCCGACAGTTCCAGAATATGGGGGCTGCCCACCGCGCCCGCGGCCAGCACGACCTCGCCTGCCGCCGCCTCGAAGGGGGCGTTGTCTTGCAGATAGCGCAGGCCGGTGACCCGCCCCTCGGCGATCAGCAGGCGTTCGACCTGCGCCCCGGTGACGACCCGCAGATTGGGGCGCTTTAGAACGGGCTTCAGAAACGCGGTGGCCGCCGACCAGCGCCAGCCATTCTTTTGCGTCACATGGAAATACCCGCCGCCTTCGTTGTCGCCGCGGTTGAAATCGTCACTGCGCGGAATGCCCGCCTGTTCGGCGGCGTCCAGAAACGCATCCAGCACGTCCCAGCGGACCCGCGCCTGTTCGACCCGCAATTCGCCGCCCGCCCCGTGCAGATCGTCCGCACCGCGGAAGAAATCCTCCTGACGGCGGAACAGCGGCAGCACATCGTCCCAGCCCCAGCCGGTGCAGCCCGCCTGGCGCCACATGTCGTAATCGCGCGCCTGCCCGCGCATGTAGATCATGCCGTTGATCGCGCTGCAGCCGCCCAGGATACGGCCGCGCGGATAGGTCAGCGAGCGCCCGTTCAGCCCCGCATCCGGCGCAGTCTTGAACCCCCAGTCCGTGCGCGGATTGCCGATGCAGTAAAGATAGCCCACCGGAATATGCACCCAGTGGTAATTGTCGCGCCCCCCCGCCTCGAGCAACAGCACCCGGTTTTTCGGATCGGCCGACAGCCGGTTGGCCAGCACACAGCCCGCGCTGCCCGCGCCGACCACGATATAATCGTAACGATCCATTCCGTCCCCCCGTGCATCCGGCACTGCGGGCTCCCCCCCGCAGCTTTGGCGTTCTAAAGGTGTAACCCGCCACACTGCCCACGCGACACAGGCAATCTTGCAAAGCCCTTTTTGCGAAACCGGGCGAATGCAGGTGCAGAAAAGCCCTGCGCCCTTGCATCCCGCGGGGGGCAAGGCTTTGATGGCCCCGCCCAAAACGGAGATCCCCGATGCAGTTCACCCTTGCCGAACTGGAAGCCGCCGCCGATCTGGTCCACCGCGCCCACCCGGCCACGCCGCAATATGCCTGGCCGCAGCTGTCGGCGGCCCTGGGCGCCGAGGTCTGGGTCAAACATGAAAACCACGGGCCAACCGGGGCGTTCAAGGCGCGCGGCGGGATCACCTTCATCGACTGGCTGACCCGCACCCATCCCGACTGCCCCGGCATCATCACCGCCACGCGCGGCAATCACGGCCAGTCGCAGGCGCGGGCCGCCACCGCCGCCGGGCTGCGCGCGGTGGTCTATGTGCCGCAGGGCAATTCGCCCGAGAAGAATGCCGCGATGCGCGCCTTCGGGGCCGAGCTGCGCGAGCATGGCACCGATTTCGACACGGCCCGCGAAGAGGCGATGCGCATGGCCGAGACCGAGGGGCTGATGCCGGTGCCGCCGTTCCATCGTGAACTGGTGCGCGGGGTGGCAAGCTACGGGCTTGAATTCTTCCGCGCGGCGCCGCCGCTGGATGTGGTCTATGTGCCGATCGGCTGCGGCTCGGGGATCTGCGGGACGATTGCCGCGCGCGATGCCCTGGGGCTCGACACGCAGATCGTGGGTGTCGTGGCGACCGGCGCCCCCACTGCAAAACTGTCGTTCGAGGCGGGGCGCCCGGTGCCCAGCGATGCGGCCACCACCTTTGCCGACGGTCTGGCGGTGCGGGTGCCGGTGCCCGAGGCGTTGGCGATCTATTCCAGGGGCGCGGCGCGGATCGCCGCGGTCAGCGATGACGAGATCGCGCAGGCCGCGCGGCTTTACTTCACGGCCACCCATAACGTGGCCGAAGGCGCCGGGGCCGCCGCACTTGCCGCCGCCCTGCAAGACGCCGCCCGCATCAAGGGGCGCCGCGTGGGCGTGATCCTGTCGGGGGGCAATCTGGATGCGGGGGCTTTTGCGCAGATCCTGCGCGGGGATACGCCAAATCCGGGATAAACGTCACAAAACTGTCATGCCCGCCGCGTAGACCGCTGCGTCATCGCCCCCTATCCTCGAAGGCCCGCCTGCCGTCCCAGACCCCAATCGAAAGCCCCGCATGAAGATGGAGACCAAGCTTGCCCTGCTGAAAGCGGCCGAGGGGGTAACCCCGGCACAATTCGCGGCCCTGTGCACCCGTCACAAGGCAGGGCGGATCGAGGTCTTGCTGATCACCTCGCGCGACACCCGACGCTGGGTGCTGCCCAAGGGCTGGCCGATGCCCGGGCGCAGCGGTGCCGAAACCGCCGTGATGGAGGCCTGGGAAGAGGCAGGCGTGGTCGGCGCAATCACCGGGCCTGCCGTTGGCAGCTATATCTACAACAAGGTTCTGGCCCCCGGACGCGCCCTGCCCTGCCGGGTCGAGGTGCATCCGATGAAGGTCGAACGTCTGGCCCAGCACTTCCCCGAAAAGGGCCAGCGGCAGCGCAAGTGGATGACCGCGAAAAAGGCCGCCAAGGCCGTGGCCGAGCCCGAACTTGCGGCATTGCTGCGCGGGCTCAGAAACCACTCCTGATCCCGGAACGCGTGCTGCACGCTTGCATTCGCTGCCGCTTGGCTTATCTGATGCTGCAGTCCCATGGGTGCCCGCGATGATCCGCTACACGTTGAAATGCGATCGTGACCACAGCTTCGAAAGCTGGTTCCACTCGGCCGAAAGCTTTGACAAGCTGCGCGCCGCCGGGATGATTTCCTGCACCCATTGCGGATCGACTGTGGTCGACAAGGCGCTGATGACACCCTCGGTGCAACCGGCGCGCGCGACTGAAAACGCCCCGGGCCAGGCGGACGAAGCGGGGCATCCGCTGTCGGCCCCGCAAAACGAGGCCGAGGCGGCACTGGCCACGATGCGCCGGTATATCGAAGAGAACTCGGATTACGTCGGCGCGGATTTCGCCACCGAAGCGCGCGCGATGCATGAGGGCAACGCCCCCGAACGCGCGATCCACGGCGAGGCGCGGCTGGACGAGGCGCGCGCCCTGCTGGAAGATGGCATCCCGGTCGCTCCCCTGCCGTTCAAGCCCTCGCGGAAGATCAATTAACGCTTGCCTCCGGGGCCTGCAGCGGCATGTTAGCCGCACGACATGCAGTGACGACGGACGGAGGCCCCCATGACCATTCTCATCACCGGCGCGAACCGCGGGATCGGCGCGGCCCTTCTGGCCCAGTATCGCGCAACGGGCACGGTGGCCTTCGGCACGGCACGCCGCCCTGCGGGCGATCTGCTGCCCCTCGATGTGACCGATACCGACAGCCAGCACGCGCTGGCACGGCGGCTGAACGGGCTGCCGATCAGCCTGCTGGTGTGCAATGCCGGGATCTATCCCGACAAGGGCCAGACACTGGAGGCGGGCTATGGCCCCGCGCTGTGGGCCCAGGGGTTTGCCACCAATGTCACCGGGGTCTTCCTGACGATCCAGACCCTGCTGCCGAATCTGCGTGCCGCCCATGGCAAGATCGCGATCATCGCCTCGGCGATGGGGTCGGACGCACGGGCGCCGGGCGGCAGCTATATCTACCGCGCCAGCAAGGCCGCCGCGCTGAACCTTGGCCGCAACCTGGCCGCAGACCTGCGCGGCGAAGGAATTGCCGTCGGCATCTACCACCCCGGCTGGGTAAAAACCGAAATGGGCGGTCCGGCAGCCGAGATCAGCACCGCGCAATCGGTCGCGGGGCTGGCGCAACGCTTCGCCGCCCTCGACGTGACCACCACCGGCTGTTTCGAAAGCTACGACGGCACCGCGATCCCGTTCTGATCGGCAAGCCCGCTTCCGCCGACCCGCCCTTTCATCTTGGCCCAAATATCCCGGGGGAGCGTAGCGGGGGCAGCGCCCCCTCCTCGCTCAGAAGTCGTGCCACAGCCCCAAGGCACCCAGACGGGGCGATTTCTTGTTGGTGTGCCGGTCCATCCGCACCAGAACATCGCGCAGGAAGCTGACGCCCTCGACCAGATGCGGCCCCTTGTTCAGCATCACGCATTCGGCGCGCTGGCTCATCGCGGCATCGGTCATCTCGGCGCGGCTGGCCTGGCCTTCCTTGACCAGTCCTTCCAGAACCTGCGTGGCCCAGACCACCGGCACCTCGGCCGCCTCGCACAACCACAGGATTTCCTCCTGAATCTCGCTCAGCCGCTCGAACCCGATCTCGACCGCCAGATCGCCGCGCGCGATCATCACGCCCACGGGTATCCGCCCGCCCGCCTCGACGATCAGCGCGGGCAGGTTGCGCAGTCCCAGCGGCGTTTCGATCTTGAGCATCAGCGCGGGCCAGTCGCGCCCGCCGCTGCCCTCGGATTTCGGGGCGCGCGCCTCCATCTCGGCAAACAGGCGGCGCAGATCGGCGCCGGTCTGCACGAAGGAATAGCCGATGATGTCGGCATGGCGCATCGCGAAATCGAGGCAGGCCAGATCGTCCTCGGTCAGGGCGGGCACGCGCAGGTCGGTGCCGGGCAGGTTGACGCCCTTTTCCGGACGGACCCGTGCGCCCTTGCCGGGGGTCGAGGTGACCTCGGCCACCACCCGGCCCGGCTCCAGCTCGACCACTTTGGCGCGCAGCTTGCCGTCGTTGATCCAGATCGCGCAGCCTTCGGTCATCGCCGCCATCAGCGCCGGATGGCTGAGCGTGGCGCGCACCCGGTCGTGTTTGCGGTATTTCTTCGACGCGGGCAGCGCGTCGACAATCTCGAACAGGTCGCCGACCTGCAGCCGCTCATCCGCGCCCAGCACCTCTTCGACGCGCAGTTTCGGGCCGGGCAGGTCGATCTGGACCGGCACGCGGCGCCCCATCTCGGCGCCGATCCGGCGCGCATGGCCGATCATCGTAGCCCAGTCCTCGGGCGTGTCATGGGCGCAATTGATCCGCAGGCAATCGGCGCCCGCCGCCAGCAGCGCGGCGATCAGTTCCGGGCCCTGCGCCGCCTCGGAGGGCAGCGTGACCATGGTGCGGGTCTGCGGATTGCCACGCCGCGCGCCAAACAGCGCATCGCGCCGCGCGGCCAGCCGGGCCGGCCCCGCCGCGAAGACCTCGACCGGCGGATAGCCCGCCTCGCCCTCGCCCCCGATCAGCGCCAGCGAGGCCAGCACCGCATCGAGCGAGGCGCGCACATGCGCCTCGGCCCGGCCCAGCGAACTGAGCCCGAGCGAGGCCAGCGGCGCCTGAAACGGCACCAGATCGCCCCGCCGCAAGGCCAGATAATCGGCCAGATTGCGCGCCGATGCCATGAATTCCGGGCGCTGGATCAGGCTGTCCCAATGTTCCAGCGTCGCCTCTGCCCGGCGCGCCATATCGCCCCGCAGCACCTCGAGCGCGCGATACAACCCCCGCGCCTGTGCCCGCCGTTCGCGGGCCTCAACCTCGGCCAGACTCATGCTCTCCTCCTTCGCGCAACCACAGGGCGACCGCTATCGCCCCAGCGCAACAGTTCCGTGACAGTCAGGCGACACCGCGATTACGTTGCGGTGAGCGCGCACCGCAGCGAGCCCTTGCATGCGCGCCCCCCATCCGCTAGCAGGGGCGGGATTTATCCGGGCATTGTGTCCGGGCACATTGGGGGGGTATGATGCCGCTTCTCGTCATGAAATTCGGTGGCACTTCGGTCGCCGATCTTGCGCGGATCAAGAACGCCGCCGAGAAGGTCCGCCGCGAGGTGGAACGGGGTTACGATGTGATCGTGATCGTCTCGGCCATGTCGGGCAAGACCAACGAGCTGGTGGGCTGGGTCGAGCAGACCTCGCCGCTGTTCGACGCGCGCGAATATGATGCCGTGGTCAGCTCGGGCGAGAATGTGACGGCCGGTCTGATGGCCCTGACGCTGCAGGAAATGGGCGTGCCCGCGCGCAGCTGGCAGGGCTGGCAAGTGCCGATCAACACCACCTCGGCGCATTCGGCGGCGCGGTTCGTGTCGATCCCGCGCGACAATCTGGATGCGAAATTCGCCGAAGGCATGAAGGTCGCGGTCGTCGCGGGCTTCCAGGGCCTGTCGCCCGAAGGCCGGATCACCACGCTGGGCCGGGGCGGTTCGGACACCACGGCGGTGGCATTCGCCGCCGCCTTCGGGGCAGAACGCTGCGACATCTACACCGATGTGGACGGGGTCTATACCACCGACCCGCGGATCAGTTCGAAAGCGCGCAAGCTGAACAAAATCGCCTTCGAGGAAATGCTCGAACTGGCCTCTCTTGGTGCGAAAGTCCTGCAGACCCGTTCGGTCGAGCTGGCGATGCGTTACAATGTGCGCCTGCGGGTGCTGTCGTCCTTTGAGGACACCGACGAAACCTCTGGAACCCTTGTCTGCGGTGAGGATGAAATCATGGAATCGAAAGTCGTCTCTGGCGTTGCCTATTCGCGCGATGAAGCCAAGATCACCCTGTTCACCATCGAGGACCGCCCCGGCGTCGCCCAGGCGATCTTTGGCCCGCTGTCCGAGGCCGGCGTGAACGTCGACATGATCGTGCAGAACATCTCGGAAAAAGATTATGACGACAGCCACCCCGGCGCCGTCACCGACATGACCTTCTCCTGCCCGATCAATCAGGTCGCCCGCGCCAAGAAGGCGCTGGAAGATGCCAAGGCCGCCGGCCAGATCAAATATGACGAGCTGATCATCGACACCGAGGTGGCCAAGGTTTCCGTGGTCGGGATCGGCATGCGTTCACACGCTGGGGTTGCGGCGACCATGTTCCAGGCGCTTGCTGCCGAAAACATCAACATCAAGGTGATCTCGACCTCCGAGATCAAGATTTCGGTGCTGATCGACAGGAAATATATGGAACTGGCCGTGCAGGCCCTCCATGATGCGTTTGAACTGGAAAAAGCGGCCTGAGCGAATTCAGGCCCTTGCGGGACACGGGGGCTGACAGGGGCAATGCCGGAACGCAGTGACAGCGACAGTCGCAGTTTGCTGCGGCGTCTGCGCGATCAGCTTGCCACCCCCGGCGGCGGCCAGGATCGGCTGGATCGGATTACCCATCTGATTGCCGATTCGATGCGCACGCAGGTGTGCTCGATCTACCTGTTCCGTGATCCCGAAACCCTAGAACTTTGCGCGACCGAGGGTCTGAACCCCGAAGCCGTCCACCAGACCCGGATGCGGCTGGGCGAAGGCCTGGTCGGGCGTGTGGCGCGCACGGGCGTGCCGGTGAATACCGGCGATGCGCCTTCGGCCCCGGGCTTCCGCTACATGCCCGAGACCGGCGAAGAGATTTATTCATCCTTCCTTGGCGTGCCGATCCAGCGTGTCGGCGAAAAGCTGGGCGTGCTGGTCGTGCAGTCGCGTCAGGCCCGCGAATTCTCGGAAGACGAGGTCTATGGCCTTGAGGTCGTGGCAATGGTGCTGGCCGAGATGACCGAACTCGGCGCCTTCACCGCCGAGGGCAACGGCATCGGCTCGACCCATCGTTTCCCGGTGATGTTCCGCGGCACCTGCGGACAGGAAGGCGCCGCCGAGGGCCGTGTCTGGCTGCACGAGCCGCGCGTGGTGGTAAGCAATCCGGTCGGGGACGACCCCGAAGCCGAACTGGCACGGCTGGATACCGCCATCGAGGCGCTGCGCGCGCAGATCGACGAGATGCTCGAAGGGTCCGCCGGGATGGACAAGGACCACCGGCAGGTTCTGGAAACCTACAAGATGCTGGCGCATTCGCGCGGCTGGATGCGCCGGATGAGCGAAGACATCGGTCTGGGCCTGTCGGCCGAAGCCGCCGTCGAGAAGGAACAATCCACCGCCCGCGCGCGGCTGGAACAATCCCCCGACCCCTATCTGCGCGAGCGGCTGAACGATCTGGACGATCTGTCCAACCGCCTGCTGCGTCTGTTGACCGGCCAGGGCAGCGACACCGGCGCGGCGCTGCCGGAAAACCCGGTTCTGGTCGCGCGCAACATCGGCCCTGCGGAATTGCTGGAATACGGGCGGGCACTGAAGGGTGTGGTGCTGGAGGAAGGCTCCGTCGGCAGCCACGCCGCGATTGTCGCGCGGGCCCTGTCGATCCCGCTGGTGATCCATGCCGCACGGATCACCACCGAGGCCTTGAACGGCGACGCGATCCTGATCGACGGCGATCAGGGCATCGTCCACCTGCGCCCCGAAGACAGCGTCGCCGCCGCGTTCCGCGACAAGATCGCGATGCAGGCCGAGGCGCAGAAACGCTATGCCGATCTGCGCACCCTGCCCGCGACCGACCAGTCCGGCCAGACGATCAGCCTGGTGATGAACGCCGGCCTGATGGCGGATCTGCCCTCGCTGGTGGGGTCGGGCGCAGATGGCGTGGGCCTGTTCCGCACCGAATTGCAATTCCTGACCCGCACCCGCGTGCCGCGCCGGGGCGAACTGGCCGCGCTTTATGCCCGGGTGATGGATGCGGCGGGTGACAAGCCGGTCTATTTCCGCACGCTCGACATCGGGTCGGACAAGGTTCTGCCCTATATGAAACCGCAGGACGAGCCCAACCCCGCGATGGGCTGGCGCGCAATCCGCGTCGGGCTGGACAAGCCCGGCGTGCTGCGGATGCAGTTGCAGGCGCTGGTGCGCGCCGCCGCCGGTCGGCCGCTGTCGGTGATGTTCCCCTTCATCGCCACGCCGAACGAATTCCATGACGCGCGCGCCTCGCTGATGCATGAAATCGAACGCGAGGCGCAGATGGGTCGCCCCGTGCCCTCAAGCCTGAAGATCGGCGCGATGCTGGAAACCCCGTCGCTGGGCTTTGCGCCGGACAGTTTCTATCAGGCCTGCGATTTCATCTCGATCGGCGGCAATGACCTGAAACAGTTCTTCTTCGCCGCCGACCGCGAAAACGAACGTGTGCGCCGCCGCTACGATACGCTCGATGTCAGCTTCCTGACCTTCCTTGAAAAGCTGATCGTGCGCTGCGAAGCCAATGACGTGGCGCTGAGCTTCTGTGGCGAGGATGCGGGCCGCCCGGTCGAGGCGCTGACCTTCGCCGCGCTCGGCATCCGCACGCTCAGCATGCGTCCGGCCTCGATCGGCCCGGTCAAGCATCTGATCCGGCGCGCCAATCTGACCGAGCTGCACCGCGTCATCCACGAGGCCCGCGAGGGCGGCGCGCAATCGGTGCGCCCCGCCGTCACGCATTACCTCGCACGGCTCTGATCACACGATCTGCACCAGCCCCAGCCCCAGGGCGGAAATGAACAGCCAGGCCAGCGCGCCCAGAACCAGCGGCCGCAGCCCCCGCAGCCGCAACCGCCGCACATCGGTTTCCAGCCCCATCGCAGCCAGCGCCATGGTCAGCAGAAAGGACGTGCCCGTGGCGATGCGTGCATGCCAATCGGCCGGAAGCGCGATCGCGGAATTCAGCAAAACCACCGCAATGAAACCGAAGGCGAACCAGGGCATCGGTGCGCGCGCGCCCGTCGCATCGCCCCGCCGCGCGGCCAACGCCCCGAGCGACAGGATCAGTGGCGCCAACAGAATCACCCGGCTGAGCTTGGCAACCGTGCCTGCATGCCCCGCCGCCTCGCCCCGCGCGAAGGCCGCGGCGACGACCTGCGCCACCTCGTGAATCGTGGCCCCGGCCCACAGACCGTAGCGCGTGGCGCCAAGGTCCAGCATCCCGCCAAGTGCGGGAAACAGCAGCATCGAAAGCGAGCCGAACACCGTCACGCAGGCGATGGCATAGGCCACATCCTCGTCGCTGCCCCGCGTCACCGTGTTGCAGGCGATCTCCGCCGAGGCCCCGCAGACCGAGGTGCCCGCCGCGATCAGTTCGGCCAGGCGCCGCTCGACCCCGATCACGCGGCCCATCGCCTTGGTAAAGACGAAGGTCGCCCCCAGCGTGACCACGATCACCGCCACCCCGCGCCCGCCAACCGCCGCCAGTTGCGTCAGCGTCAGCTGAAACCCCAGCAGCACGATCGCCGCGCGCAGGATGCGTTTGAGCGTGAACTGAATTCCGGGCTGCGCGGTGAAAGGCACCCGCCCCAGATTGCGCAGTGCCATCCCGCCAACCATCGCCAGCACCAGCGGGCTCAGCCCCGCCACCCCCAGCGTGCGTTGCAGCGCCACGGCCGCCAGCGCCAGTCCGAAACTCAACGCCAGCCCCGGCAGAAGCGGGTATGCCGCCCAGGGCCGGGCCGTCGTGTCGATCATCTGGCCGCGCATCTCTGTCTCCGTCATTCTGCCTGCCGCGCCAGAATGTCGCCTCACAACCATTCAATCCAACGCATTATTCTTGTTCAATCGTTCGATTTTTGCGATTATTTATTCATGACATTGGAGCAATTGCGCATCTTTCTGGCCGTGGCCGAACGCCAGCACGTCACCCGTGCCGCGCAGGCGCTTGGGCTGACACAATCGGCGGTTTCGGCAGCGGTGGCCGCCCTGGAAGGGGCGCATGGCGTCGCGCTGTTCGACAGGATCGGGCGCGGCATCACCCTGACCGAGGCCGGCACGGCCTTTGTGCCCGCGGCGCGCGCGGTGCTGGCACAGGCCGAAACCGCCCGGCTGGTGCTGGAGGATCTGGCGCAGGAACCCCGCGGGCGGCTGCGCCTGCACGCCAGCCAGACCGTCGCGAGCTATTGGCTGCCGCCGCAACTGGTGCGGTTTCACGCCGCTTTTCCCAAGGTCGAGATCACGCTGAGCGTCGGCAACACCGCACAGGTGGCGCAGGCCGTGCAGGCGGGCGAGGCCGATCTGGGCTTTGTCGAAGGGGCCGTCGCGCAGGGTGACCTGCACCGGCAGGTGGTGGCGCGCGATCAGTTGGTGCTGATCATGGCACAGGGTCACCCCTGGGCCGGACGCACCACGATTGCGCCCGCCGATTATCCGCGCTTGCGCTGGATTCTGCGTGAGGCGGGGTCGGGCACGCGTTCGGAATTCGAGGCGCATCTGGCGGCGCAGGGCCTGATGCCGGACGATTTGCAGGTGGCGCTGGAAATGCCCTCGAACGCCGCCGTGCTGACGGCGGTTGCGGCGGGCGATTGCGTCAGCGCGCTGTCGGCGCGGGCGGTGGCCACGGCGCCCGGCGGGCTGGTCGCCCGGCCCATTGCCGGGGCCGAGCGACCCTTTGCCGTGCTCAGCCACCCCGCGCGCCATCGCACCCGTGCCGCCCGCGCGCTGCTTGCGCAGATCACGGGCGGCGGCGGTCTGGGTCAGGAATAGCGGGCGACTTCCGCAGTCTTGCGCGATTCAAGCGCACCGATCACCGCGTTCATGCTGATCGTGCCGACCGTCTTGCCGGCCTTGTCGATCACCGGGCAAACCCCGTCCGGGCTGTCATGCAGCACGCCGAGGATTTCCTCGATGGTCTGGCTGGTGCGCACCGGCGCGCCCTGCCCGCCGCCCGGCCCCGGCACCATGATCGACCGGATGCGGATCACCTTGGCACGGTTGATGTCCTTGATGAAATCCGTGATGTAGGCATCCGCCGGGTCCATGATGATCGCCTGCGGATCGCCCGCCTGCACCACCTCGCCGTCGCGCAGGATCGCGATGCTGTCGCCGATCCGCAGCGCCTCGTCCAGATCGTGCGTGATGAAGACGATGGTCTTTTGCAGCTCTGCCTGCAGGTCCAAAAGGACGGTCTGCATATCGGTGCGGATCAGCGGATCGAGGGCCGAGAACGCCTCGTCCATCAGCAGGATATCCGCATCCGTGGCCAGCGCCCGGGCCAGACCCACACGCTGCTGCATGCCGCCCGACAATTGCCCGGGGTAGTGCTGCTCAAAGCCCGCCAGACCCACGCGCTCGATCCAGCGCGCGGCACGACGCTGCGCCTCGTCATCGCTCAGGCCCTGGATATGCACGCCGTATTCGACATTCTGCTGCACCGTGCGATGCGGCAGAAGGCCGAATTTCTGGAACACCATCGACATCTTGAACCGCCGCAGATCGCGCAACGCGGTGTCATTCATCGCCATGACATCCTCGCCATCGACCAGGATTTCGCCCGCGGTGGGGTCGATCAGCCGGTTGAAATGGCGGATCAGCGTGGATTTGCCCGACCCGGACAGCCCCATGATGACCTGCAACCCATGCGCGGGTATATCGAGGTTGATGTCGCGCAGCCCCAGCACATGATTGCTGGTCTCCAGCAGCTCGGCCTTGCTGGCGCCCGCCTGCACCTGCGCCAGCGCGGCGGCCGGATCTTCGCCGAAGATCTTGTACAGGTTGCGGATACGGATTTTCGGTTCGGTCACATCGTCAGCCATGGCCCTGATCCTTGTAGCTTTGCAGGCGTTTGCCATAGGTCTGGCTGACGCGGTCGAAGATGATCGCGAGCGCGACAATCGCCAGCCCGTTCATCAGCCCAAGCGCAAGGTATTGGTTGGAAATCGCGCGCAGCACCGGCACGCCCAGCCCCTGCACCCCGATCATCGAGGCAATCACAACCATCGACAGCGCCATCATAATCGTCTGGTTCACACCGGCAAAGATGTTGGGCAGCGCCAGCGGGATCTGCACCCCCCAGAGTTTTTCACGGGTCGACGCGCCAAAGGCGGTGGCGGCTTCCAGAACCTCGGTATCGACAAGGCGGATGCCCAGATTGGTCAGCCGCACGATGGGCGGCAGCGCATAGATGCACACCGCCAGAAGGCCCGGCACCTTGCCGATGCCCAGCAGCATCACCACCGGGATCAGATAGACGAAGGACGGGATCGTCTGCATCACGTCCAGCACCGGCGTAATCAGCGTCTGCGCCCGGTTGTAGCGCGCCATCAGAATGCCGATCGGAATGCCGATGGCGATACACAGGAAGGTCGCGACCGAGATGATCGCCAGCGTCGACATGGTGTTTTCCCACATCCCGAGCCAGCCGATCGCCAGAAAGGCCGCGACCGTGCCTGCCGTGATCTTCCACGACCGCGAGCCGAGCCAGGCCAGCCCCGCCAGCACGGCGATCACGACGGGCCACGGCGCATGGATCAGCAGCCGCTCGAACCAGATCATAAAGCGCAGAAGCGGGTCGAAGAAGGCCTCGATCCCCTCGCCATAGGCGCGGGTGAAATTGCGGAAGGCGCCGTCGATAGCCTGGCGCAGCGCGCTCAGGTCACGACGGCCCAAAGAGGGAAATTCTGTCAGGAAATCCATAGCTTATCCTTTGAACAGCCACAGGCCCGCACGCATCGCGCACGGGCCTGCGAAAACCGGGTCCGGCGCTTAAAGCGCGCTTTTCACTTTGTCGGCGATCTCGGGGCTGACCCACTGCGTCCAGACATCGGCATGTTCGGCCAGGAACTCATAGGCCGCGTCCTCGCCGGTCGCCTGATTGTCGCTCATAAAGACCAGCATCGCGTTCATCACGTCGCCCGGGAACACGCGCTTCTTGAAATACTCTTGCGCGGGGCCGGCCTTTTCCATGAATTCGGCGGTCACGACGGTTTCCACCTCGGACACCGTCCACGAGGTCGGCTTCGGATCGGCGCAGTCCTGTTCGGACAGGGCAATGCAGCCATCCCAATTGTCACGCCCGCCCCATTCGGCCTCGAACGGCAGCATGACCATGTTGTATTTGCCGATGATCGCGGTGGGCGACCAGTAATAGCCGAACCACGGCTCGCCGCGTTCGACCGCATTGGCCATCGCACCGTCCAGCCCCGCGGCCGATCCCGGATCGACCAGAACCCAGCCCTTGTCTTCCATCTTGAAGGCGCGGAACAGGTTGGCATTCACCAACTGGCAGCCCCAGCCCGCCGGACAGCCGTAGAAGGCGCCCTTGGTTTCGTCTTCCTTGTAGGGGAACAGCTCGGGGTGTTCGAGGATCTTCTCGACCGTGTCCAGTTCGGGATGCGCCTCGGCAAAGGCGGGGGTGACCCACCAGCCCTCGCCCAGATCGGTGATCGGCCCGGCATTGAGCGCGACCAGCGTGCCGGCGTCTTTCGCCACTTTCAGCGGGTCACGCACCGCGTTGATCCACAGTTCGGGCGCCACGTCGGGCTGGCCCTTTTCGTTCATCGAGGCAAAGGTCGTGGTCGTGGCGCCGGGCACCAGCTCGACCTCGCAGCCATAGCCCTCTTCCAGGATGATCGCGTCGACATTGGCCATCAGCTCGGCCGAAGCCCAGTCCATCTCGGCCAGCGAGATCTGGCCGCAGCTGTCGGCCGCCATCGCAGCGCCGGTCGAAGCAATAAGTCCAGTGACGCACAGCGCGCCGATTTTACGGATAGTCATGGGAAGTCCCCCGGTTTCGTTGGTTGTTCTTGGCGCAGCCAGGTGGCCACAAGGCTCAAGTCACCACCCGATTGGGCGATTTCTCCGCCTGAACGGACCGCATCGGGCATGCCAACACGGCCCGGTAGCCCACCCGAAACGGGCACGCCTGCGGAGCACGGTCAGATTGGACCACGTTAAGTGTCGTTTTTCAACCCGAATGTCGCAAATAGGATATTCCCTTACGGCATCCTTAGCCGAACAGGATCAGCTGCGACCGGACGATCGCCCAGATCACCGCCACCCCGAACAGCGCGAATGCCCCAAGGGACAGCCAGATCTGCCGCCGGATCAGCGCAGGCAAGACGCCCGTCAGGCTCGGCACCCGGGCAAAGCCCTGCAAGACGCCCGCCGACAGCGCCAGCGCCGTGCCTGCGAACAGCGGCCCGTAAAGCGCATAGCCGTAGTAGCCGTATTCGGGTTTCAGGATGCAGAACGGGCAATGGTGGTTCGGATGTTCATAGATGTAGGACGACACGACCGAGATGATCGCCGCGATCGCCACCCCGAATAGCACCGCCCCCGCCAGCGCGAAGACCTGCGCGCCGCGCCGCCAGATCAGCGCCCCCGCCCCCGCCAACGCCACTGCCGCGCCGCTGCCGCCCAACAACCACAGCGCCGCGCCCGGGCTCAGCCCGCTCAGCTCTGCCGCGAGGTTGGGGTTCACCGGGGTGAACAGTTTCGAACAGCACGAGGTGATGACATCGGTGCGCAGGTTCAGGAAATAGGTCAGCTCCAGCCCCGCGCTCAGCACCACCAGCGGTGCAATCCCGACAAGGGCCGCATATTTCACCCGCGTCAGCGGGAAGTCGCGGCCCATCCGGTCGGCGCGGTCCAGCATCAACCAGACGGCCGCGGCGAAGAACACCGCGATCTTCGCGTAAAGCGCCGGGAAGCCGTAGGGGTTGACGTTCAGCGTGCCGACCGCGCACATCGCACCCACGAACAGGCTCGCCATCCGGTCGGCATTGAAGACGAACAGCAGCAGCGACACCAGTTCGGCCAGCATCACGAAGCGAAACAGCGTCGAGACGAGTTCGGTCAGCCGTTCCATCTGCAACTGCGCCCGACTGCCCGACGCAAGGTTCCAGCGCGCCAGCACGCGCAGCCCGAACCAGCCGCTCCAGACGGCGACGAGGCTGGCCAGCAGCGACACCAGCAGCAGGGCCAGGATCGGGGTCTGAAAGATCATGCGAAGGCCCCGCTGATCCGCCCGTCCTGCATCTCGATCACCGCGTTGACCATATCCGCCTCCCAGATGCGGGGGTCGTGGCTGGTCATGATGACCGTGCGGCCTTCGTCGCGCAGAGCGGCCACGATCTCCAGAAAACGATGCGTCAGTTCGGTGTCCAGGTTCGCCGTCGGCTCGTCCGCGATCAGGATGCGCGCATCGTTGATCAGCGCGCGGGCGATCGCGGCGCGCTGCGTTTCACCGCCCGACAGATATTCGACCTTCATATCGGCCTTGGCGCCCAGCCCCAGTTGTTCCAGCCGGTCCAGCGCGCGCCGCCTCAGCGCGGCATGGTCAGGGCCCAGCGGCACCGCGGGCAGCATCACGTTTTCCAGAACGCTCAGGCCCCGGATCAGGTTGAACCGCTGGAATACGAAGCCAAAGGTCGTGCGGCGTTGTTCGGTCAGGAACTTCTCGGGCAGGCCCGACACCATCTGCCCGTCGACAAAGACCCGCCCGGTCGAGGGCCGCGCCATGCAGCCGACGATCGACAGAAGCGTGGTCTTGCCCGACCCCGACGGCCCCTTGAACACGGTCACCGCCCGGGGCGCGATTTCAAGGTCGATGTCGCGAAGCGCCTGCACCTCGTTCGGGCGGCCTTCGTTGTAAAGCTTGCTGACGGATTGCAGAGAAATCATCAAAGGGCCCTTTCAGCGCATGATCTGGTCAGGGTCGGCAGAGGCCGCGCGCCAGATCGGCACCAATGTGGCGGCCACATAGGGCACCACGGTAATCAGGAACAACGCGGTCAGTTGCATCCCGTCGATCTGCGGTGCCAGCCGGAAATCGGGGTAGATCACCGACCACCCCTTCAGCACCGGTGCGAAAAGTGCCGCCCCCGCCCCGAACACATGCAGATAGGCCGCCACCGTGCCGATCAGGAAGGCGCCAATCGCGATCAGCGCCCCTTCCCACAGCTTCATCGCGATTACGTCCGAACTGTCCCAGCCGATCGCCTTGAGCACGCCGATCTCGCGCGCCTCTTCCGCCGACAGACCCGAGGCCTTTTCGGCGGCAAAGATCGCAAACGCCAGAATTGCCGCCCCGGCCAGCGCCACCAGCAGGCCCTCGCGCCAGGAAAACAGTTTTTGATAGGTGCGGGCAATGTCGTCGCGGGTCACGAACCGCGCGGCGGGCATGGCGCGGGTGGCTTTCTCGACAATCGTCGCGATTTCACGCGGATTGCGGATCGACACCGCAATATCGGTGTAAACCCCGGGCGGCACTTCGAAAAAACGCCGGAAATCGGACTCGGCCATCAGCACCAGATCGCTGGAGACCAGCGCGGAATCGCTGTCGAAGGTCCGCGCCACGGCGAATTTCTGCAACTCCCCCGGCCAGCGGCTCAGAAACAGCGGCGCCTGCGCAAAGGTGAAGCCGCGCGCCCGCGGGATGCCCTCGCCCACCGCCACCGTGCCCGGCTCGGGCATCATCGCCGGATCGTCAGGCACCATCACGGTATAATTGGCGCCGCTGATCCGGTCATAGAAATACCCCCACAACCGCCCCTTGGCCGCGGTCACGCCGCGAATGGCCGTCAGCTTGGCGATCTGGGTTTCCGCGATCAGATCCTGCCGCCCCAGCACCAGTTGCTGCACGATCAGTTCGGGCGCCTCGGCCAGCACCAGATCGGCCTCGCGCTGCAGGGCCGCGGAAAACAGCATCGCCGAGGCCACGACGAAGACGATGACCGAGAAGATCACCACCAGCGCCAGGTTCTTGCCACGGCGGCGGGCCAGCGCGGCAAGGGTGTAATCGGCCAGTGCGCGCTGACGGCGCAGGAAGGGGGTCATCGGCTCACCTCGTCGGCACTGAACCCCAGCGCGCTGGCAGGCAGCGCATGGGGCAGCGGCACGAAGCTGCCCGAGGGGAAATGTTCGAAAGACATCGGGTTATCCTGAAACGCGCTGTGCAGATCGGCCAGCGCGGGGTGGCGGGCATAGCGGGCCTCGGTGAACAGCGCGAGGTCGGTCAGACCCAGGCTGCGCACCAGATCGGCCGAGGCGGCGATCCGCCGTGCCTCGGCCGGGGCGCGCCAGGCGGCATGCGCGGCTTCCAGCGCCAGCATCAGCGCAAGCGCGCCGATCAGCGCGAAAACAACGCTGCTGCGCCTAAGGCCCGCCGCTGGCTTCATTCAAAATGCCCCTGATCCAGATCGGCCAAAAGCGGCAGCGCCACCTCGTCAAAGGCCAGAAGCTTGCGGCCTTTGTGATCGCGGGTGAAATCGGCGGCATCCGCGTCATTGGCCAGCGGCACCAGCTCGTGCCCCATCGGGCCCAGAACGTCCGATCCGACGCTATAAAGCGCCGCGCGCGCGTCGACCCGGGCCAGCCCGTAATATTCGGTCACACCCATGGCCGCGATCTGATCGGGGCTGCGGTCGGGGGCATATTTCGGCATGTCGCGCAGGTATTTGAAGAAATCCTTGGCACCGTCGAAATGCACCGCCGTGCCGTCGGCAAACAGGATGGTGGCGACCCATTCGGGATATTTCGCCACGAACATGCCGCAGACCGGGCAGGTATCGCGCGGGCCGGGCGGCGGCAGATCGACGGGGGGCGCGTCGGCATGGGCAGGGCGCAGCCCCGTGCCCAGCCACAGCAGTGCCGCGCCAAACGGCAGCGCGGCCAGAAGCTTTCGCCGGTCAGGGCGCGGCGCATGGGTGCAGTCGGAATGGTCGCACATCGGCTCTCTCCTATCGGTTGCGCCCGCCTCGATGCACGACCGGGGCGGGCCAAAGGCGCGTGGCCTCAGTTTCCGGCGCGCGCGCGGCGCTCGGCGCGGCGGGCGCGGATGTTGATGGTGTCTTGCGCCATGTCGGCATAGCTGCGCACCAGCGCCCCGTTGAAATCGGTCATTTCGGCGCCCGCGACCATTGCAGCCTCTGCCTTGGCCTTGTCGGCGTAGGCATATTTCGACACGGCCGCCATGGTGCCCGGCTTGGACGGGTCGATCACATAGGTCGCCTGTTCGACATCGACCAGCGGCTTGACCTCGTCCTCGGCGCCCGCGTCCCCCGCATAGATGGTCTTCGGCCCGCGATCGAGGTTCAGCGACAGGCTGATCGCCGCGCAATGCAGCGAGCAGGTGCCGTCCACAGTGTCGTCATCGTAAACGATCAGGTGGCGCGTCTGGCTGAACATCTTGCGCACCATGCCGCAATAGGGGCAGCGTGGGTATTTCTCGAACTCGTTTTCCAGCGGGTTCGGATCGACCTTCAGAAACCGGGCCAGCCCGTTCTCATCGGTCCAGTCCCAGGGCATGACCATTTTTTCCTGCGCCTGCGCAGTGCCGGCAGCGGCAAACAGCATGCCGGTCGAAGTGGTCAGAAGAAAATTACGACGTTTCATGGAGTTATCTTTCCTGAAGTGGGTCAACCGAAGCCGCGCGCGCAGCAAGGCACGGGGTCTTGGGCGACGATGTGGAAGGTTCAGGCCGGGGCTGACTGCCCATGCAGCCGGATCGTTCAGGAAAGCGGATGCGGGGGCGCGCGGATCTGGCCCAGTCCGACCAGACGCAGACTGACGGGTGCGGGCACCTCGGAGCGCCGCGCAACCGGCGCAAAAACGGCAGGCTGGAACGCCACCGCAGCACTGGCCTGCGGCATGTCGAAGCCGCAAGCGCCCGGGCTGGTGCAGATCGGACAACTGGAATGGGCACCGGTCTGTGACGCAGGCTCGGCGCCACCCACCGGCATCAGGATGATACCCTCGCCCGTGCATATCTGCAGAAATCCGCCCCGCGTTCCTTCCGGCGCATGCCCTGCCGCCGCAACCGCGCTGGCGCCGGCGTGCTCGGCATAGAGCACTACCTGCAAAAGCATCGCCACCAATGCCAGCGCCCGGGCAAAGCTCAGGGCCCGGAAGCGGTTGGAAAAGGCTCGGCGTGCGCGCATGTCTCTTGCGTGTCAGGACAGTCGATGATCGCACACTACGCTGTGATCGCGGGTCCGGGCAACCGGCCATTCGGTCGCAACCTCGCGCGCACCTGCACACGGGTCCGCCGCCTGCCTGATTATGCGTCAGTTCGCCCCCCTGCAGCGGAATTGCCTGTCTCCGCCGCGCCCGGCAGTTTGGTTGCGTGGTCCGGCCTTGGCGCCCTGTGGCGAACCTGTCATGCTGGCGTTACCGCCGCGGCGCAGAAAAGGACACCATGACCTCGATCCTGACCATCACGCTCAATCCCACCGTCGATCTGTCGATCAGCGCCGATCATGTCGCCCCCGAGCGCAAGCTGCGCTGCTCGCGCCCCGAAACCGATCCGGGCGGCGGCGGCATCAACGTCAGCCGCGCGCTTTCGGCTCTGGGCGGGCATTCGACCGCCTTCGTGGCACTTGGCGGGCCGACAGGCGACATGGTGATGCATCTGCTGGCCGAGGCGGGCATCGGCCTGGCGCCCTTCCCGGCCCCCGGCGAAACCCGCCAGAGCCTGACGGTGACCGACGACTCCACCGGCGAGCAATATCGCTTCGTCATGCCCGGCCCGGACTGGACGCCACGCGACGTGAGCAAGGCGTTGCATCGCATCGGCAAGGCCGCGCCCGAAAACGGCATCGTCGTCCTGTCCGGCAGCCAGCCGCCCGGCGTGCCCGATGACTTCCCCGCCCGGCTGGCCACCCGCATTGCCCGCACCCGTGCGCGATTCTTCCTCGATACCTCGGGCAAGGCGCTGCACAAACTGCTGGAGGCAGGCGCAAAACCCGCCGACGTGCTGCGGATGGATGATCTGGAGGCCGAGGAACTGGCAGGCCGTCCGCTGCCCACCCGCAAAGACAGTGCCGACTTCGCGCAAAGTCTGGTGCGGCGCGGTCTGGCCCATGCGGTGATCGTCGCGCGGGGGGCGGATGGCAACGTTCTGGCCACCGATCAGACCCGCTGGGTGGCACAATCCGTGCCGGACAAGGTGGTTTCCAAGGTCGGCGCCGGTGACAGTTTTGTCGCCGCCTTCGTGCTGGCGCGCGGGCGCGGCCTGCCCCTGCCCGAAGCGCTGCGCTGGGGGTCTTCGGCGGCCGCCGCAACGGTGATGACCCCGGCCACAGATCTGGGCACCGAGCGCGCCGTGAAGCACCTGCTGCGCAGCTGCACCCTGGAAGCGGTTTGAAAGGGGGCGCAGACGCCCCCTGCCCGCTCAGCTGGAATCGCGCCAGCGGTTGACCATCGGATAGCGCCGATCAAGCCAGAAGGCCCGTGTCGTCAGACGCGGCCCCGGCGCCGACTGGAAACGCTTCCATTCCGCCCTGTAGAGCAATTGCTCGACCCGCTTCACGGTGGCGCGATCGAACCCTGCGGCGACGATCTCGGCGACCGACTGATCCTCTTCCACCAGCCGCTCAAGGATCGCATCAAGCACCTCATAGGGCGGCAGGCTGTCCTGATCCTTCTGATCGGGGCGCAGTTCGGCCGAGGGCGGCTTGTCGATGATGCTGGGCGGGATCACCTCGCCCGCGGGGGCCTGCATCCAGGGGCGATGGTTGGCATTGCGCCAGCGGCAGGTTTCGAATACCCGCGTTTTATAAAGGTCTTTCAGCGGGTTATAGCCACCGGACATGTCACCGTAGATGGTGCAATACCCCACCGCCATTTCGGATTTGTTGCCCGTGGTCAGCAGCAGACCGCCGAACTTGTTAGAAATCGCCATCAGCATCACGCCGCGCAGACGCGACTGGATGTTTTCCTCGGTCACATCGGGTTTCGTGCCGCCCATCAGATGCGCCAGCGCCCCTTCGACGGCATCGCGCGCGCCTTCGATGCTGACCGTATCGAGCCGCGTTCCCAGCCGCCCGGCAATATCCGCCGCATCGTCCAGCGAACTTTGCGAGGTGTATTCCGAGGGCAGCATCACGCAATGCACGTTTTGCGGACCCAAAGCATCGGCGGCGATTACCGCCACCAGCGCCGAATCGATCCCGCCGGACAGGCCCAGAACCACCTTCGAGAACCCCGATTTCGTCAGGTAGTCATGCAGCCCCAGAACCATCGCACGATAGTCCTGTTCCCAGTCGTCAGGTTGCGCATCGCATCGCCCGGGAACCGCGCGCCAACCATCGGGGCCGCGCTCGAAATCGACATGCTCGATCTGTTCCTCGAACGCCGCCATCTGCACCGCCAGCTGACCGTGCGGATTGAGCACGAAACTGGCGCCATCGAACAGCTGGTCATCCTGCCCGCCCACCATGTTCAGATAGACCAGCGGCAGCCCGGTTTCGACAACCCGCGCCACCGTCACATTCATCCGCAGGTCGAGCTTGCGGCGCCGGTAAGGCGAACCGTTGGGCACCAGCAGGATCTCGGCGCCGGTTTCGGCCAGCGTCTCGGCCACGTCGGGGTGCCAGGCATCTTCGCAAACGGGCGTGCCGATGCGCAGCGGGCCGATCCGGTAAGGCCCTGAAATCGGGCCCGAATCGAACAGGCGCATTTCGTCGAACACATCATCATGCGGCAAGTGATGCTTCAGCAGGCGCGCCACGACCTTGCCGTCCTGCAGCACATAATAGGCGTTGTAATGCCCGGTCTCGTCCCAATAGGGCGCACCGATCCCCAACGCCGGGCCGTCGGTGATCTGCGCGGCCAGTGCCTCGACCGCGGCCATCGCCTCGCGCACGAAAGCGGGTTTGAGCACCAGATCCTGCGTCTGATAGCCGGTCAGGAACATCTCGGGCAGCGCCACCATGTCGGCCCCCGCGGCCCGGCCCTGCGCCCAGGCGGCCAGCGCCTTTTCGGCATTGGCGGCGAAGGCACCCACCGTGGCGTTCAGCTGGGCAAGGGTCAGGCGAAATCTGTCGGCCATGGCACGGTCCTTTTGTGCGGTCCCGCCCAGATTTAGCGGCTGATCGCCCCGGTTGAAAGCGCCTGCGCGCAAAAACCCGCAAGCCCGCGCCCGGCGCCCGCCGGGCGCTTGTCTCGGGGGCGTACGGGCTTTAGTCTGGCCGCGCCCGGGCCGGACCATCCCCCGGGTTCCTTCGGGACACGAGACAGGGAACATAACATGGCGCGCATTTCGGGCATGAACGGTCAACTTCGGGCGATGTCTCTGGCGGTGGTGCTGGCGGGGCTGGGGCTGGGCATGTCGGGCACGGCGGGCTTCGCGCAGGAAATCGTGACCAAGCAATACGAGGATGGCGGGCTGTACGAGGGCACCTTCAAGGACGGCAAGCAACATGGCCGCGGCACCTACAAGCTGCCTTCGGGGTATGAATACGAAGGCGACTGGGTGATGGGCCAGATCCTGGGCCAGGGCCGGGCGCGGTTTCCCAACGGCTCGGTCTACGAGGGGCAGTTCGCCAGGGGCGAGCCTAACGGCAAGGGCAAGATCGTCTTTGCCGATGGCGGCACCTACGAGGGCGACTGGGTCGCGGGCCAGATCACCGGCGAAGGCGTAGCACATTATGCCAATGGCACGACCTATACCGGCACGTTCAAGAATGCGCTCCACGACGGCAAGGGGGTGCTGACCGGCGCCGATGGCTATCGCTATGATGGCGACTGGGTCGGCGGCGTAAAACAGGGCCGCGGCAAGATCACCTATCCCGACGGCGCGGTCTACGAAGGCGACATGCTGGCCGGGTTGCGGGCCGGACAGGGCAAGCTGACCATGGCCGACGGGCTGACCTATGAAGGCGGCTGGCAGGAAGGCCAGATGAACGGCACCGGCCGGCTGCAGCAGGCCAACGGTGACATCTACGAAGGCGAGATGGTCGCGGGCAAGCGGCAGGGTCAGGGCAAGGTGACCTATGCCAACGGCGACACCTATGAAGGCGGCTTCATCCTCGACCAACGCCACGGCAAGGGCATCTTCCGCGGCACCGATGGTTACGTCTATGACGGGGACTGGTCAGGCGGGCGGATCGAGGGGATGGGCACGGTGACCTATCCTGACGGCTCGGTCTATACCGGGCAATTCGTGAACGATCTGCCCGAGGGCCGCGGCAAGATCACCTATCCCGACGGGTCGAGCTATGAGGGCGATTGGGTCGCGGGCGTGATCGAGGGCACCGGCATCGCAAAATACGCCAACGGTCTGGTTTACGAAGGGCAGTTTCTGGCGGCGCGCAACCATGGCAAGGGCCGGATGACCTACCCGGACGGCTATATCTATGACGGGGACTGGGCCGATGGCCAGCGCCACGGACAAGGCCGCGCGACCTATGCCGATGGCACCGTCTATGAAGGCACCTTCGAGGCCGGTCAGCGCGCGGGACAGGGCCACATCACCATGCCCGACGGCTTCACCTATCAGGGTGGCTGGCGCAACGGCGAGATCGACGGCCAGGGCGTGGCCACCTACGCCAATGGCGATGTCTACGAGGGCATGTTCGTGCAGGGCAAGCGGCAGGGCAAGGGCGTCATGCGCTACAAGACCGGCGAGGTCGCCTCGGGCACCTGGTCGGAAAACACCCTGACCGAAGAGGCCCCGGCAGAGGAAACCACCGACGCGCCAGCGGAAACTGTCGCCCCGGCGGGCACGGCCCCCGCCCCGGACGCGACCCAATAAGCCGACCCCGGGCCCCGCTGCGCGGGGCTCAGGCTTTCTTGACGATCCGCGCGACCAGTTCCTCGCGCAGCAGGCCTTCGTCTTGGCCACTGTCACGGGCCAGGCGTTTGAGCCCGAAATGCACACGGGCAATATCCTGGTAATAGCTGGTGAACGTGTAATTCACCGCGGCCCCTGCCACCGCGCCCAGCACGGGTGCCGCCTGCGCGGCCAGCTTCTGGCCCAGAACGGCGGCGAAACGCGGCGCGACCCGGGCGATCAACCCGTTCAGCGCCGGGCCGGTGATCGTGACCTTGGCGGTCAGAAAGCCCATGTCCGTACCATCGTCCTGCGCCAGCGGTCCGGCGCTGGCAAAAACCCGCAGACATTCGACACGCACCTCTTCCGAGCCCGGATCGAAGCCATGCTCGGCCGCAATCCCCTGGATTGCACGCAACAGCATGGTGACGGTGAAGGGCAGTTCGGTCAGCGCCCCGGGCAAACCGCCCAAGCCCCCCGCCGCGCCCATCGCCGTGGTCAGCGCGGTATTGACCCAATCGGCACGGTCCGAAACCACCCCGCGCGACCGCCCCGCCGCGCTCAGCGCGGTTTCCAGCGCGCGCGCCGTGGCACCTTCCAGCCCGTCGCGGACCCCGGATGGCAGCTTGCCCAGCAAACCCTCGGCCGACCCGCCGATGAACCCCAGCACCTGCATCCCGACACCCGAGGCCGCCCGGTGGCGTTTCGCCAGAGCGTCGAGTTCGGACAGAACCGCCGGGTCGCTGACCGGCAACAGAATTTCAGGCGTCATCGCGGGCCTCCCTTTTGTCCATCATATGGGACGGGACAGCACGTCGCACCAGATCAGCGCGCGGGTTTTTCCGGCATCTTCTCGACCGGGCCACGCACGCCGTCCCAGGCGCCGGGCTGCAATTCCAGCCCCAGAACGCGGTCGGGGTTGGTGGGCGGCGGCATGATGACATCGTCCAGCTTCTCAAAACCGAAGCGGGTGTAGTAGGGGGCATCGCCCACCAGAAGCACCCGCTCCCAGCCCAGACGCCGCGCCTCGGCCAGGCTTTCGTGCATCAGGATACCGCCCAGCCCCTCGCCCTGCCGGGTCGGGTGCACCGCGACGGGGCCCAGCAACAGCACCCGCTTGCCGCCCACCATGACCGGCCAATAGCGGATCACCGCAGCCAGAACACCATCCTCGCGCAGCGTCAGGCACAACGGATGCACCTTTTCAACGCCTTCGCGCAACCGATAGGAAGACAGCGCCGTGCGACCGGGGGCAAAGCACAGGTCATAAAGCGCCTCGACCTCCCACCAGTCGGCCTCGGACTCTTCCTCAAGCTGATACATCGGCGCCCATCCCCCGCGAATCCCTCGCAAAACGCGCCTAACACGCGTTAATGTCAGGTTCAAATCAAAGGAGCCGCGATGTTCTACCGCCCCGAAGACGGCCACGGCCTGCCGCACAATCCGTTCAATGCCATCGTGGCCCCCCGCCCGATCGCCTGGGTCTCGACCCGCGGCAGCCTGGGCGACAATCTGGCCCCCTATTCGTTCTTCAACGCGGTCGCCTATACCCCGCCGCAACTGGTCTTCGCCTCGACCTCGGCCAAGCCGGACCGGGGCGATACCAAGGACACGCTGGCGCAGATCCGCGAAACCGGGGTGTTTTGCGTGAACCTGACAAGCGAGGCGCTGATCGGGGCAATGAGCGCCACCTCGGCGCCTCTGGCCGCGGGCGAGGACGAATTCACCGCCGCCGGGATCGGGAAAGCGCAATGCGAGACCATCGACTGCCCGCGCGTGGCCGCGGCCCCGGCCAGCCTCGAATGCCGCCTGGTGCAGGTGATCCCGCTTCTGGGCGCGCATAATTTCCTGATCCATGGCGAGGTCACGGGCGTGCATATCCGCCCCGATTGCCTGAAGGACGGGCGCTATGCCCCGCCCGACCGGCTGACCCGACTGGGCTACAAGGACTATGCCACGCAACGCGACACGTTTGAGCTGGATCGTCCGCCCGGTGGATGAGGCCGGGGGCCCTGCCCCCGGACCCCCGGGATATTTCGACCAGAAAGAAAGCAAGACCCCGCCCTGCACATCTCTCTGGGGCCAATATCCCGGGGGTGAGCGGCGCAGCCGCGAGGGGGCAGCGCCCCCTATTATGTGCGTGCCCCGCGCAGCAGCGTATAGATGCCACTGGCGATGATCAGCCCGGCGCCCGCCAGCGTCGCCAGATCGGGGCGCTCGCCAAAGACCAGGACGCCCATGATCAGCGCAAAGATCAGACGGGTGTAGCGGAAGGGCGTGACCACCGAGACCTCGCCGATCCGCATGGCGGCCGTCAGGGCCCAATAGGCGCCGACGCCGAACAGGACCGCGCCGCCGATCAGCAGCAGCGTTCGGCTTTCCGGCAGGGCGGGCGTGCCGCTGAAGGCCAGAATGATCGCCCCCGTCGGGATCAGCGCGGCAAAGCCGTAGATACCCAACTGGAAATTCGACAGCACCTTGGGGGCCGCGCGGGTCGTCAGATCCCGCCCGGCAAAGCCCAGAAGTCCCAGCACCGTCCACAGCGCCGCGGGCACAAACCCCTCCATCCCCGGGCGCA
The DNA here is from genome assembly GCF_029222945.1 of Paenirhodobacter sp. CAU 1674. Lineage (NCBI taxonomy): Bacteria > Pseudomonadati > Pseudomonadota > Alphaproteobacteria > Rhodobacterales > Paenirhodobacter > Paenirhodobacter sp. CAU 1674. The sequence continues at coordinate 406,467 of NZ_JARHUH010000002.1, read as the reverse complement.
GGATCACCAGAACCCCCACGAAGCCCAGTCCGATCGCGGCCCAGCGGCGCGGCCCGACCCGTTCGCGGAAGAACAGCGCCGCCCCCGCGACCACCACCAGCGGCGTCGCCTGCAAGATCGCAGAGGCGTTCGACAGGGGCGTCAGCGCGATGCCCAGCGTGTAGCCCAGCCGCCCCACCACCTCGAACCCGGCCTTCATCAGCAACAGCGGGCTGATCACAGCCGGGTGCCAGATCCGCTGCCCCGCGGCACGCGTCAGCACCATGAAACAGATCATGCCGCCCAGCCCGAACAGCATCAGCACCTCGCCCACGGCCAGGCGCGTCGTCGCACTTTTGATGAACATATCCTCGACGGCGAAGGCCGCCATGGCCAGCGTCATCAAGACCGATCCGCGAATGTTTTCCAATCTCTGCCCGCCTGTCCCGTTTTGCGGCGACTATGGGTGAAAACTGCGGCAATGAATATGCCCTTTTCACCACGCTGCGCGAGGCCTAGTCTTGCGGCGGTGCAGCGCAGGAGGACCCCATGGAGAAGATGATCGGCGTAATCGGCGGCTCGGGCGTCTACGAGATCGCCGGGCTGGAAAACGCCGCCTGGATCAGCGTCGACACGCCCTGGGGGGCGCCCTCGGATCAGGTTTTCACCGGCACGCTGAACGGGGTGAAGATGGCCTTCCTGCCGCGGCACGGGCGCGGCCATGTGCATACCCCGACCACCGTGCCCTACCGCGCCAATATCCATGCGATGAAGGCGATGGGCGTGACCGATCTGGTTGCTGTCTCGGCCGTGGGCAGCCTGAAGGAAGCATATGCCCCGGGCGATTTTCTGATTGTGGATCAATATATCGACCGCACCTTCGCGCGCGAAAAATCGTTTTTCGAACCGGGCCTCGTTGGCCATGTCTCGGTCGCGCATCCGGCTTGTGCACGACTGTCCGCCGCCTGTGCGCAGGCCGCGCGCGGCACCGGCGTTCAGGTCCACGAGGGTGGCACCTATGTCGCGATGGAGGGGCCGCAATTCTCGACCCTGGCCGAAAGCCGCCTCTATCGCAGTTGGGGCGCCGATGTGATCGGCATGACCGGCATGCCCGAGGCCAAACTCGCCCGCGAGGCCGAGATTTGCTACGCCTGCGTCGCGATGATCACCGATTACGATTGCTGGCACCCCGAACATGACGCGGTTGACGTGGCGCAGGTGGTTGCCACCGCGATGAAAAACGCCGACAAGGCGCGCGCATTGGTGGCGGCCCTGCCCGGGCTTCTGGCGGCGCCGCAAAGCGAATGTCCCTGCGGCTGCACCCGCGCGCTCGACAGTGCGATCATGACCGCGCCGGGGAAACGTGACGCCGGTGTGATGGCAAAACTCTCGGTCGTCGCCGGCCGCGTTCTGAAAGGCTGATCCCCATGAAAACCGTCAAGGATTACATCCGCACCATCGCCGATTTCCCGCATGAAGGGATCATGTTCCGCGATGTCACCTCGCTGTTTGCCGATGCGCGCGGGTTTCGCATGGCGATCGACCAGCTGCTGCACCCCTGGGCGGGCCAGCAAATCGACAAGGTGATCGGGCTGGAGGCGCGCGGCTTCATTCTGGGCGGCGCGATCGCGCATCAGTTGTCTAAAGGCTTCGTGCCGATCCGCAAGAAGGGCAAACTGCCCGGGCAGACGATCAGCCAGGCCTACAAGCTGGAATACGGCGAGGCGATCATGGAGATCCACGAAGACGCGCTGCAACCGGGCGAGAGGGTGCTGGTGGTCGACGACCTGCTGGCAACGGGCGGCACCTGCGAAGCCTCGATCAAGCTGATCGAACGGCTGGGCGCCGAGATCGTCGGCTGTTCCTTCATCGTCGATCTGCCCGAACTGGGCGGGCGCAAGCTGCTGGAAGGCCTGGGCATGCAGGTCAATGTCCTGTGCGAATTCGACGGGGCTTGAGAGGGGCGCTAACCTTTCCTCAACCGGAATCACGCTATCCCAAGCGGACCTGATGGTTCGGCTGCTTGCAAACATGTGAACCAAAAGTGTGGCGCCCTGCCTCCCCCGGCGGGGCGCCTTTCGATTAGCGCAACACCGCCCCCGGGTTCATGATGCCCAACGGATCAAGCGCCGCCTTGATCGCCCGCATCGCGGCCAGCTTGCCGGGGTCGCCATACCGCTCCAGATCCGGCACTTTCAGCCGCCCGATACCATGCTCGGCCGAAACCGAACCGCCGAAGCCATCGACGATCGCATGCACCAGGTCCTTCACCTGGCCACGCAGATTGGCATATTCCGCCCGGCTGCGCCCCGGCGCGGGAAAGACGTTGTAATGCAGATTGCCGTCGCCCACGTGGCCAAAGCAGTTGATCCGAAAATCGCCCAGCGTGCGCACCGCCGCCCCGGCCTGTGCGATGAACTGTGGCAGATCGGGCAGCGGCACCGAGATGTCATGGCTGGAGATAGAGCCGATCCGCTTGTTCGCCTCGGGCAGGGACTCGCGCAGCGTCCACATCTGCGCACGCTGGGCGCCCGATTGCGCGATCACGCCATCCTCGACCAACGCGCCCGCCGCCTCGAACAGCCCGGCCAGAGCCTCTTCGGGGTCGATCCCCTCGGGCAGGCCGACTTCCACCAGCACCATCCAGTCCGGGCGCACAGCAAAGGGCTGATGCACCGGCGGGCCGACCTCGTCCAGAAACTCCAGCCCCTGCCGCGCGATCAGCTCGAACGCGCTGACACAGCCCGGCATCCGCGCCTCGGCCAGTGCCAGCAGCTCCAGCGCGGCGGCCGGGGACGGCACCACGAACATCGCCGTGCCAAGGCTTGCAGGCTGCGGAAACAGCCGCAGGCTGGCAGCGGTAATCACCCCCAGCGTGCCCTCGGCCCCGATCAGCAGATCCTTGATGTCATAGCCGGTGTTGTCCTTGCGCAATCGCCGCAGCCCTGCGATCACCGTGCCATCGGCCAGCACCGCCTCGATGCCCAGACACAGCTCGCGCGCATTGCCATAGCGCAGCACGTTGACGCCACCCGCATTGGTCGCAAGGCACCCGCCGATCCGCGCCGTGCCCTGACTGGCCAGGGTCAGCGGAAACAGCCGCCCCTGCGCGGCGGCGGCGGCCTGCGCCTCGGCCAGTGTCGCCCCCGCCTCGATCACCAGCACATGATCGTCGAGCGCGCGCACCGCGGCCATCTTTTCCAGGCTCAGGATCACCGGCGCCGGGCCTTCGGTCTGCACCTGCCCGCCTACAAGCCCGGTCCCGCCGCCATAAGGCACGACCCCCACCCGCGCGGCATGGCAGGCGCGCAACACCCCCGCCACCTGCGCGGTATCGGCGGGCTTCGCCACCACGCCGCCCCGCCCTTCCCACAGCCCCCGCGGCTCTTCCAGATAGCGCGGCTCGGGTGCGCCCAGCGACAGCCCGGGCACCGCCTGCGCCAGATGCGCAACAAAGGCCTGATCTGCGGGGTTCAGCATTTTTGCCTCTTCTTTCTGGCCGAAATATCCCGGGGGTCCGGGGGCTGGCCCCCGGCGCGGGCCATATGCGTTTCAGCCGATATCGGTCCGCCCGCGCCGATCCGGGCGCAGGTTGGAATACAGCACATGATTGCGCCAGCGCCCGTTGATCTGCAAATAGCTCTGCGCGACGCCTTCGTATTTGAAGCCCGATTTTTCCAACGCCCCGCGCGACGCCACGTTTTCGGGCAGGCAGGCGGCCTCGATCCGGCTCAGGTCCAGCACGCTGAAGGCGTAATCCACCACCGCGCCGATCGCCTCGCGCATATATCCCTGCCGGGCGTAGCGTTGCCCCACCCAATAGCCCAGCGTCCCCGCCTGCGCCGGGCCGCGCCGGATACTGTCAAGCGTGATCGCCCCCAGCACTCGCGCATCCTGTTTGCGGATCAGGAAGAATGGCAACGCAGTGCCCGCGCCCTCGGCCCGGGCCGCCCAATAGACCCGGTCGGCAAAGGCCTTGCGGCCCAGATGGTCGGGCGCCCAGGCGGGCTCCCACGGGGTCAGGAAATCGCGGCTTTCCTCGCGCAGCAAGGCCCAGTCGCGGTAATCGGAATGCATCGGCAGGCGCAGCACCATCCGCGCCGTCTCTACCGAGGGCTTCCGACGCCGCCCGAGCATCAGCTGGCAAGCCTGTCGCGCAGGGCCTCCAGCGCGGGCGCATCGCCGACCGGGCCGTAAAGCGCCAGCGCCGAGCGCCCCGAGGCCGCCAGCCGTCCGGCATAGTCGCGCACCGCCTCGCAGCTGACCGCGTCGATCTTTTGCGACACCTCTTCCAGCCCCGGCACCCGGCCCCAGATCGACAGGTTGCGCGCCATCCGCTCGGCCCGGCTCGAGGCGCTTTCCAGCCCCATCAGCATGCCCGCCTTCATCTGAGCGCGCGCGCGCGCCACCTCGGCCTCGGACATGTCGTCGGCGGCCCGTTTCAGCTCGTCCACGGTCAGGCCGCACAGCGCGCCGATTTCTTCCTCGGAGGTGCCGGCATAAATCGTCACCATGCCGGTGTCGTCATAGGCGCCCGCCTGCGCAAAGATCGAATAGCACAGGCCGCGTTCCTCGCGGATCTTCTGGAACAGCCGGCTCGACATGCCGCCGCCCATCGCGGTGGCATAGACCTGCGCGGTGTAAAGATCGGCGTCGCGATAGGCCGGGCCCTCGAAGGCCAGCGCGAAATGGACCTGCTCCAGATCCTTGACCTCGCGCCGTTCGGACCCTTGCCACAGCGCGCCCTGCACCGGATGCGCCCCCACCGGCGACAGCCCGCCAAAGGCGGCTTCGGCCTGTTTCACGATGGCGTCGTGATCGACCGCCCCCGCCGCCGACAGGATCATCTGATCGGGGCCGTAATGTTCGGCCACAAATCCTGCCAGATCGGCGCGGCCAAAGGCCTGCACCCGTTCGGCCGGGCCCAGAATCGTGCGCCCCATCGCCTGATCGGGATAGGCGGCCTCTTGCAGCCAGTCGAAGATGATGTCGTCGGGCGTATCGAGCGCCTGACCGATTTCCTGCAAGATCACATGCCGCTCGACCTCGATCTCGCGCGGATCGAAGATCGGGTTCAGAACGATGTCGGAAATCACCTCCAGCGCCAGCGGCACGTCGCCGCCCAGCACGCGGGCGTAATAGGCCGTCATCTCGCGCGAGGTATAGGCGTTGATATAGCCGCCCACATCCTCGATCGCCTCGGCGATCTGCAGCGCGGTGCGGGTCCGGGTGCCCTTGAACGCCATGTGTTCCAGGAAATGGGCGATCCCGTTCTGTTCGGGGCGTTCGTGGCGCCCGCCCGCAGTCACCCAAATGCCCACCGTGGCCGAGGCCAGCCCCGGCATCGCTTCGGTGATGATCCGCAGACCGTTCGGCAGCGTCGTCGTCTGGATCACTTGCGCCGTCCCTCTTCGATCAGCGCTTCCAGCGCGGCCAGATCGTTGGGCACGCGCGTCACCCGCTCGGGGCGATCGAACAGATCGGCCATCCGAGGCGGCAGGCCGGGGCGAATGCCCGTCGCAGCCGCGACCGCATCGGGGAACTTGGCCGGATGCGCGGTGGCCAGCGTCACCATCGGTACCGGCGCCGCGACATGGGCCGCGCCCACGCGCACGCCCACCGCCGAATGCGGGCACAGCAATTCACCCGAACGCGCGAGTTCGTCGCGGATCGTTTCGCTGGTCTCGTCCTCGGACACCCGCCCCGAGACATAGACCTCGCGCAGCGCCTGCAGCGCGCCTTGGCTGACGCGGAAGCCGCCTTCGGTTTTCAGCTCGTCCATCAGTTGCGCCACGGCGGCGCCGTCGCGGCCATAGGCCCAGAACAGCGCCCGTTCGAAGTTCGAGGAAATCTGAATATCCATCGACGGGCTGATCGAGGGTTTCACCCCGTCCATCCGATACTCGCCCGTAGTCAGGCAGCGGTGCAGGATGTCGTTCTGGTTGGTCGCGATCACCAGCTTGTCGATCGGCAGGCCCATTTCCCGCGCGATGAAGCCCGCGAAAATGTCGCCGAAATTGCCGGTGGGCACGGTGAAGCTGATCTTGCGACCCGGCGCGCCCAGGCTGACGGCGGCGGTGAAGTAATAGACCACCTGCGCCAGAACCCGCGCCCAGTTGATGCTGTTGACACCCGCCAACCCCACCGCATCGCGGAATTCGAAATGGTTGAACATGTCCTTCAGACGGTTCTGGCAATCGTCGAAGGTGCCATCCAGCGCCAGCGCATGCACGTTGGCCTCGGGCGGGGTGGTCATCTGACGGCGCTGCACCTCGCTGACGCGGCCATGCGGGAACAGGATGAAGACATCGACGTTTTCAAGGCCCTTGAAGGCCTCGATCGCGGCCGAACCGGTATCGCCCGAGGTGGCGCCGACAATGGTGATGCGTTTGCCCTGCTTGGCCAGTTCGATCTGAAAGAGCTGGCCGATGATCTGCATGGCGAAATCTTTGAATGCCAGCGTGGGCCCATGGAACAGTTCCAGCAGGAAATGCCCCTGATCCAGCTGCACCAGCGGCGCGCGCGCGACATGGCCAAAGCCCGCATAGGCGCGCGCGATGGCGCCGCGCAGTTCGGACTCGGTGAAGGTTTCGCCCACGAAGGGGAACATCACGCGGAAGGCGACCTCTTCATAGCTTTGCCCAGCCAGCGCCGTGATGTCATCCGCGCTCATCGCGGGCACGGTTTGCGGCACATACAGCCCGCCATCGCGCGCCAGCCCCGTCAACATCGCTTCGCCGAACGTCAGCACGGGGGCCTGCCCCCGGGTCGAGATATACCGCATCAGTCACCCTCAGATCTGTTGCCGCCTGATACGCCACAACAGGAACGCTGTCATCCCCGCCCAGACGATTGCGAGCGAAAACCACGTGATTGCATAGTTTCTGTGATCATTTGGAATGCCGGTGATGGCAATCGGCTGCGGGGTCACCCCCTGCGTGTCGCCCTCGATCCGGGCGGCGACCACCAGAACCGGCTCTGTCCCCAGATGTTCGGCCATCGCGGGCACGTCGCGGGCATACCAGACCTGCGCAGCCAGATCGGGCGCGGGGGTGTAGCTGTCGGTTTCTTCGGGCCAGTGCAGATTGCCGGCCACGATCAGCGCGGTGCCCGGGCGCGGGCTACGCCGCGCCGCCTCGGGGATGAAGCCGCGATCCAACAGAACCTGCCGCCCCTCGCCGGTCTCGAAGGCCGAAATCACCTCATAGCCTGGGCCCACGCCCTTTTGCCCCGACAGCACCAGAACTTCGGCGCCGGTGGTCGCCCCTGCCATCATCACCGGCGTGTATTTCAGTGCGCGCGTATCGGTGCCTTCGGTGGGCAGATCCTGCGCGGGGCCCGCGATCTGCGCGGAAATCTCGGCCAGCATCTGTTCTTTCCAGGCCAGACGACGCAACTGCCAGAACCCGAGGTTCAGCAAGATCGCGCAGCCCACCACGCCCAGGATCAGCGGAAAGATATAGCGTTTCATCGCCCCTCCAAAGATTGCGGCGCGAAGGTTGCCCCCCGCGCCGCGCGCATGTCCCGGGCGCCAAGGGGCGCTTACGCGCTGCCCCAGATATAGATCGAAGCAAAGAGGAAGAGCCACACCACATCGACGAAGTGCCAGTACCAGGCCGCAGCCTCGAAGCCGACATGCTCGTCCGGGGTGAACTGGCCCTTCATCACCCGGATCAGACAGACCAGCAGGAAGATCGTGCCGATGATGACGTGCAGACCGTGGAACCCCGTCGCCATGAAGAAGTTAGCGCCATAGATATTGCCCGCCAGACCAAAGGCCGCGTGACTGTATTCATAGGCCTGAAAGCAGGTGAACAGCGCCCCCAGCAGAACCGTCAGGATCAGACCGTTTTTCACGTCCTTGCGGTTGTTTTCATGCACCAGCGCATGGTGCGCCCAGGTCAGCGTGACACCCGACAACAGCAAGATGACCGTGTTGATCAGCGGCAGATGCCAGGGGTCGAAGGTTTCGATGCCGGCGGGCGGCCATTGCCCGTCGACCGCCGGGCTTTCGGGCCCCATCGGATACATCGCGTGCTTGAAGAAGCTCCAGAACCAGGCGGCAAAGAACATCACCTCGGACATGATGAACAGGATGAAGCCATAGCGCAGCCCGATGCGAACCACCGGCGTGTGTTCGTGCCGCTCGCCCTCGGCCACCACGTCGGACCACCAGCCATACATGCAATACAGCACCAGCAGCAGCCCCGCGAAGAAGATGAAGGGGGTGACCTTGGTCATCCACATCACCGCCCCGAAAAGCATGACAAACGCCCCCAGCGCGCTCAGCAGCGGCCAGATCGAGGGGGGCAGGATGTGATAGTCGTGGTTCTTTGCATGCGCCATTTGGGTTGTCCTGTCGGCCTCAGTTGACGGGGATCTTCGCAACGGGCGCCAGCGCGGCCTGCTGCGAAGGCAGATCGGTTTCAAAGAAAGTATAAGACAGCGTGATATTGCGGATGCGGCCCGCATCCCGGTCGGTGACCAGCGCCGGATCGACGAAGAACGAGACCGGCATCTCGACCCGCTCGCCGGGTTGCAGCACCTGTTCGGTAAAGCAGAAGCATTCGATCTTGTCGAAGAACCCACCCGCCAGATCGGGGGCGACGTTATAGCTGGCCGTGCCCGCGACGACCCGGTCGGTGGGGTTGTAGGCCTCGAAATAGGCCAGCCCGGTTTCGCCGATGCGCAGGGTCATCTCGTTCTGCACGGGGCGGAATTTCCACGGCATGCCGCGCGCCACATTGGCGTCGAAACGCACGGTGACGGTTTCATCCAGGATCACGTCGGACCCGGCCTGCGACACCTGCGTGGTGCCGGCAAAGCCGGTGGTGCGGCAGAACCAGTCGTAGAACGGCACTGCAGCCCAGGCCCCCGCCCCCATCACCACGATGACGGCCACCAGTTGCAGCACGATACGGCGGTTGGAGCGGGCCGGGGCGGTCATTCGCTCACCTGTCCGATCGGCGCGCCGGGGGCGATTTTCGCAGGCCGCGCAGGCGCTGGGTCGGACGCAGGCAGCATGCTGACGCGCGGCTGGTGGTCATAGGCCTGCATCTTGTCGCCGCGCTGCACCTTGACGATGGTCAGCCCGAAGACCAGCACCACGAAGCCGATCAGCACCAGCCCCAGCCCGGCATTGCGGCCGAACCGGCGGCGGTGCAATTCGTGATCGCGCGTAAAAGCCATCACCAGCCCCCCATGCCGAACAGGCTCAGGCCTTTTTCGGCCAGCAGCGCCAGAAAATGCCCGAACAGATAGAGCAGCGAGAAATAGAAAAACCGCTTTTCGGTGGCGTATTTCTCGGCCAGGGCGGCGGCCTCGTCGCGCCGCCACAGCCGGACCGCACCCCGAATGAACAGCGCATTCAGCACCAGAGCCACGGCCAGATAGACCGGCCCGCCGATGCTGGTGAACGCAGTGCCCACCGCCACAGGCGCAAGGATCAGCGTATAGAGCAGGATCTGCCCGCGCGTCACCCGGCGGCCATGCGTCACCGTCAGCATCGGCACACCCGCATTGGAATAGTCATCCTTCATAAACAGCGCCAGCGACCAAAAATGCGGCGGGGTCCACAGGAAGATGATCGCGAACATCGCCAGCGATTCCATGCTGATGCCGCCCGTGGCCACCGCCCAGCCGATCATCGGCGGGAACGCCCCGGCGGCGCCGCCGATCACGATGTTCTGCGGCGTCGCGCGTTTCAGCCAGATAGTGTAGACGACAACATAGAAGAAGATCGTGAAGGCCAGAAACAGCCCGGCAAAGATATTGGCCGCCAGCGCCAGCATCACGCAGGAAATCCCCGCCAGCGCCAGCCCGAAGCCCAGCGCCTCGCCCTCGGTCACCCGACCTGCGGGGATCGGGCGGCTTTGGGTGCGGCGCATCAGCCGGTCGATGTCGGCATCATACCACATGTTCAGCGCGCCCGAGGCCCCGCCCCCCAACGCGATGAACAGCACCGCGACGAAACCCACGAAGGGATGCACCCCCACGGGCGCCACGACCAGACCGACGAAGGCGGTGAACACCACCAGTGACATGACCCGCGGCTTCAGCAGGGCGATGTAATCGCCGAACTGGCCTTCGGTGTCGCGCTCGAGAATGCCGATATCGCTCATCGCTGCCCTCCCCGGCACGCCGTCAGTTCGACGCGACTTTCACCGGCGCGGGCGTGTCCAGCGCGGCAAAGCCGTTCTTGGCGCGGTCGAGCCACTGGGCATAGACCTCGTCCGAGACGACCTTGACCACGATCGGCATATAGGCATGCGCCTGCCCGCACAGTTCGGAACACTGGCCGAAATAGACGCCTTCCTTGTCGGCATTGAACCACAGCTGCGCGATCCGCCCCGGCACGCCGTCCTGCTTGACCGCGAACGCCGGCAGCGCCCAGGAATGGATCACATCCGCGCCGGTCACCTGCATCACGATGGTCTTGCCCACCGGCACCACCACGGCATTGTCGGTCGCCAGCAGATATTCGTCGGGGGCATAGCCATGCTCGGCCAGGTCTTCCTTGGCCAGCATCAGCGCATCGAAGCTGACGCCTTCATCCGGGTATTCATAACCCCAATACCACTGATAGCCGGTGACCTTGATGACGATATCGCCCTTGGGAATTTCCTGCTGCTTCCACAGCGTGGGCAGCGAAAACGCCCCCACAACCACCAGGATCAGGATCGGCACGATGGTCCAGGCGATTTCCAGCGGCGTGTTGTGGGTGAACCGCGACGGCGTCGGATTGGCCCGGCTGTTGTAGCGCACGATCACATAGATCAGCAGCGCCACCACGAACAACGTAATTACCGTGATGATCGTCAGCAGCATATGGTCCAGCCATTGCTGGTCATGCGCCAGTTCCGACGAGGCGGGCTGAAAGCCCACGCCCTGCGCATGCGGTTTGCCGATCACCGGCAAACCCTTGATCATGTCCTGGGCGTGAACCTGACCGGCAACGAATGCCGACGTGAAAGCGGCCGCGAAACCGCAGCGGATAGACGCAAAGCGCATTCGAATTCTCTCTCCCTGATGCGGCTCTCCCTGCCGCCAGCGCAAAGCGGTGCTTCCCTTCACCTCTTGGCGCTGTATGTATTCCTATGGAAAACATATTCATTTGGGTCCGACAAGCAAAAGCTGCGACACTCTGTCGCTTTTTGGGACGCCGCCGGAGAAGGAAGTGCCATGAGCCAGGATCATTTCGCGCCATTCGAACAGCAATTGGACGAGGCCCGCGCGTTGCAGGTTCTGCGCGAGGCCACTGCGGGCGCCGAGGATGGCGAGCTGTTTCTGGAGCGTCGCCGCTCCGAGGCGCTGGTGTTCGATGATGGCCGGATCAAGACCGCGTCTTACGACGCCTCCGAAGGGTTCGGGCTGCGCGCCGTCAAGGGCGAGGTCGCGGGCTACGCCCATTCGACCGAGATTTCCGAAAGCGCGCTGAAACGTGCGGCGGAAACCGCGCGGCTGGCGGTGGGCGATGGCGGCGGCGTGATGGCCCCGCCCCCCGCGGGCACCAACCGGCGGCTTTATGGCGATGCCGACCCGATGGCCGATGCGACCTTCGGGGCGAAAATCGACATCCTGCGCGAGATCGACGCCTTCACCCGGGGTCTTGACCCGCGTGTCGTGCAGGTGTCCGCCAGCATGGCGGCCAGCCTGCAAGAGGTCTTCATCCTGCGTCCCGAAGGCGGGCTGGTCAGCGACATCCGCCCGATGGCACGGCTGAACGTTTCGGTCATCGTCGAGGAAAACGGGCGGCGCGAAAGCGGCGGGCATGGTGGCGGCGGGCGCTTTGGCCTGTCGGGGCTGATCGAGCCCGCGCATTGGCAGCCGGTCGCGCGCGAGGCGCTGCGCATCGCGCTGGTCAATCTGGTGGCCGAACCCGCACCCGCCGGACAGTTCGACGTGGTCCTGGGGCCGGGCTGGCCCGGCGTGCTGCTGCACGAAGCCGTGGGGCACGGGCTGGAAGGCGATTTCAACCGCAAGAAATCCTCGGCCTTCGCCGGGCTGATGGGCCAGCAGGTCGCGGCCAAAGGCGTCACCGTGCTGGATGACGGCACGATCCCGGACCGGCGCGGCTCTATCTCGGTTGACGACGAGGGCACGCCCTCGGGGCGCAATGTGCTGATCGAGGATGGCATTCTGGTGGGCTACATGCAGGACCGGCAGAATGCGCGGCTGATGGGCGTGGCCCCCACCGGCAACGGGCGGCGCGAAAGCTTTGCCCATGCGCCGATGCCGCGGATGACCAACACCTACATGCTGGGCGGCGACGCCGACCCCGCCGCGATCCTGGCCGATCTGAAAGACGGGATCTACGCGGTGGGCTTCGGTGGCGGGCAGGTCGATATCACCAACGGCAAGTTCGTGTTTTCCTGCACCGAGGCCTACCGGGTGAAGAACGGCATCATCGGCGCGCCGGTCAAGGGCGCCACGCTGATCGGCGACGGGCCGACCGCGATGCGCCAGATCCGCGCGATCGGCAACGACATGGCGCTGGACCCCGGCATCGGCAATTGCGGAAAGGCCGGACAATGGGTGCCGGTGGGCGTGGGCCAGCCGACGCTGATGATCGGCGGGCTGACGGTCGGCGGTTCCGCCGCCTGAGATCGGGCGCGGCCTTAACCAGACCGACCGGGGCGTGGCGAAGCCCCGACCGGCCGTGCCCCCTGACTGAAATATATTTCCGAAAACCCGCACGAATCATATGCGCGGTAACCAATTATTAACGTTAAGGTTGCAAAAAGAGGGGGCGAATGAGGCGGAGGATCGGATGAAAACGCGTTTGTTTTCTTACCCCACCCCCTTCACCCCACCCACCACGGAAGAAGATGAACTTTCGGTTCTTCGCCTTATTCGCTCTCGTCGCGTGGGCCCCAGCACGTTTCACCGTTTGATGGCCGAACATGGCACGGCGCAAGCCGCGCTTGACGCCTTGCCGGAAGTCGCCCGGGCCGCAGGTGCGCAGGATTATCAGATCTGCCCTGAAGGCGTCGCGCTGGCGGAATTGAAGGCCGGGCAACGCGCGGGCGCGCGGCTGATCTGTGCCGGTTCGCCCGACTACCCCGCCGATCTGGCCGAAATTGCCGATGCGCCCGCCGTGCTTTGGGCCCTGGGCGATCTGGCGTTGCTGGCGCGCCCGCGCGTGGCACTGGTGGGGGCGCGCAATGCCTCGTCACTGGGGCTGCGGATGGCGCGCCGCCTGGCCGAGGGCCTGGGCGCGGCGGGGGTCACCGTGGTGTCGGGCCTGGCGCGCGGGATCGACGCCGAAGCGCATCGCGCGGCCCTGACCAGCGGCACAATCGGCGTGCAGGCGGGCGGTATCGACGTGATCTATCCGCTGGAAAACGCCGACCTGGCGCGCCAGATCGCAGAGCGCGGCCTGCGCCTGTCCGAACAGCCCCCCGGCATGGCCCCCAAGGCGCAGCATTTCCCGCAGCGCAACCGCATCATCTCGGGGCTGTCGCGCGCCGTGGTCGTGGTCGAAGCCGCCGCCCGCTCGGGCAGCCTGCTGACCGCGAAAGACGCACTCGATCAGGGGCGCGAGGTGATGGCGGTGCCGGGTCATCCGATGGACGGGCGCGCCTGGGGGTGCAACATGCTGATCCGCGACGGCGCGGTCCTGGTGCGCGGCGCCGAGGATGTTCTGGAAACGCTGGGTCTGGCGCCCGCGCCCCGGGCGCAGGCTGTCACGGCCACCGATCCGCCCGCCCCCGCCGCGCCGCGCCAGAACGCGATGCCCCACGATATCGCCCAGCAGGTTCTCAACGCGCTTGGGCCCAGCCCGACGCCAGAGGATCAGATCATCCGCGATCTGGGGCTGGATGCCGCGGCACTGGCCGGTCCCCTGCTGGATCTGGAGATGGAGGGCAAAGTGCAGCGCCACGCCGGCGGATTGCTCAGCCGCATCGCCTGAGGCTCAACGATAAAGCCCGGCGCAAACCTCGGGGATCAGCCCGCCATATTCGGCACAGATCGGTTCATACTGATACCAGACATCGGTCGCGCCGATGGCCCAATGCACCGCCGCCCACATCCGCCCGGATTTGCGCCAGAACACCTCTATATGCGGGGTGTCGATCAGTTCGGGGTCGAAGGTGCCGCGCTGCACCATCGGCGTTGCCCACATTTTGATGGGCTGCCCGCCCGGGCGCTGCGCCTCGAGCATGGCAAAGGCGCGATCGCCCGCCACCCGCAGATCGTGGATCACGAACTCGACGGGCGCACCCAGTTCCCATTCCACCATCGGGCGCAGCGCATCCATCAGATCGGCCCGCAACGCACTGCCGCGTTCGGGCGTGAACCAGCCCTGCGCCCCGGCCATCACCGGAAACAAGACCATCAGCCCCGCAAGGATCAACCGCCGCATTCCATCCCCCCTTTTTCGCTTTGCCTCATCATGGCCGCACCAACGCCCTGTGGCAATCGGGGGCATGCGCGGCGCATTGACAAGCGGGGACTTGCCCCACATGTTGCCCGGCCAAAGCATTAGCGCGTGAAGTGAAGAGGAAGTCATGGCCGTTGTCGTTGTCGAATCTCCCGCCAAGGCCAAGACAATCAACAAATATCTGGGTTCGGATTACACGGTTCTGGCGTCCTTCGGACATGTCCGCGACCTGCCGCCCAAGGATGGCTCGGTCGACCCTGAAACCGATTTCGCGATGAAATGGGAAGTCGCGAGCGATTCCAAGAAACATATCAAGGCGATCACCGACGCGCTGGCGCATGATGACGAACTGATCCTCGCAACCGACCCCGATCGCGAGGGAGAGGCGATTTCCTGGCACCTGGAACAGGCGCTGGAGAAGAAGCTGAAGGGCAAGAAGGTCAGCCGCGTGACCTTCAACGCGATCACCAAACCGGCGATCACCGAGGCGATGAAACACCCCCGTCAGGTCGACACCGCGCTGGTCGAGGCTTACCTCGCGCGCCGCGCGCTGGATTATCTGGTGGGGTTCAACCTGTCGCCGGTGCTGTGGCGCAAGCTGCCCGGTGCGAAATCGGCCGGGCGCGTGCAATCGGTCTGCCTGCGCCTGATCGTCGAGCGCGAGATGGAGATCGAGGCCTTCAAGGCCCGTGAATACTGGACCGTCACCGCCGAGCTGACCACACCGCGCGGCCAGACATTCACCGCCCGGCTGACGGTTCTGGGCGGCAAGAAGCTCGACAAGTTCGATCTGAAGACCGCGACCGATGCCGAACTGGCGGTGCAGGCGGTGACCTCGCGCGATCTGGTGGTGAAATCGGTCGAGGCCAAGCCCGCGACCCGCAACCCCTACCCGCCCTTCATGACCTCGACCCTGCAACAGGAAGCCAGCCGCAAATTCGGCATGGGCGCCAAGGCGTGCATGTCGGCGGCGCAGCGTCTGTATGAGGCCGGGCACATCACCTATATGCGGACCGACGGCATCGACATGGCCCCCGAGGCGGTAAGCGCCGCACGCGCCGAGATCGCGTCCCGCTTCGGTGCGAAATATGTCCCCGAAACGCCGCGGATCTATAAAAACAAGGCCAAGAACGCGCAGGAAGCCCACGAATGCATCCGCCCCACCGACATGGCGGCGGGCCCCGAGGCGCTGAAACTCGCTGACGATCAGGCGAAATTGTACGATCTGATCTGGAAGCGCACCCTGGCCAGCCAGATGGCGGGGGCGGTGATGGAACGCACCACGGTCGACGTGGGCTCGACCGACGGCGAAGTGGAACTGCGCGCGACCGGCCAGGTCGTGACCTTCGACGGCTTCCTCAAGATCTACGATCAGGGCCGCGACGATGACGAGGGCGAAGACGGCGCCCGCCTGCCGCAGATCATGCAGGGAGAGCCCGCGAAGAAGGGCCAGATCACCCCCGAGCAGCATTTCACCCAGCCGCCGCCGCGCTATACCGAGGCGACACTGGTGAAACGGATGGAAGAGCTGGGCATCGGCCGGCCCTCGACCTATGCCTCGATCGTGACCACGATTCAGGACCGCGGCTATGTCCGCAAGGACAAGAACCGCCTGATCCCCGAAGACACCGGGCGGCTGGTGACGGCGTTCCTGAGCAATTATTTCCGCCGCTATGTCGAATATGATTTCACCGCCGATCTGGAAGATCAGCTCGATGACATCTCGGCCGGGTCGCGTGATTACAAGGATGTGCTGGCACGGTTCTGGCGCGATTTCTCGGCCGCCCTGGGCGAGACCGCCGATCTGCGCATCGGCGAGGTGCTGGACAAGATCGACGAGGTTCTGGCCCCGCATCTTTACCCGCCGCGCCCCGATGGCAGCGACCCGCGCGCCTGCCCGACCTGTGGCACCGGGCGTCTGCATCTAAAAACCGCGCGCTCGGGCGGGGCGTTCATCGGCTGCGGCAATTACCCCGAATGCCGCTATACCCGCCCGCTCTCGGCACCGGGCGACGATGACACCGCCGGGCTCGACGGCAAGATCCTGGGCGAGGACGCGGGCGATCTGATCACGCTACGCATCGGCCGTTTCGGCCCCTATGTGCAGCGCGGCGAGCCCACCGAGGAACAGCCCAAGCCGCCGCGCGCCAGCCTGCCCAAGGGCTGGGCGCCCGACACGCTGGATCTGGAGCGCGCGCTGCAACTGCTGTCGCTGCCGCGGCAACTGGGTGCCCACCCCGAAGACGGCGCACCGGTCGAAACCAATCTCGGGCGCTTCGGCCCCTATGTGAAATGGAACAAGACCTACGCCAACCTGCCCGATGCCGAAGAGGTCTTCACCATCGGCATGAACCGCGCGGTCGAGGTTCTGGCGCAAAAGATCGCCCGCGGCCCGGGCCGGGGCGCAGCGGCGGCCCCGCTGAAAGAGCTGGGCGAGCATCCCGATGGCGGCCCGGTGCAGGTGATGCCCGGCCGCTACGGCCCCTATGTGAAATGGGGCAAGGTCAATGCCACCCTGCCCAAGGATCAGGACCCCGAGGCGATGACGCTGGAGCTGGCGCTGCCGCTGATCGAGGCCAAGGCCAGCAAAGGCGGCAAGAAGAAAGCCGCGCCGAAAAAGGCCGCAACCAAGGCGCCTGCGAAGAAGGCTGCGGCGAAGAAGCCGGCAGCCAAGAAACCGGCGGCGAAGAAGGCAGCGCCCAAGAAAACATCTGCAAAACCGGCCTCCGAGGCAGACGACGGCTAAGCTCCGCCGCGATGCGGCAATTGACTCGGGCCGCCCTCTTGGCCACACATTTGCGATATGACTATGGGAGTGAGGGTTATGAAGAAGGTTTACGGCACGGCGTCGGAGGCTCTGGATGGGCTTTTGTTCGACGGCATGACGATGGCGGCGGGGGGGTTTGGGCTGTGCGGCATTCCTGAACTGCTGATCGACGCGCTGGTGGCCAGCGGCGTGAAGGACATCACGATCGCCTCGAACAACTGCGGGGTTGACGGGTTCGGTCTGGGCAAATTGCTGGACACGCGGCAGATCAAGAAGATGATCTCGTCCTATGTCGGCGAGAACGCGGAATTCATGCGCCAGTATCTGTCGGGCGAGCTGGAGCTGGAATTCAACCCGCAGGGCACGCTGGCCGAACGGATGCGCGCGGGTGGCGCGGGGATTCCGGGCTTCTACACCAAGACCGGCGTCGGCACGGTGATCGCGGACGGCAAGGAGCACAAGGACTTCGGCGGCGAGACCTATATCCTCGAAACCGGCCTTGTCATGGATCTGGCGATCGTGAAGGCCTGGAAGGCCGACACCTCGGGCAACCTGGTCTTCCGCAAGACGGCGCGCAATTTCAACGTGCCGGCGGCCACCTGCGGGCGGGTCTGCGTGGCCGAGGTCGAGGAAATCGTGCCGGTGGGCAGCCTCGACCCCGATCACATCCACCTGCCGGGGATTTATGTGCACCGCATCATCGCGGGCCAGCACGAGAAACGGATCGAACAACGCACGGTGAGGAGCGCCTGATGCCCTGGGATCGCAATCAACTGGCCGCGCGGGCGGCAAAGGAACTCAAGGACGGGATGTATGTGAACCTTGGCATCGGCATCCCGACGCTGGTCGCCAACTACATCCCCGAAGGCATGACCGTGACGCTGCAGTCCGAAAACGGGATGCTGGGGATCGGCCCGTTCCCGACCGAGGACAAGGTCGACCCCGACCTGATCAACGCGGGCAAGCAGACGATTTCGGAACTGCCGCATTCGGCCTATTTCGACAGCGCGCAAAGCTTCGCGATGATCCGCGGCGGCAAGATCGCGATGGCGATCCTGGGCGCGATGGAGGTTTCCGAAAAGGGCGATCTGGCGAACTGGATGATCCCGGGCAAGCTGGTCAAGGGGATGGGCGGCGCGATGGATCTGGTCGCGGGCGTGAAACGCGTGGTGGTGGTGATGGACCACACCAACAAGCACGGCGAATCGAAGGTGCTGAAGGAATGCACCCTGCCGCTGACCGGCAAGGCGGTGGTCGACCGGATCATCACCAACCTGGGCGTGCTGGACGTGGGCCACAAGGGCCTGCACATCGTGGAACTGGCCGATGGCGTGACCGAGGAAGAGCTGCGCGCCGCGACCGAGGCCACCATCGTCGACTGACAAACCCCGCGCCCCGCCCATACCCGGGCGGGGCAGAGGCCCGTTTCCTGACGGAACCGGCCGGGGTTCAGCCCTTCACGACGAAGACACAGCCGTCGGTCACCAGTTCGGGCGGCGTGCGACACAGCCCCCGCGCCACCGACCAGGCGGCCAGGACCTTGGGCACATAATCGCGGGTCTCGGCATAGGGCGGCACGCCGCCGTTGTTCTTCACCGCATTCTCGCCCGCATTATAGGCGGCGATCACCATCAGCGGATCGCGGTCGAATTCCTTCATCAGCCAATCCAGATAGGCGACGCCACCCTTGATGTTCTGCACCGGATCGGTGCTGTCGCCGACCTTGAAGCGATCCGCCGTGGCCGGGATCAGCTGCATCAGGCCAACGGCCCCGGATTTCGACACCGCATCGTGCCGCCCCCCCGATTCCGTGGAAATCACCGCCAGCGCCAGCGCAGGCGATACCTCGGTGCCGATCGTGGCGCTCAGAATCTCGGCCCCGTAGCGCTGCGCGATGTCTTGCAGATGCGCCAGACGAGGCGTGGTCACAGCCTTGCCGCCCGGCCCCTGGCTGAGCGCCGACACCGCCTTGTCGAAACGCCCGTCGCGCGCGCCCAGCGCGGGCGAAACCGCATCCCAATACCACGCATAAGCCGCCGCCGCGGCCGGGGCCTTCGCCGTGCCTGCCGGGTTCGCCGGATCTGCGGGCAGTTTCGTGACCGGCATGAACGGGCGCGCCGCCGTCGCCGCCAGAGCCTGACGCTGTTCTTCAGGGTCGATCTGGATGGTGATGAAGCGCTTGGTGCCCGGCGCGGGCGGCACCACCCGCTTGGGCTTGAAATGGTTCACCGTCGGCGTCGTGATTTCGGCACCCGCGGACACGGCCCAAACGGCCGTGCAGATCGCCACTGTCGCTGCCCTGAATATGATGCGCATCTGCGCTGTCCTGCTCTGCCCGGGGTTTTCCCCTTTGCGCCTTTATCCCGGAAAATCAGCAAAAAATCCAGCATTCGCACTGATTCTTCGGCGTGGAATAAGCCGATTCGACCTTTCCGCAACAGGGTTTTGTCCGGGAAAGCCTGCCAGAAACCGCTATAGCCACTATTTTATATTAATTATTATCAATGAATTACATGATTTTTACGGGAGCAATTAACGCTTCGTAAAAATGCCTAGTCACTGCCTAAATCCCGCCACGTTCCAAGCGCCATATACGCCCATACCGCGACGCAGCGAGCCAAGGTCAGAGCAGGCAAGCAGACGCACCGCGGCACAACCCGGATACGATACCCAAGGAGAGACCCGATGAAACTGTTCAAACTGACCCGCAAATTCCGCAACGAAGAAGACGGCGCTGTGACCGTCGACTGGGTTGTGCTGACCGCCGCCGTCGTGGGCCTGGCCGCTGCCGCGCTGGCCACCATCCGCTCGAACACCGAAGCGACCGCGACCAAGATCGGCACCTACATGGGTGGCGTGGAAGTCCCGACCAACACCCCGGCGAACCCGTAATCCGCTTACGGACCCGAATTGCAAAGGCCGCGCCTCTTGGCGCGGCCTTTCGCATATGCGCGCGGCGCAGCCTCGCCAAGCGCTGCCACCCTCCCTTTTTACGATCATGAGGGCCAAGGGGCGCAGAGGCCAAATCGCCCCTAAGATGAACGCAATCCGCCCTATTCGGGCCACGATTCGGGGGCAAAACAGTTTCATACCGCGACGCAGGGCCGAGCAGAGGTGCCCAAGACGCACCGCGGGACCTGCAATCTGAAGATGGAGAGACCCCATGAAACTGTTCAAACTTACCCGCAAGTTCCACAATGAAGAAGACGGCGCCGTGACCGTCGACTGGGTTGTGCTGACCGCCGCCGTCGTGGGCCTGGCTGCTGCCGCGCTGGCCACCATCCGCTCGAACACCGAAGCCACCGCGACCAAGATCGGCACCTACATGGGTGGCGTGGAAGTCCCGACCAACACCCCGGCGAACCCGTAATCCGCTCACGGACCCGAATTGCAAAGGCCGCGCCCCGCGCGGCCTTTCGCATATGCGCACCCCGGTCAGGCGCGACGTCCGCCGTCCCCGTCTTTGACCCGATGTTAGCGCAGCCGCGCCGTAATTTTGCCAATAAGTGACGTTATGCCGGGCGTAATGACGACATCACCCGCCGGTATGGAGAGGTGCACGAAATGCTGAGTTTGTTCGCCAGATCGCGGCTGATGCGCGAGGAAGACGGCGCAGTGACGATCGACTGGGTCGTGTTGACGGCTTCGATCGTGTCTCTGGGAATGATTGCCGGGACACTGATCTGGGGAGATACCGTAACCGCCGCCGACCGGATCGCGGTCGTCATCGGGCAGCAAGAGGTCGACGACGGCAGCAACTGAGGCGTGACGCACGCCGCCACGTCCACCGGACCCGATTTCGGGGGGACACCGGCCGAAGCCCGGGTTTGAAAAGAAGGAATGGAAAATGCGCCTGATTGTTGTTCTGGTTCTGGCACTTGGTGTCTGTCTTGCCGGGGCTGCGGTGTATCTGGCCCAAGGCCAGATCGCGCAGTTCCAGGCCGAAAGCAACGCACTGCGGGCCGCACAGTCGCAGATGCCCCCGCTGACCGATATGGTGGTTGCCAAGCGCCCCCTGAAATACGGCGAGCGGTTCGGGATCAACGATCTTGAGGTCATCAAGACCCAGGCCAACAAGATGCCTGCGGGCGCCTTTCACCTGATCATTGCCAAACAGGGCACGCCCGAGGCCGCCTTCGCGATGTTCCTGGAGGGAGAAACCCGTCCCCGCGCGGCGCTGCGGTCCTTCGAGATGAACGAGCCGATCCTCGACGCGAAAATCACCAAGCCGGGCGTTGATGCGGGCATCATGGCCAATCTGGCGCCCGACATGCGGGCCTTCACGATCCAGGTCGATGTCACCTCGGGCGTGTCGGGCTTCCTGCGTCCGGGCGATCGCGTCGATGTCTACTGGTCTGGCGCGGTCGGCAACAATCAGGTGACCAAGCTGATCGATTCCAACCTGAAACTGATCGCCATCGACCAGAGCGCCGATGCCGACCGTTCCGAAGAAACGAAGATCGCCCGCACCGTGACCGCCGAGGTCACCCCCGCGCAAGTCGCGGCACTGACGCTTGCGCAATCGACCGGCCGGCTGACGCTGGCCCTTGTCGGGATGCAGAACACGGCGGAACTGGGCACCATCGAGGTAGACCGCAACAGCCTGCTGGGCATCGAACCCCGCGCAGCCGTCAAGATCGAGGCCCCGAAAGTTTGCACAATCCGCAATCGCAAGGGCAGCGAAGTTGTCGAAGTCGAGATCCCCTGCACGAACTAAGCCAGCCGTGCGCCCGGAAGGCCCCGCGCAAGCGGGGCCTTCTTCATTTTGCACAATTGCGACTTTTCCGCATGAACTCTTGCCAGCAAGCGGTTGATTCTTGCAATAATTCCCGGATTGACGCATGGTGCATTGAATAATTGGGGAAAATGCCCTGAAACGGACGCAGATCCGGCAAGTGAGGCGTGATCGGAGAGGCAGGATCACAATGAAAATGAAGAATTTTCTTGCGGCATGGGTGTTGGGCGCTGCGCTCGGCCTGACCGTTCTGACCCCCGCACAGGCCGAGACGCTCCGGGTGATGTCCGGTTCCAGTTCGAGCCCGCTGAACGTGCCGATGAACCGCGCCGTGGTGGTCGAAAGCGACCAGCCCTTCGCAGAATTGTCCATTGCCAACCCCGGGATCGCCGACATTCAGACGCTGTCGGATCGCACCATCTATGTGCTGGGCAAACTGCCCGGGCGCACGACAATGACGATCCTGGGCGGTGACGGCAAGCTGATCACCAATGTCGAGGTGCAGGTCACCCCCGACATCGCGGAATTCAAGGAACGCCTGAAACAGATCCTTCCGGGCGAGCAGATCGAGGTGCGCACCGCCAACGATGGCATCGTGCTCTCGGGCACGGTCTCGTCGACCGCGAAGCTGGATCGCGCCCTGGATCTGGCGCGCCGTTATGCAGGGGATCGCGTATCCAACCTGATGACCGTGGGTGGCACGCAGCAGGTCATGCTGAAGGTCCGTTTCGCGGAAATGCAGCGTTCCGTATCCAAGAACCTGTCGGCCTCGCTGGGTGTGCGTGGCACCGTGGGCGGGGGCTCGGCCACCACCGGCACGGCCGTCGGCACCGGCAACTTCACCGCGACCGATGCCCTGAGCGGTGCCTTCGACGACGGCACATTCCCGATCAATTCCAGCACGACCGGCGCGCTTGGTCTGGGCTTCACCGCGGGCAATCTGGAATTCGCCGTTCTGCTGGAAGCGCTGGAATCCAAGGGCGTCGTGCGGACGCTTGCCGAACCGAACCTGACCGCGCTGTCGGGGCAGGAAGCCAAGTTCCTGGCCGGCGGCGAATATCCGATCCCGGTCGTCGACGACACCGGCGTGGCGATCGAATACAAACCCTTCGGCGTGGAGATGGCGTTCACGCCGCGCGTCGTGGATGGCGACCTTATCAATCTGGAAATCGCCGCCGCCGTTTCGGCCATCGACACCACGGTGACGATGTCCTCGGGCGGTTTCTCGGTCAATGCCTTCAAGAAACGCGAAACCTCGACCACGGTCGAAATGCGCGACGGCGAAAGCTTTGCCATCGCCGGTCTGCTGCAGGACGATTTCACCGATCTGAACGGTCAGGTGCCGTGGCTGGGCGATGTCCCGGTGCTGGGCGCGCTGTTCCGCTCGGCCGAATATCAGCGCGCGCAATCCGAGCTGGTGATCATCGTCACGCCGCATCTGGTCACGCCGACCCGCGGCGAGGCGCTGGCCCTGCCCACCGACCGCGTGCGCCTGCCATCGGAATCCGAGTTGTTCCTGTTCGGCAAAACTTCCGGTTCGAACGCGCCCAAGACCGGCGCCGCAGCCGAAGTCGCCAAGCAGGACTTTTCCGGCTCCTATGGCTATGTGATGGAGTAAGAGATGACGGCTCGGGGACGGAACATGCGCTATGCGGTGCTGATTGCGGCGGCACTGGCCCTGTCGGCGTGTGACGAGGGAATGAAAAGCTTCAACTCCGAAGCGGGGCTGGACGATGGCGCCGGCGGCTTCGGCAACGCGACCATGAACAACACTCTGGTGATGAGCGGGCAGCGCGATTTCGCGATCAGCCTGACCCGCCGCTTTGCCGCAGAAGTGCCCAATACGGTCAATTTTGCCTTCAACTCGGCAGTTCTCGACGCGCAGGCCCAGGCCAATCTGCGCCGTCAGGCCGACTGGATCCGGCAGTTCCCCGAGGTGCGTTTCCGCGTCTACGGCCACACCGATCTGGTCGGCTCGAATGCCTATAACAAGGCGCTTGGCTTGAAGCGGGCGCAGGCGGTTGTTGCCTATCTGTCAACGCAAGGGATTTCGCGTTCGCGGCTGGAGGCGGTTGTCTCTTATGGCGAAACCCAGCCGCTGGTTTATACCGAGGCCCCGAACGAGGCCAACCGGCGCACCGTGACGGAAGTGTCGGGCTTCGTGAAGCAGCATCCGGCGGTGCTCAACGGGAAATATGCCCAGGTGATCTTCCGCGAATATGTGGACAGTGCCAAACCCTCGCAGGACACCCAGAAGCCTGTCATGGCGACGGACTCGGGCGGCTGATCCGGCAGAGACGGCCAAATTGCGCCAAATTTGATGGCGGGCTTTGGGAACAAAGCCCGCCATTTGCATTCCATCGTGTCGCAAAACCCCACAATTGGAACAATCTGGCCCCAATGTCGCCCAGATTGGTCGCGATCTTCACCATAGGCAGGAAAGGCATGACATCCGAGTCGTGCCCGGGCTTGCGGAAGACCTGAGGATGAATCGTTGCGAAAACCGACCCCAGATTATCGACCGCGAACCGCGTAACAAAGGACGTGAGGCAATGAGTGCAGCTCCTATTCTGAACCCGGAACCGGCCCCCATCGTGGCATGCACGGTGTCGCGCGACGTATCGAATTTCGATCTGCTGATCGAGGATATGGAGAGCGAACTTGGCGAAAGCTGGGGCGATCTGAGTTTCGATGACGCACTGCTGTTTCTGTCGCAACCCGATGCGGAACACCTTGAATTCGTTGCCATTGCCGTGGACAGCGAGGACGAGAACGACCTGACGCGGATCTCTGGCATCATCACGACCGCCAAGGAAAAGGGCGTGCGGGTGATCCTGATCGCCGAAGAGGTGAGCCCGATCGCCCTGCATCAACTGCTGCGTCTGGGCGCCGATGGTTTCGTGCCCTACCCACTGCCCGAAGGCGCGCTTCACGAAGCGATCGAGCGTCTGGGCCATTCCAATCCGGCCCCTGCCCCGCAAGTTCCGGCCCATCATGCACAGGCCGAATCGCCCAGCTTCAAGGCGACCGGCGGACGTGATGGCGTCGTTTTGCCGGTGCATGGTCTGGCCGGGGGTGTGGGGGCTACAACCTTCGCGGTGAACCTGGCCTGGGAACTGGCCACGATCCAGGACGGCAACAAGAAAGCCAAGGGCAGCGCCCCGCGCGTCTGCCTGCTGGATTTCGACTTCCAGTTCGGCTCGGCCTCGACCTATCTGGACCTGCCCCGCCGCGAGGTGGTGTTCGAGCTGCTTTCGGACACCGCAACGATGGATGGCGAAAGCTTTCGCCAGGCGCTGCTGACCTTCAACGAAAAGCTGCATGTGCTGACCGCACCGGCGGACATGCTGCCGCTGGATATCGTCACCGGCGAGGACATCGACCGCATCATCGACATGGCGCGGGCGAATTTCGATTTCGTCGTGATCGACATGCCCTCGACCGTGGTCAGCTGGACCGAGGCCGTCCTGAATCAGGCGCATGTCTATTTTGGCATGATCGAACTCGACATGCGCTCGGCGCAGAATGCGCTGCGGCTGATCCGAGCGTTGAAGTCCGAAAGCCTGCCACTGGAAAAGATGCGCTACCTGCTGAACCGGGCGCCGAAATTCACCGATCTGACCGGCAAGGCACGCGTCAAGCGGCTGGCCGAAAGCCTCGACATCTCGATCGACGTGCTGCTGTCGGACGGTGGGCGGGCGATCACCCAGGCCAACGATCACGGCCTGCCGCTGGCCGTCAACGCCGCCAAGCTGCCCTATCGCAAGGATGTTCTCAAACTCGCTCAGTCCATCGCCGAACTGAATCGCGCCGCCGAAGCAGCCCAGAGCTGACCCCGCCACAGAGGTTTCCATGTTTTCGCGTTACAAAAAGCCCGACTCCGCCGCCAAGACCGCATCCGCGCAAGCCGGGACCGAAACGCGCACGCCGTCGGCGCCTGCGGTCCCGGTCGAGCCCGGGCGGCCGCTGGTACATCGCCGCCCTGTGAAACCGGCGCTCAATGCGGCCGAAGCGATCAACGCCGACAAGGAAAAGAAGCGCAAGGAACGGATGAGCGATCTGAAGACCGAGTTGCACAAGCGGCTTCTCGAAGATCTGAACCTTGCTGCACTGGAAACCGCGAGCGAAAGCGACCTGAAAACCGAAATCGCGGCGATCTCGACCGAGGCGATGGCCGAAATGTCGGTCGCGTTGAACTCGGCCGAACGCGCCCAGCTCATTCAGGAACTGTATGACGAGGTGATGGGCCTCGGTCCGCTTGAACCGCTGCTGAAAGACGAGACGGTCAACGATATTCTGGTCAACGGCCCGCAGCAGATCTTTGTCGAACGCGCGGGCAAGCTGCAACTGACCGACATCACCTTCAAGGACGAAAAGCACCTGCTGCGGATCATCGACAAGATCGTGTCGGCGGTGGGGCGGCGTGTCGATGAAAGCAACCCCTATGTCGACGCCCGCCTGGCCGATGGCTCGCGCTTCAACGCCATGGTGCCGCCGGTGGCGGTCGATGGCTCGCTCGTCTCGATCCGTAAATTCAAGAAAGACAAGCTGGGCATCGACGATCTGGTGCGCTTCGGCGCGCTGACCGAGGAAATGGCCGCCTATCTGCAAGCCGCCGTCTCGACCCGTCTGAACGTGATCGTGTCGGGCGGCACGGGATCTGGCAAGACCACCACGCTCAATGCGCTCAGCTCGTTCATCGACAACGCCGAACGCATCCTGACGATCGAAGACACCGCCGAATTGCAGCTGCAACAGGTCCATGTCGGCCGGATGGAAAGCCGCCCGCCCAACGTCGAAGGCCGCGGTGCGGTGACGCAGCGCGACTGTCTGCGCAACGCGCTGCGGATGCGTCCCGACCGGATCATCGTGGGCGAAACCCGCGGCGAAGAGGTCATCGACATGCTGCAGGCCATGAACACCGGCCATGACGGCTCGATGACCACGATCCACGCCAACTCGGCCCGCGACGGGGTCAGCCGTCTGGAAAACATGATTGCGATGTCGGGCATCGAAATGCCGATCAAGGCGGTGCGCAGCCAGATCGCCAGCGCTGTGAACCTGATCGTGCAGGCCAGCCGCCTGCAGGACGGCTCGCGCCGGATGGTGTCGATCACCGAAATCACCGGGATGGAAGGCGAGGTCATCTCGATGCAGGAAATCTTCAAATACGAACGGCTTGGCCTTGCCCCCGATGGCAAGATCATCGGCCGTTTCACCGCGACCGGCGTGCGCTCGCATTTCGCCGACCGCTTCCGCCAGTGGGGCTATGACCTGCCGGCCTCGATCTACGAACCCGTGCAGGATTAAGGAGGGCTGCGATGATCATTTCCGCAACGCCGATCATTTACGGCCTGATCTTCGTCGCCGTTCTGCTGCTGGTCGAGGGGATCTATCTGCTGGTTTTCGGCAAGTCGATCTCGCTCAACTCCAAGGTGAACCGCCGTCTGGAGATGCTTGAAAAGGGCACCCGGCGCGAAGAGGTTCTGGAACAGCTGCGCAAGGAAGCCACGCAGCACATGCAGGTGCGCGGCATCCCGCTTTATTCCCTGCTGGCGTCCAAGGCGCAGAAGGCCAATATCGCCTTTTCGCCCAAGGCACTAATCGGGGTGATGGCGCTGCTGTGCGTCGTGGCCTTCCTGGGCCTGTCGCTGGGCACCGATGCCAGCCTGGCCGTGCGGTCCGCCCTGGCCGTGCTGATGGGCGTTGGCGGGGTCTATCTCTGGGTCAGCGGCAAGGCCAACAAACGCACCTCGATGGCCGAGGAACAGCTTTCGGATGCGGTCGAACTGATGGTGCGCTCGCTGCGCGTGGGGCATCCGCTGGCCTCTGCAATTCAGGCGGTCGCCAAAGAGGTGCCCGATCCGCTGGGCACCGAATTCGGCATCATCGCCGACGAGGCCGCCTATGGCCGCAACGTGGCCGAGGCGCTGCGTGAAATGGCCGAACGGATGGACATGCAGGATTTGCGCTTCCTCGCGGTGGCCGTGTCGATCCAGCAGACATCGGGCGGCAACCTGGCCGAGGTTCTGGACGGTCTGTCCAAAGTGATCCGCGCCCGGTTCCGCCTGTTCCGTCGGGTCCGCGCCATCACCGCCGAACCGAAATGGTCGGGCGTGTTCCTGTCGGCCTTCCCGATCGTTATTCTGGTCATCATCCAGGTTGTCGCACCCGATTATTATGACACCGTGAAGGACACCCCCGCCTTCATCCCCGCGGCCCTGATCGTGGGCGGGCTTCTGGGCGCCAACATGCTGTTCATGAAGATCATGACCACCATCAAAGTTTGAGGTCTAATCATGGATCAGAATTCGATCATGCAGATGCTGACCAATGCGATGGGTCCGATGGGGCCGCTGTACGCCTTGGCGGGGGTGGGCGCGCTGCTGGTTCTGGCCACGCTGCCCGTCTTGTTGCGCAAGCGCGAAGACCCCTTCGACAAGCTGCGCCCGAAAGCAGCCCCTGCCAGCCCCGCTGCGGGCAAACGCGGGGCGCGCGGCGCCGATCAGAAGAAGCCGCAAAGCCTGCGCCATGCGGCGGGGTCCGACAAGCTGGACAAATTCGCCGGGTTCCTGGAACCGAAAACCGCGTCCGAAATGTCGGAATCGAAAAAATGGCTGCAAAAGGCGGGCTATCGCGGCGCCAATTCGGTGCGCAACTTCCACGCCGTGCAATTCGTGCTGGGGCTGGGGCTGCTGTCCGTCGGCCTGATTTATGTGCTGTTCACCAACGCCACGAATGAAGTGCCGATGACATCGACCAAGTCGTTGATGACGGTGCTGCTGCCCGGCGTCTTTGGGTATTATGCGCCCAAACGCTGGGTCGATCAGCGCGTGGCCGCGCGCATGGCCGAGATCCAGAACGGTTTTCCCGACGCGCTCGACATGCTGCTGGTCTGCGTCGAGGCGGGGCAGTCGCTCGATCAGGGGATCATCCGCGTGGCCAAGGAACTGGCGACCTCTTACCCCTCGATGTCCGAGGAATTCGAGATCGTGGCCCATGAAATCAAGGCCGGTAAGGACAAGACCGCCGTTCTGCGCGCCTTTGGCGACCGCACCGGCGTGCCCGATGTGATGTCTTTCGTGACCGTGATGATCCAGAGCCAGCAATTCGGCACCTCGATCGCCGACGCCCTGCGCCTTTACGCCGCCGACATGCGCGACAAACGCGTGATGCGCGCCGAAGAGGCCGCCAACAAGATCCCGACCAAGATGACGCTGGGCACGATGATGTTCACCGTGCCGCCGCTTCTGATCATCCTTGTCGGGCCTTCGGTCCATGATATGCTTGAGAACTTCAAAGCGATGGGCATGTAACCGATGACGCTCCTGCTGCGCGGCCGGATCTTGGCCGCCCTTGCTGCAACGCTGTGCCTCGGCGTTCTGGCCGCTTGTTCCCCGGGCGGCCTTTCGGCGACACAGGACAGCCCCTATGCGCCCGGGGCCGCCCGGGGCGAAGGGGTGGACGGGTTGCTTGTCGGGCATCGGCTGATGGCGGCGGGCGAATACGAACTGGCGCTCAAGGCCTATTACCGCGCGGCGGGCACCCAGGGCGCGACGGTCGATGTGCTGTCCGCTATCGGCTCGGCCAATCTGAAACTGGGACGGCTGGGCCAGGCCGAACAGATCCTGCGCCGCGCGACCGAGGCAGACCCGACCTTCGTGCCGGCCTGGAACAATCTGGGCGTCGTGCTGATGGAAAAGGGCGATGCCGCCGAGGCCGCGCAGGTCTTCCAGACGGCCTATGCGCTGGATAGTGGCCAATCGGACTCGATCCGCGAAAACCTGCGGCTGGCCCTCGCAAAATCGCGAAAACCTGATTATTCTGTCCAAGATGACAAGACTTTCACGCTGGTTCGACGCGGCGCGGGTGAATACCTCCTGCTGACCCGGCAATGAGGCTAGAGCAAAAGGACGCAGAAACATGCGCCACCCGATCTTTCTTGCGGCCCTCGCGGGCTGCGCGCTGGCCATGTCCGGCTGCGCGAAGAACAACGACGCCGAGGTGACCCGCGCGCTGAAAAGCGTGAACGCCATCGACGAAACCAACCTGTCCGACATCATGCTGACGGTGGGCGACCCGCAGGAAGCAGTGAATTATTTCCAGCGTTCGTCCAGCGAAAACCCCGACCGGATCGACCTGAAACGCGGGCTGGCGAAATCGCTGATCCGCGCGCAACGCCCGAACGAGGCCGCGAAGGTCTGGACCCAGGTCATCGCGATGCCCGAGGCCACGCAGGACGACAAGGTGCAGCTGGCCGATGCGCAGATCCGTTCGAACGACTGGAAGGCCGCGGAAGCCACGCTCAACACGATCCCGCCCACGCATGAAACTTTCCAGCGCTACAAGCTCGAGGCCATGGTGGCCGACAGCAACAAGAACTGGGCCAAGGCCGACAGTTTCTATGAGGTTGCAGCAGGCCTGACCACGAAACCCGGCGGCGTTCTGAACAACTGGGGCTTTTCCAAGCTGACCCGCGGCGATGCCAAGGGCGCCGAAAAGCTGTTCGCCGAAGCGCTCAGCTACGATCCGGGCGCCTTCACCACCAAGAACAACCTGGTTCTGGCCCGCGCGGCGCAGCGCAAATACGACATGCCCGTCGTCGACATGAGCCAGACTGAACGGGCGCAGCTGCTCTATACCGCCGCGCTGTCGGCAATCAAGCAGGGCGATGTGGCCATTGGCAAGGGCCTGCTGCAAGAGGCCGTCGACACCCACCCGCAGCATTTCGAAGAGGCCGCGCGCGCGCTGGCCGCTCTGGATGCCAACGTGGCCAAGGGCTGAACGCATGCTGGGCCTGTCGACCCAGATGGCAGCGCTGGTCTTTCTGGCGCTGGTCACACCGATCTGCATCTGGGTCGTCTATACCGACCTGAAATACATGAAGATCCGCAATTCCGCGGTGCTGGCCTTGCTGGCGGTCTTTGCCCTGGCCGGGCCTTTGTTGCTGCCGCTTGACGTCTGGGCCTGGCGTTGGAGCCATTTTGCCGTGGTGCTGGCGGTGGGGTTCGTGCTGAACATGATCGCGCATTTCGGCGCGGGGGATGCGAAATTCGCCGCCGCCGCCGCGCCCTTCTTCGCGTGCGAGCCCGGCGATATCACAGTGATCGTGATGCTTTTGTCCGCGTTCTTGCTGGGGGCCTTTGCCACCCACCGGATCGCGCGCACCATTCCCGCGCTGCGCACCATGGCCCCCGATTGGGTCAGCTGGACGCGCAAGGATTTCCCGATGGGCCTGGCGCTTGTCGGCACGCTCTGGACCTATCTTCTGATCGTGGCGCTGGCGGCCTGAGCAGGCCCGCGACCCCGGCCTCTCCGCGGTTTTTCCCATTTTTGGCCACAATAGCCGGGCAGGATGGCGGTGCGAATCCCGTTACGGGACAATAGCGCGCGACCGGCCCCGCCGACGCGCCCCCGAAGGCACGATCAGATAGGACGCCCGATGAACATGTTGGCGACGAATGTCATGGCACCGCCCCTCCCGCGCACGCTGGCCGATGTCGGGCTGAACACGGTGATGATGCGCGACGTGCTGCTGAAAACCATGTTCCGCACCAATATGGACACGATCAGCGGGCTGTCGAAACTGATCTGCCTGCCGATCACCCTGACCCAGGAACTGATCGACCTGTGCCGCCAGCAACGGCTGGTCGAGGCCACGGGCACCCTGCATGCCAATTCGGGCGGCGAGATGGGCTATCAGCTGGCCGATGCGGGCAAGGCGCGCGCGCTCGATGCGCTCAGCCAGTCGGAATATTACGGCGCAATGCCCGTGCCGCTTGATATGTACCGCACCCAGACCGAGCGCCAGTCGATCCGCAACATCCAGCTGACCCGCCAGCAACTGACGCAGGCGATGGGTCATCTGGTGCTGCCGCCGACGCTGCTTGACCAGCTGGGGCCTGCGGTCAGTTCGGGGCGCTCGATCCTGATGTATGGCCCGCCCGGCAACGGCAAATCCTCGATCTCGAACGGGATTCGCGATGCCTTGGGCGACAAGATCTACATTCCCCGCGCGGTCGAATATGCCGGGCAGGTCATCACCGTCTACGACCCGATCGTACATGCCGCCGCCACCGAACAGGTCGAGGACGCCTCGAGCCTGCGCAAATCCGGCAACCGTTATGACAACCGCTATGTGCTGTGCGACCGCCCGACCGTGATCACCGGCGGGGAATTGTCGCTCGACATGCTCGACCTGACCTACAACCCCACCGCCCGCACCTATACCGCACCCCTGCAGATGAAATCCTCGGGCGGGGTGTTCATCGTGGACGACCTTGGCCGTCAGGCCGAACCGCCGCAGAAACTCGTGAACCGCTGGATCGTGCCGCTGGAAGAAAGCCGCGACATCCTGGCCCTGCAATCGGGCGAGAAATTCGAGGTGCCCTTCGACACGCTCGTGATCTTCTCGACCAACTTCCACCCGAACGAGATTTTCGACAAGGCCGCGCTGCGCCGGATTTTCTTCAAGATCAAGATCGACGGGCCGAACCAGGCCGATTTCCTGAAGATCTTTTCGCTGGTTGCCAAGAAGCGCAAGATGCCACTGGACGAGAAGGCGCTGGTCCACCTGCTGAAGGTGAAATACCCCGAAATCCAGAACGTCTATGCCAATTATCAGCCGATCTTCCTGATCGACCAGATGATCGCGATCTGCGAATTCGAAGGCATGCCCTATCAGATGACCCCCGATCTGATCGACCGCGCCTGGGCCAACATGTTCGTCGACAATTCGGTGATCGAACACTAGCGCCGGGGATCAATCGGCCGCGACCAGCCCCCGCTCGATCACCTGCGGCAGATAGGTTTTCGACACCGGCACTTCGGCGCCATCGCTCATCTGCAGCAGCAGCTTGCCGCGTTCCCGCCGGGCGCCGATGACCGCCTGATCCGCCACCCAGTGCGAGCGATGCACCCGCAATCCCGGCTGCCCCTCCAGTTCGGCCATGGCATCGGCAAAGCGCATCAGCAGGCTGGTGGCGCCCGCCTCGGTGACCACGTCGACATAATGATCGCGCACCTGCAACCGCACGATCGGCGCACGCAGGGCGGGATCAATCCGCATCAACAATCGCACCCCGCCATCCCCCTCTGCCGGGGGGGACTGGGGCATCTGTTCAACCGGGCCGGAAGGGGCCGGACCGCCCTCCACATTCTGGCGGAACGCGTGGCGCAAGGTCGAAATCGCCAGAGAGACCACAAAAACATAGAGCGCCATCACCGGCAAGGTCGGCCTTGCAGGGTTCTGCCCCTCTGTCATGGCCAGCATCAGCGCCCAGCACGGCGTCGCCAGAACGGCGGTCGCCAGCACAGCGATCACCGGTGCCTCGAACAGATAGCGGCGCAGGCCCAGATACTGCTGCACCAGAACCCGCAACGCGGCACCGATCAGAATACCGAAAAAGATCACCAGCGGCCAATAGATCAGCCGGTTGAGAAAAGACATCGACGTCAGCGAACCGAACGGCCCTGCAATCACGCTGAATACCGACATGACCGCCCAGATAATGGGCAAAACCGGCGCCGAAAGTGTTCGTCTGTAAGCCTCAAACAAAGAGGTCATGCCTCTAACCCAATGTTACCGTTCACTAATCTACAGCTACCCACCCCGACTGCAAGCCGTAATAGTCACGATGACAACACATGTCGCGCGCGGGCCTTGCACGCAGCGGGGCACGGCGGCACAGGCCGCCGTGCCCCGGGTTTTCAATAATTTACGCCGTAAGCCCTTCGGGTTCGGGCAGGCCGTTGGCGCGGCAGCAGGCGGTCAGGGTATTGGCCAGCAGGCAGGCGATG
The DNA here is from genome assembly GCF_029222945.1 of Paenirhodobacter sp. CAU 1674. Classification (NCBI taxonomy): domain Bacteria; kingdom Pseudomonadati; phylum Pseudomonadota; class Alphaproteobacteria; order Rhodobacterales; genus Paenirhodobacter; species Paenirhodobacter sp. CAU 1674. The sequence goes on along the minus strand of NZ_JARHUH010000002.1, from coordinate 372,804 downwards.
GTCATCGGGCCGACGCCGCCGGGGACCGGGGTGATCGCGCCCGCCACCTCGGCGCAGCTGTCGAAATGGCAGTCGCCCAGAATCCCGTTGCGGCCGGGAACGCGGTTGATGCCCACGTCGATCACCGTGGCGCCGGGCTTCACGAAATCGCCGGTGATCATCTCGGGGCGGCCCACCGCGGCCACCAGGATATCCGCGCCCCGGCACAGTGCCGCCAGATCCTTCGTCCGGCTGTGCGCGATCGTCACCGTGCAGCTGTCGCCCAGCAACAGCTGCGCCATCGGCTTGCCGACGATATTGCTGCGCCCGACCACCACCGCGTTCAGCCCGCTGAGGCTGCCCAGATGGTCGCGCAGCATCATCAGGCACCCGAGCGGCGTGCAGGGCACCATCGCCTTTTGGCCCGTCCCCAGCAGCCCCACGTTCGAGATATGAAACCCGTCCACATCCTTGGCCGGGTCGATCGCGTTGATCACCAGATCGCTGTTCAAATGCCCGGGCAGCGGCAGCTGCACCAGAATGCCGTGCACCGCTGGATCGGCATTGAGTTTGCCAATCAGATCAAGCAGTTCGGCCTCTGACGTCTCGGCCGGCAGCTTGTGCTCGAAACTGTTCATGCCGACCTCGACGGTCTGCTTGCCCTTGTTGCGCACATAGACCTCGGAAGCCGGGTCCTCGCCCACCAGAACCACCGCAAGACCCGGCACGATCCCCTGTTCTTCCTTCAGACGCGCAACCCGCTCGGCAACCCGCGCCCGAACCCCCGCCGCAAACGCCTTCCCGTCGATCCGTGTGGCTGTCATGCCTGGTCCCCTTTGCCCAAAATCCGTTCTTCCTGCGCGATGAAATGTTCGATCATCTCGCGCCACAGCCGTTCGGCCAGATCGGGGTCCATCCCCGCATCGCTGGCCTTGGTGCGCACTTTGGCCACCACATCTTCGACCCGCGCCGGTATCCGCGCGGGCAGGTTTTCAGCAGGCTTCAACTGCGCCGCACGATCCACCAGCCGCGTGCGCCGCGCCAGAAGCGCCACGATCTGACCATCGAGCGCGTCGATCTCGACCCGCAGCTCTGCCATCGACCCAATCTGATCGGGTTCCATCCAGCGGCCTCCAAAGGTTTCGGTGCTCCGATCCTATCGCAGTTTCCATGCCCCGGCTCAACCCCGGGGCCGCTCAGAACAGCCCCGCAACCTCGCCCGCAGCATTCAGCCCGATGCTTTGCGCCGCAGGCACCCGGGGCAGGCCCGGCATCGTCATGATTTCGCCGCAGATCACCACGATGAACCCGGCCCCCGCGCTCAGCCGGACCTCGCGGATCGGCACCGCATGGCCGCTGGGGGCACCGCGCAACAGCGGATCGGTCGAGAACGAATATTGCGTCTTGGCCATACAGATCGGCAGCGCGCCATAGCCCGCCGCCTCCCATGTCCGCAGCTGATCGCGGATGGATTTGTCGGCGATCACCTCGCCCGCGTGATAGATCCGCCGCGCGATCGTGTCGATCTTGTCCCACAGGCTCATCTCGTCGGGATAGAGCGGAGCAAAGGCACTCGGCCCCGATGTCATCGCCATCACCTTGCGCGCCAGATCCTCGGCGCCAGCGCCGCCTTCGGCCCAGTGACGGCAGGTAATCGCCTCGGCGCCCTGCCCTGCGGCATAGGCCTGCACCTCGGCGATCTCGGCGTCGGTATCGGTGGTGAAGCGGTTGATCGCCACCACCACCGGCACGCCAAACCCCTTGGTATTGGCGATGTGACGGCCTAGGTTGGCGCAGCCCTTGTGCACCGCAGCCACGTTTTCCGCCGCCAGATCCGCCTTGGCCACGCCACCGTTCATCTTCAGCGCGCGCACCGTCGCCACGATCACCGCCGCCGCGGGTTTCAGCCCGGCCTTGCGGCATTTGATGTCAAAGAACTTCTCGGCCCCCAGATCGGCGCCAAAGCCCGCCTCGGTCACCACATAATCCGCCAGCCGCAGCGCGGTCTGCGTGGCGATCACCGAGTTGCAGCCATGCGCGATATTGGCAAAGGGGCCGCCATGCACGAAAGCGGGCGTATGTTCGAGCGTCTGCACCAGATTGGGCTGCATCGCCTCGCGCAGCAGCACGACCATCGCCCCGTCGGCGCCCAGATCGGCACAGGTGATCGGCGTGCGTTCGCGGGTATAGGCTACGACGATCCGCCCCAAGCGCGCCAGCAGATCGTCCAGATCGCGCGCCAGACACAGGATCGCCATCACTTCGGAGGCCACCGTGATGTCAAAGCCGGTCTGCCGCGGAAACCCGTTGGCCACGCCACCCAGCCCCACCACCATTTCGCGCAGCGCGCGGTCGTTCATGTCCATCACCCGGCGCCAGGTGATCCGCCGCTCGTCAATGGCCAGGCTGTTGCCCCAGTAGATGTGATTGTCAATCATCGCGGCCAGCAGGTTGTGCGCCGCCGTCACCGCGTGAAAATCGCCGGTGAAATGCAGGTTCATCGATTCCATCGGAACCACCTGCGCAAAACCGCCACCTGCCGCGCCGCCTTTCATGCCAAAATTCGGCCCGAGGCTCGCCTCGCGGATGCAGATCGCCGCGCGTGCGCCCAGCCGTTGCAGCGCATCGCCCAGCCCCACGGTCGTGGTGGTCTTGCCTTCGCCCGCCGGCGTGGGGTTGATGGCGGTGACCAGGATCAGCTTGCCCTCGGACCGCCCCGCCAGACCGGCGATGAAGCCCGCATCGATCTTGGCCTTGTCGCGGCCATAGGGGATCAGCGCCTCTTCAGGGATGCCCAGTTTCGCGCCGATTTCGGGCATCGGGCGTTTCGCCGCGGCACGGGCGATTTCGATATCGGTTTGCATCGGCTCCTCCTCCGGTCGAAGGCAGCCTAGCGTGCGCATCGTCCGGCGAAAGCCCAGAAACGACGCAGAACCGGATAAAATCGGCGCGAAATCAGGCGCCGCGTGCCGCGTCCAGATGCGCCCAGCCGCGTTGATCGGGCACATGCAGCCGCAGCCGCTGCCCGGGCAACAGTATGCCGGGACGTTCGACCCAGGCGACGACACCGCGCCGCCCCTGTGCGGCAGGCTTGTAGGCCGCCCCATGCCCGGGGTGGAAATGCTCGATCACCTTGCCGGGCAGAACGCAGGCGCGGTTTTCCATGTCGATGACCAGTGTCACGCCGTCGGGCCCCTGCAACCGCGAGGATGGCGGCAGATGCGTCAGATCCGGCAGACCACGCAGCACCACGCTGGCGCCGACCCAGCGCGGATCAAGCGCGGGCAGACCCATCGCCACGGCGGTTTCGGCCAGCTCTTCTTCGGACAGGACGGTCAACTGCCTGGTGTTGGCGATCACCGTGCCGCGCGGGTGCTGCGCCAGAACCCGCGAGCAGCTTTCGCGGGTCAACCCGCCATGCACCTCGCCCATCGGGCCTTCGAAGGTCAAGTGCAGGCTGTCCACGGCATGCGAGGCCAGCCCCGCCCCCGCGCCAACCGCGCCCAGAAAGGTGATTTCTCCGTAAAAATCGGTGGGTTTTAGAGCGGGCATCAGGGCACCGTGACAGTGAAGAAGACACGACGGAAGGGGAACAGGACAGAGCCGTCAGCCTCGGGCGGATAGGCCGCGGCCAGCGCGATTTCGTAGCGCGCGATGAAGGCTGCCTGTTCCTCGGCGTTCAGCTTCTCGACGAAGGGGCGCAGCGCCGTGGATTCGGTGAAGCGGCGCACCGGATGCGCCCCGTCCACCGGGTCCAGCCGCTGAATGTAATCGGTGGACCAGGCATTCACCCGCCCAAGCGGCGCCAGCATCCGCGCATACTCTGCCGCGCCTGCGACGGGCGGCTCCCATCCAGCGAAATCGAAACGGTCAGGGAACATTTCCTGCGCAAACTCCCGCAGGAAGCGATGCGAAGGCGCCCCGTATTGCCGGGGCATCTGCACCGCCAGCGTGCCACCCGGCGCCAGCCACCCCGCCAGGCGCGGCAACAGCGTGGCATGGTCCCCCAGCCAATGCAGCACCGCGTTGGAAAAGATCAGTGCGGGGGGCTTTTTCGGCTGCCATTCGGTCAGATCGGCCAGATCGCAGCGCCGGTACGCCCCGGTCGCCGCCGCCTCTGCCAACATCGCGGGCGAATTGTCGACCCCGATCAACTTGCGATCGGGCCAGCGCATCGACAACGCAGGCCCGACCGCGCCGTTGCCACACCCCAGGTCGATGATCTGCCCCTTGGGCAGATCGCCCACCTGCGCAAGCAAATCCAGGGCCGGGCGCAGCCTGAGGCTGCGGAACCGGGCATAAGCCGCCGGGTTCCAATCGGCCGATTTGCCCGGGCTCCCCGTTTTCGCCATGGCTCAGGCCGAAGGTTCGGGCGCGGTATCGCCGCCTTTGGCCGGTTTCGTCTTGGGGATTGCAGTCACCGCCGGCAGGCTGCCCGACGGCGTGTCGTCGGCATCATCGCCGCCCAGCGGCTCGCCCGCCATGACCTTGCGGATCTCGTCCCCGGTCAGGGTTTCGTATTCCAGCAGGCCCTGCGCCAGACGTTCCCATTCGTCCTGATGGTCCGACAGGATGCGGCGTGCCTCCTGATAGCCGGTCTCGATCAGGTTGCGAACCTCGTCCTCGATCAGTTCCTTGGTCTTGGTCGAGACCGAGAAGCCGCCGGTATTGCCCTGATAGCCCTCGTGCGCCTCGGAATAGTCGATGTTGCCGACCTTGTCCGACATGCCCCAGCGCATCACCATTGCCCGCGCAATCGCACTGGCCTGCATGATGTCGCCCGCCGGCCCGTTCGAGACGTGCTCTTCGCCCCATTTCAGGATCTCGGCCGCCTTGCCCGCCATGGTCATGGTGATCTTCTGCTTGGCCTCGTCCTTGTGGTAGTTCAGCTTGTCCATTTCGGGCAGGCTGACCACCATCCCAAGCGCCTGGCCGCGCGGAATGATCGTGGCCTTGTAGACCGGGTCGCATTTCGGAAGTTTCAGCCCGACGAGCGCGTGACCCGCTTCGTGATAGGCGGTCATTTCCTTCTGCTCGGGCGTCAGCACCATCGAGCGCCGCTCGACCCCCAGCATCACCTTGTCCTTGGCCTGTTCGAAATCTTCCATCGTCACGAACCGCCGCCCGACGCGCGCGGCCATCAGCGCGGCCTCGTTCACAAGGTTTGCCAGATCGGCACCCGAGAAGCCCGGCGTGCCGCGGGCAATCACCCGCAGGTCCACGTCCGGCCCGGTCGGCACCTTGCGCGCATGCACGGTCAGGATCTTTTCGCGTCCCTTGATATCGGGGTTCGGCACATGGATCTGACGGTCGAAGCGGCCCGGACGCAGCAGCGCCGGGTCCAGCACGTCCTTGCGGTTGGTCGCGGCGACGATGATGATACCTTCGTTCGCCTCGAACCCGTCCATCTCGACCAGCAGCTGGTTCAGCGTCTGCTCGCGTTCGTCATTGCCGCCGCCGATGCCGACGCCGCGGGCACGGCCCACTGCGTCGATTTCGTCGATGAAGACGATGCAGGGCGCGTTTTTCTTGGCCTGTTCGAACATGTCGCGCACGCGGCTGGCGCCGACGCCCACGAACATTTCCACGAAGTCCGAGCCGGAAATGGTGAAGAAGGGCACGCCCGCCTCGCCCGCAATCGCACGCGCCAGCAAGGTCTTACCCGTGCCGGGCGGGCCCACGAGCAGCGCGCCTTTCGGGATCTTGCCGCCCAGACGGCTGAACTTCTGCGGGTTGCGCAGGAATTCGACGATCTCTTCCAGCTCTTCCTTGGCCTCGTCGATGCCGGCCACGTCATCAAACGTCACGCGGCCATGTTTTTCGGTCAGCAGCTTCGCCTTGGATTTGCCAAAGCCCATCGCCCCGCCTTTGCCGCCGCCCTGCATCCGGTTCATGAAGAACACCCAGATGCCGATCAGCACCAGGAACGGCAGCCACACCCCCAACAGCGACATGAAGCCCGACTGTTCCTGCTTGGTCACCTTGACCTGGATGCCCTTGGCGATCAGCTTTTCGGCGATCTCGTCAGAGGCGGGTTTGACCGTGGCGAAGGTCGAACCGTCAGCGATCTGATAGCGCACGTCTTCGCCATCCAGCTGCACGCTTTTGACATCGCCTTTCTCGACCTGCGCCATGAAGTCGGAATAGGCGACCTGCGACGAGCTCATCGCGGATTGCCCATCCCCGAACAGGTTGAACAAAGCCAGGATCAGCAGGAACAGCACAGCCCAAAAGGCGAGATTGCGCGCATTGCCCAAGGGGGACCTCCAAAATTATGCGGGTCTCGGGCGGACCCGAAACCTTTGCAGGAGAAAATAGGGATTACTGAGGCAGGTTCAACGTCTGAATAGCATTGAAAGAAAACTGCCGCAGGCAATCTGCGCTTTCCAGCCGTTTTCTTGCCCCGCCAGAGGCGCCGCAATCAGCGTTTCGCCCTGCCAGACTGCCGGCGCGGCCAGCAGCGAACCGCGTGGCAAACCCGCTTCGCGCCAGTTCGGGCACTGCCGCAGCCCCTCGGCCCCCAGCGCTGCGATCTGCGCATCCGGCATGGCTGGCCCGTCAAGCCGCCAGCGGTCCCACACCTGATCCGCAGCCACCCGCAGCCCGGCCACGGCTCCGGCCTCGCGGGCAATGCGAATTTCGGTATCGCGCAGGGTGATCTTGCAGCCGTGCAGGGTGGCCGCACGCGGTGCAGACAGCCAGGCCCCCAACTTGGCCGCGCGCGGCGGATAGTCGGCCCCCGACACCCAAAGCAACGCCGCATTCATCAGCCGCCGCTGCAATTCAGGCTCCAGCGTCGCAAACCCCTGTAGATCAATCACCACATCGCCCGAAGGGGTTTGCACATGCGCCCGGGCCCACTGCGCCAAAACCGCACGCAGGGCGCGCTCGGCCTCGGCCAGATGATCCACCGTGGCGGCAATCGTGGCCGCGTTCAGCCCCAGCGGCGCCAGCAACGCCAAAGCCTTGCGCGCCTTGACCCGATCAAAGCGGTCGTTGTCATTCGACGGATCGTCCAGCCAGGCCACATTCCGCGCGGACAGCCAATCGCGCAACGCGGCGCGGGACGTGCGCAGAAACGGGCGATGCCAGGTCACCCCCTCGGCCTCGAAGCGGGCACGCATCCCCGACAACCCTTCAAGCCCGGCCTCCCGCGCCAGGCGCATCAGGAAGGTCTCGGCCTGATCGTCGGAGGTGTGCCCCAGCGCGACATGCGCCAGCCCCTGCCCCCGCGCCCATGCGCCGATCAGTCGCAGGCGCGCGCGCCGCGCCTGATCCATCAGATTGCCGGCGGTGTCAGGCCGTTTCCAGCGCAGGGTGCTGTGCGGCACCCCGATCCGGGCACAGTAGCGGGCCACGAACGCGGCCTCTGCCGCCGCCTCGGGGCGCAGGCCGTGATCGACCGTCACCGCCGCGACATCGTAGCGCGCGGCAAGCGCCGTCAGCAAAGCCATGGAATCGCCCCCGCCAGAAACGGCAACCCCGACACGCCGGGGCGCATCGGGGTCAAAAGCCGTCTCGGCCAAGTGTTCGGGCGCTGGCGTCACTGGCAGCCCAGGCCCTGCATCGCAGTTTGCGCCTGTGTCGCCGCAGGCGCACCGGGGAAGCGGTTGGGCACCTCGGCCAGCGTGGCGCAGGCCTCGACCGTCTGGCCAAGCGCGCCCAGCGACTTGCCAAGCCCCAGCAGGTTGTCGGCGGCACGCGCGCCGGTGGGTTCGGCCGAAAACGCCGCCAGCCAGGCACGCGCAGCACCGGGCACATCCCCCGCGCTTTGCAGCGCCTCACCGCGCAGATACATCGCCTCGCCGGTCAGCGGACCGCCCGGATAGGTTTCGGCAAAGGTCGCAAAGAGGTCAGCGGCGCCGCGAAAGTCACCCTGACCGAGCACCTCCTTGGCCCGGTCAAAATCGCTTTGCTCGTTCATGGCAAGCGATGCCCCCGCGGGCGCGGGGGTCGCGTTGGGCGCAGGCGCCGTGACCGGATTGGCCGCGATCGCCCCCCCGCCCAAAGGCGAGGTCTGACCGATCGTCGAGATATCGCAGCCGGGCGTCACCTCGCACAGCCGGAATTCCAGATCGCCCACCCGGTTGGTGCCATCGGCCACCACCTGATTGACGCGGTTTTCCAATGCCTCGGTGCGCGAGGTCAGCTGGCTCAGCGCCGCCTCCATCGCGTCCATCCGCTCCAGCGCCGAAGCCCCGCCTGCCGCCTGAATGCCCTTGGCACCCGAGGCCACCAGCTCTTGCCGCAGGCTTTGCAACTGGGCGCTCAGATCGCCCAGTTCGGCCCGGATATCGGCCAGCGTCTGCGCGTCCTGCCCGAAGGCAGGCGCGGCAAAGGCCAGCGCGAGGCTCAGCACCAGCGCCCGTTTCATGCTCAGCTACCCGCCCCGAGCGAGATCACCGTCACAGCGCGACGGTTCTGGGCATAGCAATCCTCGGTCGAGCAGACCGCCAGCGGGCGTTCCTTGCCGTAGGACACGGTGCGCAGACGGTTGCCCGCAACCCCTTGCGAAATCAGGTATTCCTGCACCGAATTGGCACGACGCGCGCCCAGGGCAAGGTTGTATTCACGGGTGCCCTGTTCGTCGGCGTGGCCTTCGACGATCGCCGAATATTGCGGATGGCTGGCCAGCCACTGCGCCTGACCCGACAGGGTGGTGCGGGCTTCGGGGCTCAGCGTCGATTGATCGACCGCGAACAGCACCTTGTCACCGACCGTGGCCGAGAAATACGCGGGCGAGTTCGGGTCGCTGATCGAGCCTTGCGAGATCCCGCCGTCGCCATAGGCGCCGCCCGGGTCCACCACGCCGCTACCAGCGCCGTATTTGTCGGGGTTGTTACAGGCCGCGAGGCCCAGAACTGCCAGCAGGATCATTGCCTTGGGTGCGAAAGTCATGTGTTACCGCCTTTTGTTGGCCATTTGGCCCAGTTTATCAGCTTCGTTACAGCTTGTGAATCGTCTCAGGGCAGAAGCGGCGACCAGGCCGGATCGGAGGCCGCGCCCCCCGTCGTGACCGCCTTCAGGTTGCGCCCGGAAATATCGACCGAATACAATTGCGCACTGCCGCCCGCACCCGAGCTTTCGCGGGTGAACATGATGACCCGGCCATTGGGCGACCAGGTCGGGCCTTCGTCCAGGAAGGACGCGGTCAGCAGGCGCTCTTCGGAACCGTCGGTGCGCATCACGCCGATGTGGAAGCGCCCGGCGTGCTGCTTGGTGAAGGCGATCAGATCGCCGCGCGGCGACCACACCGGCGTGCCATAGCGGCCTTCGCCAAAGGAAATCCGGGTCGGCTCGCCGCCGCCCGCGGGCATGATATACAGCTGCTGCGTGCCCGATCGGTCGCTTTCGAACACGATGCGCGATCCGTCCGGGCTATAGCTCGGCGCGGTTTCGATCGCCGGGCTGTTGGTCAGCCGCGTCGCGCCGCCGCCGTTCACGCCCATCTTCCAAAGGTCGGTGTTGCCGCCTTGCTCCAGCGAATAGACGATGCTGCCGCCATCGGGCGAGAAGCGCGGCGCAAAGGTCATCGTGCCGGGGGTTTCGGGCAGCAGTTGCGCGCTGACATTGCCGACATTGAGCATCTTGATCCGCGGGAAGCCAGTTTCAAACGTGGTGTAAAGCACCCGGTCACCCGTGGGCGAGAACCGCGGCGCCAACACGATCGTGCTGCTGTCGGTCAGATATTGCACATTCGCGCCGTCGTAATCCATCACCGCCAGACGCTTCAGCCGCGCGTTCTTGGGCCCGGTTTCCGACACGAACACCACGCGGCTGTCGAAATAGCCGCTTTCGCCGGTGATCCGGCTATAGATCACATCGGCCACCTTGTGCGCCAGGCGCCGCCAGCTGCCGCTGGACGCGGCCAGTTGCTGCCCTTCGCCCAGTTGCTGACCGGAATACACGTCGAACAGGCGGAATTTCACCACCACCTTGCCGCCCGCCATCGACACGCCGCCGACGATCAGCGCCTGTGCGTTGATCGCCTGCCAATCGGCATAGCTGACCGGCGTTTCAAAGGCCGAGAACCGCTGGATATGCGCGCTTTGCGGAATTTCGCGGAACAGGCCGGTGCCGGTCAGGTCGCTGGCGATCACCTGGGTGATATCAGCGGCCATCTGTCCGGCATCGCCGGTTTCCGCCACGAAACCGGGCAGCGCGAAGGGCAAGGGTTCGATCACGCCATCGGTGATTTCGATGCGCAGCGGCCCCTGCTGGGCCAGGGCCACGCCGGGGCCGATCATCAATGCCGCCAATGCGGCCAGTGCAATACGCAACATTCCTGAATTCCCTCGACTGGGCTTTGTGTTCTTGTAACGCGTTTCTGCATCGCGGCGCATCACAAGCGCCGGAGGACCCGCGAAAATCTGCCGACCTGTGCTGTGCGCGCTCATTTCATCCGCATCTTTTCGGGGTTGAAGACGATTTCGATCTGGCGCCAGTGGTCGTATTTTTCGGGCGGCAGCGGGAAGCCATCGGAGCCGCAGCGCACGATCGCGCGCCGCCCGGCCTCGTAGGCCTGTTTCGCCGCCGCGTCCGAGCCGCCCTCGTAGCCGACCATGCGGATCGAGGTGATGTCGGGCTTGCCGTCGGGCTTCATGTCGACCGCCACCGTCACGCTGGTGCGCAGCGCTTCGGAACTTAGCGCGCCGACGTTCCAGCAGGCCTTCACATCGACGATCAGCGCCTCTTTCTCGCCCGAGGTGACCGGCGGGCCAGACGCCGCGCGCCCGGTGCCGCCCGTGCCCTCTGTCTCGCCCGCCAGCGCCTCGGCCAGCGCGTCGTTCACCGCATCCGCCGCAGGTTTCGCCGCCGCCGGTTTCGCGGGGGTCTTGGCCGCCGCCGGTTTTTCCGCTGCGGCCGTTTCCGACGGCGCGGGCGCGGGCTTGGCCGGTTTCGAGCGCGGACGCGGCGTCGACAACGGCGCCGAGGTCTTGGCGACCTCTTCGGTCTCGGTGGCCTCGGTCACGATTTCGGTCGTGGCTTCGGGGGGCGCGGCCTCTTGCTTGGGCTGTTCGACCACCTCTTCGGGTTCCGCGGCCTCTTCGGGGCGCGTCTCGGCCTCGGCCATGTCCGACACCCTGGCATCCGGCGCGGGCGCCTCCGCGGCCTTGGGCGCCACGCGCGGCGCGGGTTTCGGGCGCGGACGCGGCGAGAAATCGGGCGAAAGCGTGTCTTGCGGCACCTCGACCGGCGGCATCATCGTCGGCGGCACCTCGGTCACCTGCGCGGGTTCCGGCGGCGCCAGATCGGTCAGATCCGGGGCGGGTTCAGGCGCGGGCGCAGGTTCGGCCAGCGCCTCGGGCGCAGGTTCGGGGACGACCTCGGCCTCGGGGGCCGGTTCGGGCGCAGGCGTCGCCTCGGTCGGGGTGGCGGGCTGCGCCGGGGCCTCGGTCACGGGGGGTTCGGCAGCCTTCGGCGCCGCCGCCATCATCGCCTGAAACTCGGCCTCGGACATCACCGAAACCTCGGACATCACGACAGGCTCGGACGGCTTGGGCTTGAACCACTCGCCGCCCAGCACGACCCAGGCGATCACCCCCAGATGGAGCGCCGCCGAAATCGCCGTGCCAAGTTTATCTGCCCTGTCTACGCGCATTCGCGCCCACTTTCCGGTTTCAGTTTCCGGCCGGCGCGCCGGTCAGCTGCGGCCCGCCCACATCGGTAATCAGCACGATATTGCCGAACCCCCCGGCGTTGAGCGCCCCCATCACCTGCACCACACGCGCATATTCGATGCCGCCATCGGCCCGCAGGAACACCTTGTCGCTGTCGCGTTCCTGCGCCACCGCACGCAGACGATCCACCAGCTCGGCCTCCGGCACCGGGGTGTTCATCATTGACACGGTGCCGTCGAGCTGCAGCGAGATCGTCAGCGGCTCTTCCTGTTCGGTCGGCACGGCCTTGGCGGCGGTTTTCGGCAATTCCAGCGGCACGCCCACGGTCATCATCGGTGCGGCCACCATGAAGATGATCAGCAGCACCAGCATCACGTCGACCATCGGCGTGACGTTGATCTCGCTCATCGCGTGGGACTTGCCCCGGCTGCCCCGGCGACGGCGCCCGCCGCCCCCGCCCTTTTTCATCACCCCCGCACCCATCGCTCAGGCGTCCAGCTGGCGCGACAGGATGGTGGCGAATTCGTCGGCAAACGCCTCGTAGCCCGAGGCGATGCGGTCACTGTCCGCCGACAGCTTGTTGTAGAAGATCACCGCCGGGATTGCGGCCAGCAGGCCAAGCGCGGTGGCCACCAGCGCCTCGGAGATCCCCGGCGCCACGACCGCCAGCGAGGTGTTCTGCGAAATCGCGATTTCCTCGAAGGCGACCTTGATCCCCCAAACGGTGCCGAACAGCCCGACGAAGGGCGCGGTCGACCCGACGGTGGCCAGGAACGGCAGGCCGGAATTCAGATGTTCGGTTTCCTTCGCGATCGCCACGTCCATAGACCGGTCGATGCGCGCCTGCGCGCCCGCGATCAGCTCGCCGTCGCTGCGATGGCTGCGGCGCCATTCCAGCATGCCCGCGGCAAAGATCCGTTGGCTGGCCCCCACCGGCGCAGGGCCGATCTGGTCGAACAATTCATCCAGCGGCTCGCCCGACCAGAAGGCCCGGTCAAAGCCCTCGGCCTCGGAACGGGCGGCGCGGAAGGTGATGAACTTGCGAATGATGATCGACCACGACCAGAAGCTGGCCACCGTCAACAGCATCATCACGAGTTTCACGGTAAAGGATGCGCGCAAGAAAAGCGCCAGCAAGGAGAAATCCATCTCCTGCGTCATCGCAAGGGTCTGCTGGTCCATCGGTCACTGCTCTCAGGGGTGGGGCCACGTTTTCGGGCTCTGATTAGCAGCGATTCTATACGAGGATCAGGGGGAACGCCATAACATCTGCGTCATTGCGCTGTAGCAATTGCCGCCATGCAGAAAGGTCAATGCACAGCCGGGGCGATCCTGCGCCGCACATCGGCAGGAAGCCGCTGAGCCGCGCCGCTCGGGTTCAGGCACACCAACGTGACAGTCGCGGTGAACAACACCTCCGAGTCGCGCAGCACGGCCTGCTCCAGCACCATCCGCGCGCCGGTTTCCGCCACTAGATCGGTGCGCACAATCAGCGCATCGTCGTATTTCGCGGGCTTCAGATAATCCGCCTCGACCCGGCGCACCGCAAAGACCACGCCATGATCGCGCTTCAGCGCGGCCTGATCGACCCCCACTTCGCGGATCCATTCGCTGCGGCCGCGCTCGATGAATTTCAGGTAATTGGCGTAATAGACGATGCCGGCAAGGTCGGTATCTTCGTAATAGACGCGGATCGGAAATTCGTGGCTCATGCTGCACCTCCTGCCGCCAGCCGCGCGGTCAGGCGCAACGCATGGCTGGCATCATGCGCCACGGCGGGCATTACCGGATCATAGGCCGCGCGGATCACGCCGGCCACATCGGGGCGCAATACCGTCACCCCGCGCGCCATCGCCAGTGGCGAGCGTTCGGCAAAGGCCCGGTCGGACCACAGCAGGATCATCTGCACCGCCTGCGAGAGCGCGATCGTGTCGGCGGGCACCTCGTCCAGCGCCGCATCCATCCGCACGAAGCTGAAACAGGCCCGAATCGCGCCCTCGGCATCGAAGCGGAACACCCGGTACTGATTGGCCCCGGCATCGTCGAGGCGCGTGACCAGATCGGCCAGCCCGTCGATCATCTGGTCGAGATTGGGCACCTCGAGCAGCTCCTGCCAGTCGCGGAAGAAGAAGATCATCAGATTGGCGCCCAGCTCCGGGTCGGTTTCGGCCATCTTGTGGCCCGCCAGCGTCACCACCGCCTCGACCGCGCCCTTGACCGTGGCCAGCGTCGCCGCATCCACGCCGAACACCACCGGCACGATAGGCCGCCCCCAGCGCGCGAACAGATACTCGCCCGTGGCCCGCGTGAACATCGCAGTGATTGCATCGGCGCTTGGCGCCTCGGTTGCGTCAGACATGGCCACCCCCGGTTGTTGCGCGCCCACCCTAGGGCATTGCGCGGGCGGATTGAAGGGGCGGCGCTGCGTGACGCGGCCGCAGGGGGCGCTGCCCCCTCGGGCCTTGCGGCCCTCACCCCCGGGATATTTCAGCCAGAAAGAAGGATGGGATTTTCTTTCTGGAGCAAATATCCCGGGGGAGCGCGGAAACGCGCGGAGGCAGCGCCCCCAACCCGCTTGCCGCGCCGCGCCCGCCCGCCTATAAGGCAGCCATGACACGGCACGCTTACATCCAGCGAATTACCGGCCCGGCGCTCTGACGCGTCAGGGTTGCCGGGATATGTAAGTCCGTCACGGGCGCAACAGATGCGCCCATCCCTTCTGAGGAATTTTCCCGAATGTGCGCCGATACGCCCGAAGCTTCCGTCGATTACCGCGACACCGTCTTCCTGCCCGAAACCGATTTCCCGATGCGCGCGGGCCTGCCCGCCCGCGAACCCGAATGGCTTGCCCGCTGGGAACGGATCGGCATCTATGACCGCCTGCGCGAGAAACAGGACCGCCCGTCCTTTGTGCTGCATGACGGCCCGCCCTATGCCAACGGCCACCTGCACATCGGCCATGCGCTGAACAAGATCCTCAAGGATTTCATCGTCCGCAGCCAGCAGATGATGGGCCATGACGCGCGCTATGTGCCGGGCTGGGATTGCCACGGCCTGCCGATCGAATGGAAGATCGAGGAACAATACCGCGCCAAGGGCCTGGACAAGGACGCCGTCGACGTCGTCGATTTCCGGCAGGAATGCCGCAAGTTCGCCGAGGGCTGGATCGACATCCAGCGCGAGGAGTTCAAGCGCCTCGGCATCACCGGCAAGTGGGACAAGCCCTATCTGACGATGGATTACCACGCCGAGGCGGTGATCGCGGACGAGTTCATGAAGCTGCTGATGAACGGCACGCTCTATCAGGGGTCGAAACCCGTGATGTGGTCGCCGGTCGAGAAGACCGCGCTGGCCGAGGCCGAGGTCGAATATCACGACCACACCAGCCACACGATCTGGGTGCGGTTCAAGCCGGTCGCCGGTCTGGACGGCGCGCAGGTCGTCATCTGGACGACGACCCCCTGGACCATCCCGCAAAACCGCGCGGTGGCCTATGGGCCGGGCATCGCCTATGGCCTTTACCGCGTCGATACGCTGGAAGAGAAATCCACCGCGACCGAGGGCGAAACGCTGGTGCTGGCCGATGCGCTGGCGCAATCGGTGATGACGGCGGCCAAGGTCGCGGGCTTTACCCGCATCCGCGATGTGAGCGTGAGCGAGTTCGAAGGTGTGATCCTGCGCCATCCCTATGCCGGCGTCGACGGCGGCAATGGCGAATGGGATTACGACGTGCCGATGCTGCCGGGCGATCACGTCACCGACGATGCGGGCACGGGCTTTGTCCATACCGCGCCCAGCCACGGCGATGACGACTATCAGCTGGGGCTGAAGTTCGGGCTGCAAATGACCTATAACGTCGAGCCCGACGGCAGCTATCGCGCCGATCTGCCGCTGTTCGGCGGGCAGGCGATCATCCTGCCCGATGGCAAGGAAGGCCCCGCCAACGTCAGCAACATCAAGCAACTGGCCTATGCCGGCGCGCTGCTGGCCAAGGGCAAGGTCAAGCACAGCTATCCGCACTCGTGGCGCTCCAAGGCGCCGCTGATCTATCGCAACACGCCGCAATGGTTTGCCGCGATCGACTACAAGCTTGACGACGGCATGGGCACCTATGGCGATACGATCCGCGAGCGCGCGCTGACCTCGATCGACCAGCTGGTGCAATGGACCCCGCAGACCGGCCGCAACCGCCTGTTCTCGATGATCGAGGCGCGGCCCGACTGGGTGCTGTCGCGCCAGCGGGCCTGGGGCGTGCCGCTGACCTGCTTCGTGAAGAAGGGTCTGCGCCCGACCGACCCCGATTTCCTGCTGCGCGATCCGCAGGTCAATGCCCGCATCAAGGAAGCCTTCGAGACCGAGGGCGCCGATGTCTGGTATACCCCCGGCTTCAAACAGAAAATGCTGGGCAACGTGGTCAACCCCGACGATTACGATCAGGTGTTCGACGTGCTCGACGTGTGGTTCGACAGCGGCTCGACCCATGCTTTCGTGCTGCGCGACCGCCCCGATGGCACGCCCGACGGGATCGCCGATCTGTATCTGGAAGGCACCGACCAGCACCGCGGCTGGTTCCATTCCTCGATGCTGCAGGCCTGCGCCACCAAGGGCCGCGCGCCTTACCGTGGTGTGCTGACGCACGGCTTCACGCTCGATGAAAAGGGCATGAAGATGTCCAAATCGCTGGGCAATACCGTGGCGCCGGCCGATGTGATCAAGGATTACGGCGCCGACATCCTGCGCCTGTGGGTGGCGCAGTCGGATTACACGGTCGACCTGCGGATCGGGAAGGAAATCCTGAAAGGCGTGGCTGACAGCTATCGTCGGCTGCGCAACACGCTGCGCTTCATGCTGGGCAATCTGGCGGGCTTCGACGAGGCCGAGCGCATCGCCCCCGCCGAGATGCCCGAGCTGGAGCAATGGCTGCTGCACCGTCTGGCCGAACTGGATCAGACCGTGCGCAAGGGCTACAAGGCCTATGACTTCCAGGGCGTTTTCCAGGCGCTGTTCAACTTCTGCACGGTCGATCTGTCGGCCTTCTATTTCGACATCCGCAAGGATGCGCTGTATTGCGATGCACCGGACAGCACGCGGCGCCGGGCCGCGCGCACGGTGCTGGACCTGCTGTTCCATCGTCTGACCGGCTGGCTGGCGCCGATCCTGCCCTTCACGATGGAGGATGTCTGGCTGTCGCGCTTCCCGGGCGAGGACAGCTCGATCCACCTGCTGGACTTCGCGGATACGCCGGCCGACTGGCGCAACGAACCGCTGGCCGCGAAATGGGACGGCATCCGCCGTGCCCGCCGCGCCGTGACCGCCGCGCTGGAGGTGCAGCGCACCGCCAAGATGATCGGCGCCAGCCTGGAGGCCGCGCCGGTGGTGCATGTCGAGGATGCGAACCTGGCCACAGCGCTCAAATCGGTGAATTTTGCCGATCTGTGCATCACCTCGGGCCTGTCGGTCACCGGCGATCCGGCCCCGAACGAGGCCTTCCGCCTGCCCGAAGTGCCCGGCGTGGCGGTGGTGTTCGAAACCGCGATGGGCGAGAAATGCGAGCGCTGCTGGAAAATCCTGCCCGATGTCGGCAGCCACGCGCATCCCCATACCTGCAAACGCTGCAATGACGCGTTGAACTGACCAAAAGGGCGCCTTCGGGCGCCCTTTCCCTTCCCTACGCCTTGGGATCAGACGGCGGGTTTGTGCGGGATGATTTGCTGGGCGATGCCCACCAGCAGCAGATAGACCGACGTCACCACCAGCCCCCAATGCGCCCAGCTTTCAGGGTGGAAATCGACCCAGGCCGCCCAGCCTGCAAACACCGTCCAGGCCAGCGCCATCGGCAGCGACAGCACGCGCCAGCGCAGCGTGCGGGTCGGATGGATGAATTTCAGCGGGAAGAACATCGCCACCGACAGCGCCAGCACGACACCCAGCGTCACCCAGTATCCGGGTTCCAATGCGAACAGAACCAGCACCACCATGTTCCAGCACGCCGGAAAACCGGAAAAGGAATTATCCTTCGTTTTCATGCGCGTATCGGCAAAATAGATGACGCTTGCATAGGTGATCGCGATGATCGCCAGCCACCCGGTCCAGCCCGGCAGCAGCCCCGACTTGAACAGCGCATAGGCCGGGATGAAGACATAGGTCAGGTAATCGACGATCAGATCCATCAACACGCCGTCATAGGTCGGCCAGTTGTGCTTGACGTCATAGCGCCGCGCCAGCGGGCCGTCGATGCCATCGACGAACAGTGCCACCACAAGCCACAGGAACATCAGGCTCCATTTTTCCTCGACGGCGGCCAGCATGGCCAACATCGACAAGACCGCCCCGGAGGCAGTCAGCAGATGCACGGAAAGGGCTTTGACACGAAGATCCATAGGCCCCTCTTGCCGCATCGCGCCCGCAAGGGCAAGACACGGGCCGCAGGTCAGGCCCGGGGATGTGCCTGGCGATAGACCTGCATCAGGCGGGCGGTGTCCACGGCGGTATAAACCTGCGTGGTGGCAAGGCTGGCGTGGCCCAGCAATTCCTGGATCGCACGCAGATCGCCGCCCGCCGCCAGCAGATGCGTGGCAAAGCTGTGGCGCAGGGCATGGGGCGTGGCCGTCGCGGGCAGACCCAGCGCCATGCGCGCCTGCTCCATCGCGCGGGCGATCAGCCGCGGGTTCAGCGGCCCGCCGCGAGCGCCCCGAAACAGCGGTTGTCCCGCCGCTGCCGGATAGGGGCACAGGCGCAGATACTCGGCCACCGCATCGCGGGCCGCCGGCAGCACCGGCACCAGCCGTTCCTTGTCGCCCTTGCCGCGGATGCGCAGCACATCCGGCAGCGGCACCTGTTCGCCGGTCAGGCCCAACGCCTCGGAAATCCGCAACCCGCAGCCATACAGCAGCGTCACCACGGCGGCATCGCGCGCGGCGATCCAGGGCTCCATCGCCTGGGTATCGACCTGCGCAATCACCGCCCGTGCGGCATCTTCGCTGAGCGGGCGCGGCAGCTTGCGTTGATATTTCGGCGCGCGGGCCGCCAGAACATGGGTCGGATCAAACCCCTCGCGGTCGGCCAGCCAGCGCATGAAACTCTTGACCGACGACAGCGCCCGCGCCAGCGAGCGCGACGCCACCCCACGCCCGCGCTCATGCGCCATCCAGGCCCGCATGTCGGACTGGCCGATCTGCGCCAGCCGCGCCAGACCCAGCCCGCCGCCGTGATGCTGATGCAAAAACCCCAAAAACCCCGCAACATCCGTGCGATAGGCTTTGATCGTATGGGCCGAAGCGCCCTGCAGTGCCCGCAGATGGTCAAGCCATGCGGCCAGCGCATCGCCGGCAGCTGCCGAAACCCCCGCCATCAGCCCAGCCAGCGGCGCATCGCCCGTTCGAACACGCCCGCAAAGAACGCCAGCAGGTCGGTGCCCTGTGCGGGTTTGAACTGATGCGGATCTTCCGCGCCCATCACCAGAAGCCCCGGCAACCGCCCCGGCCCGAAATCCAACCGCATCAGCGCCTCGGACCGGATCCAGCCCGCCGCCTCGCCATAGATCGCGCCCGAATGCGGCGAGGTCTGCCGCAACACCACCGCGCGCGGCTGCGCCTGCCGCCCGGCGCGCATGTATTCCTGAATGAACCCCGGCTCGGCCACGCACAGCACATCGCCCAGCCGCCGCAACGCCGGGTCGTTTTCATTGTGCAGGCTTTCCAGCACCAGCCGCACGCAATCGACGCGCAGGATCTCGGCCACCTCGGTGTGCAACGCTTTCAAAAAGGACTCGAAATCCAGCGGATCCAGCAGCTTGAGCACCGCACGATGCACCTGATTGGTGCCCGCAAGGTTTTCGTAGGCCGCCGCGATGACCGACCGGTGCGTGTCTTCCAGACGGTCCAGCCGCGCCTCGAGCCGCGCCATCGCAACCCCGCGCAGATCGACGATATTGGCCCCCATCGCCGCCTCGTTGGCCGCGATCAGAGCGCGCATCAGGTCGCGGTCTTCCAGAATGACTTCGGGGTCGGAAATGATCTTTTCACGCAGTTGATCTGCGAATGCCGCGTCGCTCATGCCTGTTTCGGTGCCCGTTTGGTGCTGATTTTGAAGCAGATTACACCAATCGCGCGGAAAATCAGGCAGAAAATGTACCCCGAATGAAAACGGCCCGCCACTGTGGCGGGCCGATCCATGGCAGGGGCGCGGCCTCAGACGATTTTCTGCCCGGTCTTGGCCCAGTCTTTCAGGAACTGATCCAGCCCCTTGTCGGTCAGCGCATGGTTCGCCATCGCCTTGATGACGGCGGGCGGCGCGGTGATCACGTCGGCGCCGATGCGGGCGCAATCGGTGATGTGATTGACCGAACGGATCGAGGCCGCAAGGATCTGCGTCTTGAAATCGTAGTTGTCATAGATCGTGCGCATGTCCTCGATCAGCTGCATGCCATCCAGGTTGATGTCGTCCAGACGACCGATGAACGGGCTGATGAACGTAGCCCCCGCCTTGGCCGCCAGGATCGCCTGCGCCGCCGAGAAGCACAACGTGACGTTGACCATATGGCCTTCGGATGCGAAAGCCTTGCAGGCGGTCAGGCCATCCCAGGTCAGCGGAACCTTGATCGCGATGTTGGAGGCGATCTTGGCCAGTTTCAGACCTTCGGTGATCATGTCCTTGGCCTCGGTGGCCACGACCTCGGCCGAGACCGGGCCCGAAACCATGTCGCAGATTTCCTTGGTCACTTCGATGATGTCGCGCCCCGATTTCAGGATCAGCGAAGGGTTGGTGGTCACACCGTCCACCATGCCAAGGTCGTTGAGTTCCTTGATGGCGGCCACATCGGCGGTATCGACGAAGAATTTCATAAGGGCTCTCCACAGCAGCAGTTGCGCGCCTGATAGCGCAAACCCGCGCGGCTGCCTAGGGCGGAATCGGCGAAAGGGGGCGCTGCCCCCCGTCGGCTGCGCCGCCGCCCCCCGGAGTATTTGGACCAAGAAGAACAGCCCGTTTCTTCTTGGCAAAAATACTCCCGCCGGAGGCATTCAGAATTCCGGGGCGCGCCATGTCTGAGCAAAGCCATTTCCCCGAAGGCGCGCGGGTCTCGGTTCTGACGACCGAGCCCGTGGGGCGGCCGCTGGATTACCGCGCCCCTGAAGGCGGGTGCGCTTTGGGCGATTTCGTCGAGGTGCCGCTTGGCCCGCGCAAGGTGATGGGCGTTGTCTGGGGGGCGGGCGACGGGCGTTTTGACGCCGCCAAGCTGCGCGCGGTCGGGCGGGTGCTGGACGTGCCGCCAATGCGCGACGAGCTGCGGCTGTTTCTGATGCGGATGGCAGAGTACACGATGACCTCGCGCGCGGGGGTGTTGCGGCTGGCCACGCGCACGCCGGGGCTGTTCGATCCGCCGGGTGCGCGCAGGATCTATCGGCTGGGCGCCGCACCCCCCGCGCGGATGACCGAGGCGCGCGAGAAGGTGCTGGAGGTGCTGCGCGATCATGGCGGGGCGGGGTTTTACCTGACCGAACTGGCACAGCTTGCCGGTGTCACGCCGCAGGTGGTGAAGGGGCTGGCAAAAACGGGCGCGATCGACGAGGTCGAGCAGCCGCGCGACCTGCCCTTTCCGCGGCTTGACCCCGCCTTGCCGGGCAAGGATCTGTCCCCCGATCAGGCCGCCGCGGTGGCCGCGCTGCGCGATCCCGCCCGCGATTTCGGCGTGACGCTGCTGAAGGGCGTGACCGGCTCGGGCAAGACCGAGGTTTATCTGGAGGCGGTGGCAGATTGCCTGCGGCAGGGGCGGCAGGCGCTGGTGCTGCTGCCCGAGATTGCGCTGACCTCGGAATTCCTGACCCGGGTCGAGGCGCGATTTGGCGCGCGGCCCGGCGAATGGCATTCGGGCGTGACGCAATCCGAACGCCGTCGCCTATGGCGGATGGCCGCCGAGGGCGGCGTGCAGCTGGTGGTGGGTGCGCGTTCCGCGCTGTTCCTGCCGTTCCGCGATCTGGGGCTGATCGTCGTCGATGAGGAGCACGACACGTCTTACAAGCAAGAGGAAGGCGCGCTTTACAACGCCCGCGACATGGCGGTGCTGCGCGCCTCTTTTGCCGGGGCGCAGGTTGTGCTGGCCTCTGCCACGCCCAGTCTGGAAAGCTGGGTCAATGCCGAGGCGGGCAAATACCGGCGCATTGATCTGGCGGCGCGGTTCGGCGCCTCGGACCTGCCCGAGATGCGCGCGATCGACATGCGCGAGGAGCGGATCGAGCCGCAGCACTGGATTTCACCGACGCTGGTGGGCGAGGTTCTGGCGCGCATCCGCAACGGCGAGCAGGCGATGCTGTTTCTAAACCGTCGCGGCTATGCCCCGGTCACGATCTGCCGCGCCTGCGGGCATCAGATCGGCTGCGATCACTGCGATGCGCGCATGGTCGAGCACCGTTTCCAGAACCGGCTCGTGTGCCATCAATGCGGCGAGACGAAACCGATCCCGACCGTCTGCCCCAATTGTGGCGTCGAGGGGCGGCTGGCGCCGGTGGGCCCGGGGGTCGAGCGGCTGGCCGAAGAGGTCACCGAACGCTTCCCCGATGCGCGGGTGGCGGTGCTGTCCTCGGATCTGTTCGGCTCGGCCCGCGCGCTGAAAGAGGCGATCGGCAGCATTGCGCAAGGCGATGCCGACATCATCATCGGCACCCAGATCGTGGCCAAGGGGCACAACTTCCCCAAGCTGACACTGGTGGGCGTGATCGACGCGGATCTGGGGTTGCAGGGGTCGGACCTGCGCGCGGCGGAACGTACCTTTCAACTGATGCGGCAGGTCGCGGGGCGCGCGGGGCGGGCGGAAAAGCCGGGGCTGGCGCTGCTGCAAAGCTATCAGCCCGAGCATCCGGTGATCCGCGCCATCCTGAGCGGCGAGGAAGAGGCCTTCTGGCGCGAAGAGGCCGCGCAGCGCCGCGCGCAGGGGGTGCCGCCCTTTGGCCGGATGGCGGGGATCATTCTGTCGGGCCCCGATCTGCAGCCGCTGTTCGACATCGGCGCCGAGCTGACGCGGCGGCGCGGCCCGCTCGACCGGATCGGCGCGCAGATCTTCGGCCCCGCGCCCGCACCGATTGCCCGGGTGCGCGGTCGGCATCGGGTGCGTATGCTGATCAAGGCCGAAAAGACCGCGCCCCTGCAGGCGGCACTGGCGGTCTGGGTGCGGCAGGTCAAGCTGCCGCCGAATGTGCGGCTGGCCATCGACATCGACCCGCAAAGTTTCCTGTAAGGCGCGGTTTTCTGTAAGGCGAAGCTGGGGGCCCTGCCCCCAGACCCCCGGGATATTTCCGCCAGAAAGAAGTGGAGAGGCCGGGGCTCAGGCCGCTTGGGGCCGCAAGACGCGCTGATCCAGCAGATAATCGGTCGCCATCGCGCCGATCCACATGCAAAACAGCGCCAGCCAGGCGGTGCCCGCAAAGACCGAACCGCCCGTGACACCATTGCCGATGGCGCAGCCCCCCGCCAGCATCGCCCCGAACCCCATCAGCACCGCGCCGATCATCGAGCGGCGCATCACCGGAACGGAATCGAAGGCCTGCCAGGCGAATTGCCCGGCCAGAAGCGAGCTGAGGAACGCGCCGATCACCACGCCGGGCACCAGGCCCACGTCGAATTCCAGCACCGCGTTGCGATCCAGAAAGAACATCAGCGTGTTGGCCGAGGGGCCCGAGAAGGTGACCGAGGTCACCGGAACCGGCTCGAACGCGACCTGGCTGAGGGAGAAGGTCAGCACCCAGCCCACCGCCACCGCAAAACCCACGCCCGAGGCGAAGATCAGCGTCTTGGCGCCGATCCGGTTGCGCCGCGCCAGCACCAGCCCCAGCACCGCAAACACCAGCCCCACCACCAGCCCCGCCCATTCGGGCAGATGCAGCGCATTGATCAGGTTCACGTTTTCAGACCCCGTCACCCACAACGCGGCCAGCTTGTCACGCCAGGGCGCCAGAATGCCCTTCAGGCTCATCTGTGCGGTCACCGCAAAGATCAGCCCCGAAACCACCGAACGCAGGTTGCCGGTCGAGGCCAGCACCAGCAGCCGCCCCGAACAGCCGCGCGCCATCACCATGCCCGCGCCAAACAAGAGCCCGCCAATCATCGCCCCCGACCAGCTGCCCGGAACCGACATCATCCGGCTGTCGCCCGCCCGGAACAGGCCCAGCAATTGCGCCCCCTGCACCCAGACCAGCGCGGTCGAGAAGGTCAGGAACCACACCGCCACCTTCTGCCCCATCTTGCCACGGGCGAATTCGACGGTTGCGGCGCGCAGACAGAAATTCGACCGTTGCGCGGCCACACCGAACACCAGCCCGGTCAGCACCCCGAACAGCGCCGCCGTCGGCCCCTCGCCAATGCGTTCGACGATTTCCACGATGTCCATGGCGACCCTCCCTGTGCGCGCAATGCCGCCATGCCAGCATAGCAGAAGTTTCGCATTGATCTGAATCATCTCTCTTGCACCGGCCCATCGCGCGGCCTAGGCGGGAGTGGTCCCAATCGAAGGCCCTTCCAAGATGCGCGAAATCACCCTTGCCGAAGGCTATGCCCTGCCCCGCTGGCGCCGCCCCGACGCGCTGCTTTACCTGATGGCCGCGGCGATGCCGATTTCCTTTGCCACCTGGTCGGCGCTGCTGAACAATTTCGTCATCGAGACGGCGGGCTTCACCGGGCGCGAGATCGGCTGGCTGCAATCGGTGCGCGAGGTCCCGGGGTTTCTGGCGATCGGGGTGATCGTGCTCTTGTGGGTGCTGCGCGAGCAGGTGCTGGCGGTGCTGGCGCTGCTGCTTTTGGGGGCGGCAACGGCGGTGACGGCGATGTTTCCGCATTTCGGCGGGATGTTGTTCGTGACGCTGCTGTCGTCGATCGGGTTTCACTATTTCGAAACGGTGAACCAGTCACTGCAACTGCAATGGATCGACCGCAAGCACGCGCCGCAGACCATCGGGCGGATCGTCGCGATCGGGTCTGGCGCCTCGCTGGCGGCCTATGCGGTGCTGGTGCTGACCTGGAAGACCTTCAACCTCAGCTATGGCTTCGTCTATGGCGTGTCGGGCGGCGCGACCATCGTCATGGCCCTGGCTGCGGCGCTGCTGTACCCGCAGTTTCAGGCGCCAGAGCCGCAGCTGAAAACCTTCGTGCTGCGCCGCCGCTACTGGCTTTATTACGCGCTGCAGATGATGGCCGGCGCGCGGCGGCAGATCTTTGTCGTCTTTGCCGCGTTTATGATGGTCGAACGCTTCGGCTTTCGGGTTGATGAAATCACCGCGCTGTTTTTGATCAACTATGCCGCCAACATGCTGGCCGCGCCCTGGATGGGCCGCGCCGTGGGCCGCTGGGGCGAACGGCGCGCGCTGATCGTCGAATATATCGGGCTGACCTTCGTGTTTCTGGCCTATGGCGGGGTCTACTGGTTCGGGTGGAGCGCGACCGTCGCAGGCGCACTTTACGTCATCGACCATCTGTTCTTCGCGCTGGCCTTCTCGCAAAAGACCTATTTCCAGAAGATCGCGGACCCCGGCGACATTGCGCCCACCGCCGCCGTGGCCTTCACCATCAACCATATCGCCGCGGTGTTCCTGCCGGCGGTTCTGGGCTATCTGTGGCTGGTCTCGCCCGCGGCGGTGTTCGGGCTGGCGGCGGGGATGGCGCTGGTCTCGCTTGGCCTGTCGCTGCTGATCCCGCGCCATCCCGACAAGGGGTATGAGACCATCTTCGCGCGCCCGCGGCACTGAGCATGCGGGCTGGAAATCCGGCCCGCACCCCCTATCTTGCCGCGAAAGGAGACCGCCCATGCGCCCCACCCGCCTGCCCACCCAAGCCGAGGCCCTGCCCGGCCGCCCCACCCCGATGCCGCTGAGCGCGCCGCATTTCCTGACCGGGCGCGACCTGCGCGCCCCCGTGCCCCAGGGGATGGAGCAGGCCATGTTCGGCATGGGCTGTTTCTGGGGGGTAGAGCGCAAGTTCTGGTCGCTGCCCGGCGTATGGCTGACGATGGTCGGCTATGCCGGCGGGCTGACCCCGAACCCGACCTACGCCGAGGTCTGCACCGGCCAGACCGGCCATAACGAGGTCGTGCGGCTGATCTTCGACCCTGCGCAGATCAGCTATGCCGCGTTGCTGCAGGTATTCTGGGAAAATCACGACCCGACGCAGGGCATGCGGCAGGGCAACGATCAGGGCACGCAATATCGGTCGGGCATCTACACCTATTCGCTGGATCAGGCCGAAGCCGCCGCAGCCAGCCGCGCCACCTATGCCGCCCGGCTGACCGCAGCGGGTTATGGTGCGGTCACCACCGAAATCCTGCCCGCGCCCGAATTCTATTATGCCGAGGATTACCACCAGCAATATCTGGCCAAGAACCCGGGCGGCTATTGCGGGCTGGGCGGCACCGGCGTCAGCTGCCCCATCGGGCTCGGCGCTTGACCCGCGCCCCCCGTTGCGCGAAAGCGGGGGAACCCAGATCAGGAGCCGTCATGCCGACCTTTACCGCATTCACCACGCTTGCCGACCGCGACCGCGCCGAGGAACTGGCCGAACTGATCGAAGATCTGGAGCCTGCGCCCTATGGCACCGGCGTGTTCGAGATCGAGGACGGTTCCGAACGCTGGGAGGTCGGCGCCTATTTCCTGGAAGCGCCGAACGAGGTGGTGCTGGATCTGCTGGCCGCCGCGCATGATGCCGCGCCCTTCGCCGTGTCGGAACTGCCCGAAACCGATTGGGTCGCCCATGTGCGCCGCGAACTCGCGCCGGTCGTGGCGGGGCGGTTTTTCGTCTACGGCGCGCATGACGCCGACAAGGTGCCCGCCGACGGCATTCCGCTGCTGATCGAGGCGGCGATGGCCTTTGGCACCGGGCATCACGGCACCACGCTGGGCTGCCTGAGCGCGCTGGACCGGATGGAACGCGCGGGCCTGCGGGCGCATAAGGTGGCCGACATCGGCTGCGGCACGGCGGTGCTGGCGATGGGCGCGGCGAAGCTGTGGCCCGAAACGGTGCTGGCCTCGGACATCGACCCGGTCGCGGTGGAAACGGCGGCAGCCAATGTCGTGGCCAACGATCTGGACGGTCGCGTGATCTGCCTTGAGGCAGCCGGGTTCGAACATCCGCAGCTGAAGGCCGCCGCGCCCTATGACCTGATCTTTGCCAATATCCTGAAGGCACCGCTGATCGCGCTGGCGCCCGACATGGGCCGCTATTGCGCCGAATCGGGGCATGTCATCCTGTCGGGCATCCTGCATGAACAGGCCGACGAGGTGATCGCTGCCTATCAGACGCAGGGTTTCAATCTTGAATCGCGCGACGAATACGGCGACTGGACCACATTGGTTCTGAAACGTGGATAATCAGCCGATACCGCTCTCGAAACGTTAATAAATTCGATGCATACTTAACAAAGCTACAGCGTAACGAGTTTTGTTGACAGGGTGCCGAAATGGGCGAACCGACCCAAAATTCATTCAAGGAGCGTTTGACGCGTCTTGAGAAAATCCATGCGTCAGGCGGCGCATTCGAGGCGACCGGGACGCTGGGGCGCAGCTATTTCGATGCGAACCGTCAAAGGCGCCATCGCCCGTTTCCCTGGCGCGGTCTGGCGCTGGTCTGTCTGGCAATGTTGCTGTTCAAGGCCGTTCTGCTGGCACAGCTGGATGTCCAGCTCTACACCGCCCGCGTGGAGGCGCTGTCCAACGGCTCCCTGATCGAACAGGTCGCGGGCTGGGTGTTGAAACCGGACCCCGCAACCCATCTGATCTCGGGTCTGTTCCAGCCCCTGTTCGGCAGATAAGCCCCGCGCCATGCGCAATACAAAAGGCCGCGCAGGATATGCGCGGCCTTTTGTCATTCA
Source organism: Paenirhodobacter sp. CAU 1674 (assembly GCF_029222945.1). Classification (NCBI taxonomy): domain Bacteria; kingdom Pseudomonadati; phylum Pseudomonadota; class Alphaproteobacteria; order Rhodobacterales; genus Paenirhodobacter; species Paenirhodobacter sp. CAU 1674. The sequence continues at coordinate 345,360 of NZ_JARHUH010000002.1, read as the reverse complement.
CAAACATCAGCCCTCAGCGGGTGACGCGGTCGATATCGTAACGGGTCAGACCGATGTCGTTCAGCTCACGATCGCTCAGCTTGGCGAGCGCGTTGCGGGTCACCCGCGCATCATTCCAGGCAAGCACGGTCTCGATCAGTTTCGTCACTGCCCCGGCCCGACCGTTCCGGACCAGAACGCGGTTGGTGTCATAGGCGGACATTGCGCGATTCCTTCATAAACTGCATAATTTGCGGGCTAAGCCCTTCGAGACCCGCACATAGATTGCGCCATTTGCGAAAACAACTCCCACCCGGACAGCCCCGATATGCGTTTTTTGCATGCCGAATTAACTGTTTAACCGGGTTTTCGGGGGATCGGTCAATTCGCCCGCCAAACCGGTCGCTTTGCACGTTCCCACCGCCCCTTTCACGGCATTCCACCCGGTGCGGTCGGCATTTTCACCGCCCCACCCGGCGCAGCTTCCACTTTGCGATGTTCACTTTTCGTGCTAATCGTGAGAAAAAGGCAACAAGGCAGGGCAGCATTCATGCGCGTGATCGGTATCGACCCGGGGCTTCGCAACCTCGGATGGGGGGTGATCGACATGGCAGGATCGCGTCTGAGCCATGTTGCCAATGGAATCATCCACTCTGCCGGTGAAGATCTGGCCCTGCGCCTGCTGGCCCTGCACAGCGCCCTGACCGAGGTGATCGCCCGTCACGCCCCCGATGCCGCCGCCGTCGAACAGACTTTCGTCAACAAGGACGCCGTTGCCACGCTGAAACTGGGGCAAGCGCGCGGCATCGCGCTTCTGGTGCCTGCGCAGGCCGGGCTGCCGATCGGCGAATATGCCCCCAATGCGGTGAAGAAAGCCGTCGTGGGCGTGGGTCATGCCGACAAGCTGCAGGTGCAGCACATGGTGCGCCATCAGCTGCCGGGCGTCACCTTCGACGGTCCCGATGCCGCCGATGCGCTGGCCATTGCGATCTGCCACGCGCATCATCTGCAAACCAGCGCCCGGATGGGCGGAAGCCTGTCGCGCGCGCCGATCGACATCACCGGCGGTCAGGCCCGGATCAGGAGGGCGCAGCCATGATCGGACGGATTGCCGGCACCATCCTGCATCGCGCCATGGATCACGTCCTGATCGACGTGCGCGGCGTGGGCTATATCGTCCATGTCTCCTCGCGCACCGCGCAAAACCTGCCCCCGGTGGGCGAGGCCTGCGCGCTTTATACCGAACTACTGGTCCGCGAAGACCTGCTGCAACTGTTTGGCTTCCCCACCCTGATCGAGAAGGAATGGCATCGGCTGCTGATCTCGGTGCAGGGGATCGGCGCCAAGGCCGCACTGGCGATCCTGGGCACCCTGGGCGCAGAAGGTGTCGGTCGTGCCATCGCCCTTGGCGACTGGTCCGCGATCAAATCCGCGCCCGGCGTCGGCCCGAAACTGGCGCAGCGTGTGGTGATGGAACTGAAAGACAAGGCACCCAGCGTGATGGCGATGGGCGGCAGCTTCACGGTGGACACAACGCCTTCGGATGCGGTGATCGAACCGGCCGGCGCACCGCGCGGGCGCACCGCCCCCGCCGCCACGCCCAAGGTCAACTTCACCGCCGAGGCGCTCAGCGCGCTGACCAATCTTGGCTACAACCCCTCCGAAGCCGCCAGCGCCGTGGCCCAGGCCGCCGATCACCCCGAGGCCACCGACACCGCCAAACTGATCCGCACCGCCCTGCGCCTGCTGGCACCAAAGGACTGATCCCTTCTTCTTGGCACAAATACTCCGGGGGTGCGGGGGCTGGCCCCCGCTTGCCTCGCCCCCTACAAAGGCGCAAAACTGACCCATGACCGAGCCCGACCCCACCCTGCGCCCAGAGCGCCAGCCCGATGACACCGACCGCGCCCTGCGCCCACAGGTGCTGGACGATTTCGTGGGGCAGGCCGAGGCCCGCGCCAATCTGCGCGTCTTCATCGAAAGCGCCAAGATGCGCGGTCAGGCGATGGATCACACGCTGTTTCACGGCCCGCCCGGTCTGGGCAAGACGACGCTGGCGCAAATCATGGCGCGCGAGCTGGGCGTGAATTTCAAGATGACCTCGGGGCCGGTGCTGGCGCGCGCGGGCGATCTGGCGGCGATCCTGACCAATCTGGAACGCAACGACGTGCTGTTCATCGACGAGATCCACCGCATGAACCCCGCCGTGGAAGAGGTGCTCTATCCCGCGATGGAGGATTTCGAACTGGACCTCGTGATCGGCGAGGGGCCCGCCGCGCGCACCGTGCGGATCGAGCTGCAGCCCTTCACGCTGGTCGGCGCGACCACCCGGCTGGGCCTGCTGACCACGCCGCTGCGCGACCGCTTCGGCATCCCGACCCGGCTGCAATTCTATACCGAGGCCGAGCTTGACCTTATCGTCACCCGCGGCGCGCGGATGTTGGGCATTCCGTCCGAACCCGAGGGGACGCTGGAAATCGCCCGCCGGGCGCGCGGCACGCCGCGGATCGCGGGGCGCCTGCTGCGCCGGGTTGTCGATTTCGCGCTGGTCGAAGGTGACGGCCGGCTGACCCGCGCGCTGGCCGACACGGCGCTGACCCGTCTGGGCGTCGACAATCTGGGCCTTGATGGCGCGGACCGGCGCTACATGATGCTGATGGCCGAACATTACGGCGGCGGGCCGGTGGGGGTGGAAACCCTGTCCGCGGCACTGTCCGAAAGCCGCGATGCGATCGAAGAGGTGATCGAACCCTATCTGCTGCAGCAAGGTCTGGTGCAACGCACCCCGCGCGGGCGGATGCTGGGCGCGCGGGCCTGGCGCCATCTGGGGCTGGAGGCGCCCCGCCCGCCCGCCGCGCCGCAGACCGATCTGTTCGGCGACGCCTGAGCCCAGACCCCGCGTCACCCTGCCCGCTTGCTGCCCCCGCCCCCCGCGCCTATCTGAGCGCGACAAGGAGCCGCCATGACCCAGATGCCCCCCCGTTTCGAGATCACCGAGGCCGAGATCGACCGCGTCGTCGCGCGGTTCTACACCCGGGTGCGCGCGCATCACCTGCTGGGCCCGATCTTTGCCGGTCATGTCACCGACTGGCCCGAACATGAGGCGAAAATCGCCCGGTTCTGGAAAGGCGCGATCCTGTTTCAGCCCGGCTTCGACGGCAGCCCGATGATGGCGCACCGCCGCGCGGGCGATGTGGCGCCCGGACATTTCCCGATCTGGCTGGGCCTGTTCGACGAGACCCTGCGCCAAAGCCTCGATCCGCTGGCCGCGGCCGCCTGGTCGGCGCTGGCCCATCGCATCGGTCACGGGCTGCGGCAAGGGGTCGAGGACATCGGCAGGCCCGCGAACGTGGTGCCGAACCTGCGCTAGGATATGAGTATTTGGGCCAAGAAAAAGATCAGCCGTCGCTTTGCGATGCCTTGGCCTTGCCGAACAACCCGGTCAGTGCACGCCCCGTCAGGTTCGTGACACGCGGTTTCTGAAGCGCGCGGAACGGCATCGGGCGACAGACCTCGATCGCGGCCACGCCAACGCGCGCCGTCAGCGCCCCATTCACCACCCCCTCACCGAAACGGCGCGAAAGTTTCGAAAACAGATGCCCGCCGGTGACGGTTTCGATCAGATCGTCGCCCACCGCGACCGCGCCGGTGGCGACCAGATGTGTCAGCACCGTGCGCGCCAGACGCAGACTGCCCAAGCTGCCCGCGCGGCCCCCGTAAATCTCGGCCACGCGGCGGATCATCCGCAGATTGGCGGTCAGCGCCGTGAAAACATCGGCCAGGGCCAGCGGCACCAATGCGGTGACCGTTGCCACGGTGCGCGCCGCGGCCTCGATTTCCAGCCGGGCAGCCGCGTCGAGCGGCGCCATCAGCTCGGTCTCGGCCAGGTTGAGCAAGGTGATGGTATCAAGCTGTTCGGGCGCACGCTCGGCCAGCCGCGCGCGGGACCAGTCCATCTCGGGACGCGCGGCATACAGCCCCGAAACATGGGTCACGACCTTGCGTGCCCGGGCCAGATCGTCGGCCTGCGCGGCGGCTGTAACTTCGCGATGAACCCGGTCAAGACGGCGCAACCGCGCGAAGGCCGCCAGTTCGCGCAGCCCCATCAACGCCGCCGCAAACACGAACACGGCCAGAAGCCCGGCCCCGACCCAGCCCAGCACCGGGTTCGCCGCAAACAGGTTCTCGACAAACCGCCAGGCCGCGACCGAGATCACGAACCCCAGCAGCGCCACCGTCGCCTGCCAGAAGAACCGTGCAAGACGCGACGCAGGCCGTGCCGCCAGGCGCGCCGCGATCTGCATCGCCCGCCCCTCGGGGCGGTCGGATACCGGATCGAACAAGTCCTGCACAGGCGGCGCATCGGCGGGCGAGGCCGGGGGTTCGCTCAGTTCGATCAGCACGGGTTTATTGGTCATAACTTGTCCCCGATCAGGAATTCGGCCGCCCGGTCCAGCCGGATATGCGGCGGCCCATCGCCCGGGCGCAACTGCACCGCGGCGGGTGCGAAGCCCATGATCGCATAATCCTCGTCCAGCCAGTGCTGCGCGCCGCCGCGTGCGGGCGCCAGCAATTGCGCCGGATCGGCAGGCAATTCGCCCGGGTAAAGTGCCGCATTCCGCCCGTCCAGCAACCGGCCGCGCACCGCCGGCAAGTCGCGTCCGTCATGGGTCAGCGTTTCTTCGGTCGTGGCACGCAGCGCGGCGATCGCCATCGCCTGCGTCTTGGCTCCGGCGAAATCCGCGCGGTCGCGCGCTTCGCGCAGCAGCGCCTCGGTGATGGCGGTCAGGCGGGCATGTTGCGAATGGTGCAGATGGTCGGCCTTGGTCGCGGCGAACAGGATCTTCTCGACCCGGCGCGCGCCCAGCAGTCCGGCCAGAAACCCCGCCGTGCCCGGCCGGAACGCCGCCAGAATTCCCGCCATCGACTGGCGCAGATCCTCCAGCGCGGCGGGGCCTGCATGGATCGCGCCCAGCACATCGACCAGCACCACCTGCCGGTCGATCCGCGCGAAATGATCGCGGAAGAACGGGCGCACGACCTCGCGTTTATAGGCGTCAAAGCGGCGCTCCATCTCGCGCCCCAGACTGCCGCGCGGATAGTCACCCGGCGGGATCGGCGCGAAGGTCAGCACCGGCGAGCCCGCCATTTCGCCGGGCAGCAGGAAGCGACCGGGCGAGCAGTCGGAAAATCCTGCCTCCCGCGCCGCCTGCAGATGGGCTGTGAAAGGCTCGGCCAGGGCTTTCGCCGCAGGCTCGCCGAACGGGGCGCCCAGATCCGCCGCGGCCAGCCGCGCAAGATAGTCGTCGCCCCGCGGACGAGACGCCAGCCGTGACAGCGCGCCTTCGGACCATTGCGCGAAGGTCTTGTCCATCAACCCGAGATCGAGCAGCCATTCGCCCGGGTAATCGACGATATCCAGATGCACCGTGCGCATCCCGCGCACCCCGCCCAGAAACCCCGACGGCGCAACCCGGAACGACAACCGCAATTCGGAAATCGCGCGCGTGCCCTCGGGCCAGTGCGGCGCGGGGCCGGTCAGCGCGGCAAGATGGGATTCGTAATCGAAGCGCGGCACGGTATCGTCGGGCTGCGGCTGCAGGAATGCTGCCCGGATCTGCGCAGCGCCGCTCAGTGCGGGCATGCGCCCACGGTCCAGAAGATTGGCCACCAGCGAGGTGATGAAAACGGTCTTGCCCGCGCGCGACAGCCCGGTGACGCCCAGCCGGATGACCGGCTCGAACAGCGCCTCGGAAACCGAAGCGCCCACCCCCTCGACCCTGCGGGCCAGACTATCGGCGAAGTCAGAAATGCCCAAATCCGGCGCCTTTCCTTGCTTTGGCTCATAGATAGGCGGACGCGGCGCGATTTGTTAGGGGGAAAGGCGGCGATCGGGCGGGCGCGTGGACAGTGGGTATCAGACAGCGGGGGATTGTCAGGCAGAGGCGGGCAAGCTAAGGCCAAAGAATGCCGAGATTTGCCTTCAAAATCGAATATCACGGAGCGCCGTTTGCGGGCTGGCAGCGCCAGTCCGGCCAGCCCTCTGTGCAAGGGGCGATCGAGGCGGCCCTGTCGAAGCTGGAACCCGGGCCGCATACGATCGCGGCCGCCGGGCGCACCGATGCGGGCGTTCATGCCACGGCGCAAGTGGCGCATGCGGATCTTGCCAAGTCCTGGGACCCGTTCCGCCTGTCGGAAGCGCTCAACTGGCATCTGAAGCCCGACCCGGTCGCGATTGTCGCCTGCGCGCCTGTGCCCGATGATTTCCACGCCCGGTTTTCGGCGCAGGAGCGGCGCTATCTGTTCCGGCTGATCCAGCGCCGGGCACCGGTGACCCACGAACGCGGGCTGGTATGGCAGGTCCTGCACCCGCTGGATGCCGAGGCGATGCGGGCGGGCGCCGCGCATCTGGTCGGGCATCACGACTTCACCACGTTTCGCTCGACCATGTGCCAGTCCGCCAGCCCGGTGAAGACTTTGGACGAGATCCGCATCGAGGAAGTCATCCTCCCGCATGGGCGGGAATTCCGCTTTCACCTGCGCGCCCGCAGCTTCCTGCACAATCAGGTGCGATCAATCGTCGGCACGCTGGAACGGGTGGGCGCGGGCGCCTGGGCCCCGGCAGATGTGAAGGCGGCGCTGGAGGCCCGGGATCGCGCGGCCTGCGGGCCGGTTTGCCCACCGCAGGGCCTGTATCTTTGCGGCGTCGGGTATCCGGACGACCCGTTCGGGGCGTGATCCGGGCGTGCGCCTGGCGCACACTATTCCGCCACATGGATCACCCGCCTGCCCGCCCGGGCGATCTGCACCTGCAACGCTGCGTCGGGCAGGTTTTGCGGCGCATATTCCCGAACCGCCCGGACCACCACCTCGAGCATATCGGCCTCATGCCCCCCGTCGACCGCGGCACGCAGATCCCGCAAGATTGCCGCCATTTCAATCTCGGACAGGTGGTCTTCGCGCACCCGGATGATTTTGGGATGGGCCGTAATCTGCGCCCCCCGGCGCATCATCAGTTCCTCATGCAGTTTCTCGCCCGGACGCAGGCCGGTCACGACGATCTCGATATCGCCCGCGGGATTGTCTGCATCACGCACGGAGTAGCCCGCCGCAACGATCATTCGCCGCGCCAGATCGCCAACCCGCACCGGCTGGCCCATGTCGAGCACGAAGACCTCGCCGCCTTCAGCGAAAGACCCCGCCAGCAGGACCAGCCGTGACGCTTCCTGAATGGTCATGAAATAGCGCGTCACCCGATCGTCGGTCAGCGTTACCGGCCCACCCCGAGCGATCTGTTCCTGAAACAGCGGGATCACCGACCCGGACGAGCCCAGCACGTTGCCAAATCGGACGGTCGAAAAGATGGTCTGTGTCGCGCGAGTGGCCAGATCCTGCACGATCAGTTCCGCCATCCGTTTCGAGGCCCCCATAAGATTGCCCGGCCGCACCGCCTTGTCCGAAGAGACCAGCACGAAACGCGCAACCCCTGCTTCCAGCGCGGCCCGCGCCAGAACAGCCGTGCCCAACGCATTGTTGGCAAGACCCGCGCGCAGGTTCTGTTCGACCAGGGGCACATGTTTATAGGCGGCGGCATGTAGCACGACCCCGATATCGTGCCGCGCCAGCACCTGCGCAACCAGCGTGCCGTCACAGACCGAGCCGAGCACAGGCACCACCTCGACCCCGGTTGCCTCGGCCAGACTCCGCATCTCGGCCTCGGCATTGTAGAGCGCGAGTTCGGAGAGTTCGAACAGCACCAGCCTGGCGGGGCGACAGGCGATCATCTGGCGGCACAATTCCAGCCCGATCGAGCCACCGGCCCCGGTAATCATCACATTGGCGCCACAATAGGCCCCGCCATCGCCGCCCAAAGCCGCATCCAGCGGGTCGCGCGCCAGCAGGGCGGCGGGTGTTGCGGGCATCAAGCGGTTCAGCAAGGCGTCACCGCCATGAAGTTGCGCGAAGGAGGGCAGCGTCTGCACCTCGACCCCCATCGTTTCAAGGCGCTTGCGCAGAAAGCTCTGCTTGTCGGCGGAAACCGAGGGCATCGCAAGGATCACACGATTGATCTTGAACCCCTCGACCACCTTCGCCGCGCGTGCCCCGGAATGCACGGGCACACCGTTCACCGTCATCCCGTCCAGCGCCGCATTATCGTCCAGAAATGCATAGGTGATGACATCGGGGCGTTTGTGCAACTCGGCGGCCAGCGCCATGCCCGTGCGCCCCGCGCCGTAAATCGCGACACGCGTTACGGCAGGCGACCGGCGATAGATTTCGGTCACGAGGCGAAACAGCAGATGTCGTGACAGGAAATGAAGAACGACATAGCTCAGGGCAAAGACGATATGAAAGCTCACCGGCAGATCAGAACCCGTCAGCCGTGCCAACAGCCCCGAGAGCGCCCCGAGAAGTGCCGCAACCGCCGCGGTCTGCACCAAGACATCGCCATGATAATCCTTGAGCCGCACCCGGCACAGGCCGAGGTGCTTGCCGAACAGAACCGCGGTCAGCATCAGGAGTACCACCAGGGCCCGATGCGCGTGCAGATCGGCAAGAAACGCCCGTTCACCGGCATCCTGCAAGGCCAGCGCCGCACCGAAGGCCAACAGAACCAGCGCTGCGTCGACAAGCAGCAATATCCGGGCTTTTTGCGGGCGCGTCAGAGAGAAAAATGCCTTTATCATGCCGCCTCTCGAAACCTTCCCCCGTGTTGCACTAGATCGCAGAAAGCTTGCCCATCGTTTAACGGCCAAGGCCACGCAGCGGATTTTCCCCTGACCATCAGCTCAGGACACGCCGGATCGTGCGCAGCAGCAGTAGAATATCGAAACCGAGCGAGGCGTGGTCCTGATAGATCAGATCGAGTCGGGCCTTCATGGGCATGCACGAGCGGACATAGACCCCGTCGCTTTCCTCGGGCGTGGTGCAGCGCGCCAACAACCGCTCTTCATGGCGGTGATAGTGGAGCGAGGCTAGCCCGGTCACACCGGGACGCGATTTCAGCACCAGTCCATAGATCCCCGGAAACCGCTCCACATACGCGCGCAGCGGCGGGCGCGGGCCTACGAAGCTCATATCGCCCTTCAGAATGTTCCAAAGTTGCGGCAACTCGTCCGCCCGCGTCCTGCGCAGGATCCGCCCGATCGGCGTGATACGCGCCGCCTTGTGCCCGCCCGAGATGCCGCCATCGGCCGCATCCACCGTCATGGTGCGGAATTTCCACAGCGCGAACCCCTCGGTCGGGGATTTCATGCGTTCGGACACATGAAAGAACGGGCGGCCCTGCGCCACCGCAAGTACCACCACGACGACAAGCATCACCGGCGCCAGAAGCGGCAGCAGCAGAAGCGCCAGCACAACGTCGAACAGCCGTTTCGACAGCCCGATCTGCCGCGTTCCAGCAGGGCGGCGTGCCGCGAAGGGGCGGCCTTGGACAAAGCGCCCGGGAAACGGCAGCGCAAGCGCGACACTGCGGGCGAACGAGGGCTGGATCTGGCGTGCGGGCTTCATCATGCCAACAGGACTAAGGGAAACCTGTCTACCGAACCCTTAACGCGCACGCACAACCGGGGCGTGAATAAATGTGCAAATTTACACAAATTCTGAGCGATTTTCTCGAATGGCGCACACCCAGCCCTGCGCCTATCTTCGCATCAACACCCGTACATCGGCAGGAGACCCCAATGACCAACCCCATCCATCCGCAGGCCCGCATCGGCCACGTCCACCTGAAAGTCGCCGATCTGGAGCGCGCCATCGCCTTTTACTCCGGCGTTCTGGGTTTTGAACTGCAACAGCGGTTCGGCACCCAGGCGGCATTTCTGGGCGCGGGCGGCTATCATCATCACATCGGGCTGAACACCTGGGAAAGCAAGGGCGGCAAGCCGCCTGCACCGGGCACGACCGGGCTTTATCACACCGCGTTCCTGTATCCCGACCGCGCCCAGCTGGCCGATGCGCTGCGCCGGGTCGTGGCGGCGGGTGTGCCGCTGGAAGGTGCCGCCGATCATGGTGTGTCAGAGGCGATCTATCTGCGCGACCCGGACGGCAACGGGGTCGAACTCTATCGTGACCGCGCGCCCGAGGACTGGCCGCGCGACGCCGAGGGCAACCTGAAGATGGTCAACGCCCATCTGGATTTGCACGCCCTGCTGGCAGAGGCGCCCCGGGACTGAGGCGCCGTTTTCGGGCTGGCGCGAACATGACCGCATTGCCGGCAAGCGTCAGCCCCAACCCCGCCAACGCCAGCGGTGTCCACACGAAGCCCTCATACAGGCTCGACGCGATCAGAGCGATCACCGGGAACATCACCGTCGCATAGGCCGCGCGCCCGGTGCCGATCCGGGCCACCAGCATCAGATAGGTGGTGAAGCCCACGATCGAGCCGAAGATCGACAGATAGGCCAGCGCCCCCCAATAGCGCAGGTCGGGCGGCGGTGGCAGCGGCGTGCCCGTTGCCACCACGATCGCCAGCAGGATCAGCGCGCCATAGCCCATACCCCAGGCATTCGCGGTCAGCGGCGGAATCCCCGCCGCCGAATTGCGCCGCGACACCATGTTGCCCAGACTGAAGAACAAGGTGCCAAGCGCCGCCAGCCCCATCCCGCGCAGCGTGTCGCCATTCACCTGATGGCCGATCAGGTCGGGCGCGAACAAAAGCCCCAGTCCCGCCGCCCCAAGGCCCGTGGCCAGCAACGCGCGCGGACGGATCGTATCGCCAAAGATCAGCCTTGCATTGACCGCATTATAGATCGTGGCGAGCGAGAAGATCACCGAGACCAGGCCCGAGGGAATGAACCGCGTGGCATTGTAAAAGCAGATGAAATTCAGCGAGAACAGGCAGATCCCCTGCAACACGATGAACCGGTGCTGCCGCCAGGGCACCGCCGTGAGCCGCCCCGTCAGCGCGAGCGCGGGCAGCATCAGCACCGCCGCCAGCGCAAAGCGGTAGAAGACCGAGGCCAGCACAGGCACCGGACCCAGTTGAAACGAGATCGCGATCCAGGTGGTGCCCCAGATCAGCACGGTAGCGACAAACAGCATCAGGGTCATGGCAGGCTCCTTTGACGGGGCTATGCCACGGCCTGCGGTGGTGCGCTTGCACGATCTTGCGGCTATTTTCACGCGTCGCTTCAGGCCCCGTTCCGGCGCGACGCCGCCGCTGCTAAAAGGGCCGGGAAAGGGGCACTCATGGCCGCGACCGCAACCGTTTTCGAAAGCCTCAGCCGCTCGAACGCGCGGCTGGAAGCCGCGCGCGATCTGGGCGCGGGGGCTGCATTGGCGGTCTGGTCGAACACGCGCGACCGGGTGCGCTATGAAAACACCCGGATGCATGTGCTCAGCCTCTATCTGGAGAACGGTCAGGAATGCCGCAGGCTGGACCGGGGGCGGATCACCGGGGCGCCCGGGGCGGTCTGCATCATGCCGCAAGGCGCGCAGTCCGACTGGGAAATCGGTGGCGCCTTCCGCTTCCTGCATCTGTATCTGCCCGACGCGCAATTGCGCCACTTCGCGGCCGAAACGCTGGGGCACGCGCCCGCCCGGATCGACCTGCCGGAACTGACCTTCGCCACCGCGCCGGACCTTGCCACGCATCTGTGCACCCTTGCCGCGGTGCAGGCGCGCCCCTTGGCCGCCCGCGCCGCCCTGCTGGATCTGATGCACCATCTGCTGACCGCACCCGGGCTGGGAAACCTGCGCGCCGAACCGCTGCGCGGCGGTCTGGCCCCGGCGGTGCGGCGCCGGATCTGCACCTTTATCGAGGACACTCTGGACAGCGCCCTGCCGCTGGCCGATCTGGCCGCGCAGGCCGGGCTGTCCGAATTCCATTTTCAACGCATGTTCACCGCCACGCTTGGCCTCAGCCCGCAGCGCTATGTCGAGACGCGGCGGATCGCCCGGGCCGAGGCGCTGATCGCGGACGGCACGCCGCTGGCCGAGGTCGCCGCCGCCTGCGGATTTGCCCATCATAGCCACCTGACCCGCACATTCCGGGCCCATCGCGGGGTGACGCCCAGCGTCTGGCGCGCCGCACTTTGACACCGATACAAGCCAGATCTGGACCTTGCCGCGCCCCGGTGCTTAGAGTGCGCGCCAAAGGAGACACGCTATGTCATTTGGGAAAAATATCCGCACCTGGTTCGAAGGCAGCTGGCACGAAGGCGACATCCCGGTGATGCGCGCCGCCGATCACGGCATCTGGCAGGGCAGTTCGGTCTTTGACGGGGCGCGGATGTTCGACGGGCTGATCCCCGATCTGGACGCCCATTGCGCGCGCACCAACCGCTCGGCCGAGGCGCTGATGATTACCCCCACGATCGACCCCGCCGAGATGGTCGAGATCGCGCGCGAAGGCCTGCGCCTCTATCCCCGCGACGCGGCCGTTTATGTGCGGCCGATGTATTGGGCGATCCACGGCTCGGAACTGGGCATCGCGCCGCTGGAAGGCGTGACCGGCTTTGCGCTTTGCCTCGAAGAGGTGCCGATGCCGCCCGCCGAGGCCACCACGACGATCACCACCACCAGCTTCCGCCGCCCGGTGCTGGCCGACAACGTCTGCAACGCCAAGGCCGGCTGCCTGTATCCGAACAACGCGCGGATGCTGGTCGAGGCCAAGCGCAAGGGCTTTGGCAATGCGCTGGTGCAGGATGCGATGGGCAATGTCGCGGAATCGGCCACGGCCAACGTGTTCATGGTCCGCGACGGCGTGGTGATGACACCCATCGCCAACGGCACCTTCCTGTCCGGCCTGACCCGCGCGCGCCACATCGAGAACCTGCGCGACAATGGCATGGAGGTGCGCGAATGCGTCCTCACGCTCGATGATTTCCGCGCGGCGGACGAGGTGTTCCTGTCGGGCAACTTCGCCAAGGTCACCCCGGTCGTGGCCTTCGACGAGGTGCGCTACGACCACGGCCCCGTCACCAAACGCATCCGCGAGATGTATTGGGACTGGGCGGCCAGCTGCCCGCTGTAACGCAGCACGGTTGCCAAACGCCCGGCCCGGCGCAATGATCGGCGCAGATCAAAGGAGATCCCATGCGCAAGTTTCTGGTGGTGCTTGACGATACGCGCGAATGCCTGAACGCGATGCGCTATGCCGCGATGCGGGCCAATCATACCCGCGCGGGCGTGGCGATCCTGTCGATCATCCCGCCCGAGGAATACCAGCACTGGATCGGCGTGGCCGAGATCATGCGCGAAGAGGCGCGCGAACGGATCGAGGCGCATTTCGAGGTGTTCGCGAAATGGATGCGCGACCGGCAGGGCGTCGACCCCGAACTCATCATCCGCGAGGGAGAGCCGGTGACCGAGATCCTTGACGTGATCCGGCAAGACCCGCAGATCGGCGTGCTGGTTCTGGGCGCGGGCACCGACAAGGCCGGGCCCGGCCCGCTGGTCACGCAGATGAGCCGCAACTCGGGCAACCTGCCGATCCCGCTGACCGTGGTGCCCGGCGACATGTCGAAAGAGCGGCTGGAGGCGATCACCTGACCGCCTGCGCCGATTTGCCCGCAGGGCGATCGAGCCGCAATACTTGATTAATTCGCTCGGGCGCCGCATATGTGCCCCAAGCCAAGGAGGCGCCGATGTTCATCCAGACCGAGACCACCCCGAACCCCGCCACGCTGAAATTCCTGCCCGGCCAGACCGTGCTTGAAGTCGGCACCGCCGATTTCCAAAGTGCCGAGGCGGCCGCGAAATCGCCGCTTGCGCAACGGATCTTTGCCGTTGCGGGCGTGACCGGCGTGTTCTTCGGATCGGATTTCGTGACCGTGACAAAAGATGCCGCGACCGCCTGGGAACACGCCAAACCGGCGATCCTGGGGGCCATCATGGAGCATTTCCAGTCCGGCGCCCCGGTGATGGAAGGCGAAGGCCCCGCGACCGGCGGGCACGCCGAACATTCCGGCGAAGATGGCGCGATCGTGGCGCAGATCAAGGAATTGCTGGATACCCGGGTGCGCCCGGCGGTGGCGCAGGACGGCGGCGACATCACCTTCCACGGGTTCGAACGTGGCGTGGTTTACCTGCACATGCAGGGCGCTTGCGCCGGCTGCCCCAGCTCGACCCTGACGCTGAAGATGGGCATCGAAAACCTGCTGCGTCACTACATCCCCGAGGTGACCGAGGTGCGCCCCGTTGCAAGCTAAGCGCTGGACCCTGGGCTTCGACACATCGGCCGCGCATTGCGCGGCCGCTTTGTTGCATGGTGAACGCCTGATCGAGGCCCGCGCCGAAGACATGCCGAAAGGCCAGGCCGAACGGCTGATGCCCTTGCTGGACGAGATGCTGGCACGCGCGGGCATCGGCTGGCGCGATCTGGCGGTGATCGGCGTCGGCATCGGACCGGGCAACTTCACCGGCGTGCGGATTTCGGTCTCGGCCGCGCGCGGGCTGGCGCTGGCACTGGGGATTCCAGCGGTGGGGGTCAGCACGCTCGACGCGCTTGCCGCAGGTCAGCCGCGCCCGCTGCGCGCCCAGATCGACGCCCGGCGCGACGAGGTTTATGTGCAGGATTTCACGGCGACCGGCGCGGATGCCCCGCAGATGATGCCGCGCGCACAGGCCGATGCCGAGGCGGCGCAACGCCATATGCCCCTGCGCGAAGGGATCGCGCCCGCCGAGCTGGCCACGGCGATCGCCCGGCTGGCCGCGGCGCGCGCCGATACGCCGCAGCCGCGCCCTGCCCCGCTTTACCTGCGCTCGGCCGATGCGGCGCCGCCATCCGACCCGCCGCCGGTCATTCTGGATTGACGCGATGAGCCCCGAGGCCCTTGCTGCCCTGCACAAGCGCTGTTTCACCACCCCGCGCCCCTGGTCGGCGGCGGAATTCGCCGAATTCCTGACGGCGCCCCTCTGTTTCCTGCAGGGCGATTCTCAGGGCTTCGTTCTGGGCCGGGTGATCGCCGGTGAGGCAGAGTTGCTGACCATCTGCACCGCGCCCGAGGCCCGCCGTCAGGGCACCGGCCGCGCGCTTCTGGCGCAATTCGCCGCCACCGCCCAAGAGCGCGGCGGCGAAAGCGCCTTTCTGGAAGTGGCCGAGGACAATACCGCCGCGCGCGCGCTTTACGCAGCGGCGGGCTGGCGGGAATCGGGGCGCAGGCGCGGCTATTACCACACGCCCGAGGGCGCGCGCGTCGATGCGCTGGTGCTGACCCTGCCGCTGCGGCCCGCCGAAGTTTGACCGAGCGCTCAAAAAGCCGCCAAGCACCGCCCCGCGCGCGCAAAATCACGCTTGACCCCCCCGGCAATCCCGGCCCTAATCCCTGTGGTCCGCGGGCCCATCAGCCTGCCAACAGCGTTCCGCAAGGAATGTGCAAACAATGACCGGGAGTGACCAATGACCCTTATGAAACAGTTTCTCGGCGCGGCCGCCACGCTGGCGCTTTGCACCGGCGCGGCCTTCGCCGATCCGGCACTGATTTACGACCTTGGCGGCAAATTCGACAAATCCTTCAACGAGGCGGCCTATACCGGCGCGAAGAAGTGGGTTGATGAGACCGGCGGCAGCTACAAAGAACTGGAGATGCAGTCCGAAGCCCAGCGCGAGCAGGCCCTGCGCCGTCTGGCCGAGTCGGGCGCCAACCCGATCGTGATGACCGGCTTTGCCTTCGGCGATGTTCTGAACACCGTGGCCCCCGACTACCCGGATACCAAATTCGCGATCATCGACATGGTCGTCGATCAGCCCAACGTCCGCTCGGTCGTCTTCACCGAAGAGCAGGGCTCGTTCCTCGTCGGCATGATGGCTGCGCAGGCCTCGAAGACCGGCACGGTCGGCTTCATCGGCGGCATGGACATTCCGCTGATCCGCAAATTCGCCTGTGGCTATGTGCAGGGCGTGAAGGCGGTCAACCCCGACGCCAAGGTGATCCAGAACATGACCGGCACCACGCCGAGCGCCTGGAACGACCCGGTCAAGGGCAGCGAACTGACCAAGGCGCAAATTAGCCAGGGCGCAGACGTGATCTATGCCGCCGCGGGCGGCACCGGCATCGGCGTTCTGCAAACCGCCGCGGATGAAGGCATCCTGTCGATCGGCGTGGACAGCAACCAGAACTATCTGCACCCCGGCAAGGTCCTGACCTCGATGCTCAAGCGCGTGGACAACGCGGTTTACGAGGCCTTCAAGGCGGGCGACACGCTGGAAACCGGGATCCATGTGATGGACCTCAAGGCCGAGGGCGTGGGCTATGCGCTGGATGACGATAACGCCGCGCTGATCACCGACGAGATGAAGGCGACGGTGGATGCCGCCGCCGCCAAGATCATCGCGGGCGAGATCACCGTGCATGACTACATGTCGGACAATACCTGCCCGGTCGAATAATGACGGGCGCACAGACCACGGAGGCGCGGCAGGACACTGCCGCCCTCGCTCCGGCGATCGAGCTGCGCGGCATCTCGAAAGCCTTCGGGCCGGTTCAGGCCAACAAGGACATTTCGATCCGGGTGATGCCGGGGACGATCCACGGGATCATCGGCGAAAACGGCGCGGGCAAATCCACGCTGATGTCTATCCTTTACGGGTTCTACAAGGCCGATGCGGGTGAAATCATCATCCACGGCCGCCCGACCCAGATCCCCGACAGTCAGGCCGCGATCCGCGCCGGTATCGGCATGGTGTTTCAGCATTTCAAGCTGGTGCAGAACTTCACCGTTCTGGAAAACATCATCCTGGGCGCCGAGGATGGTGCGCTGTTGCGCCCGTCCCTTTCCAAGGCGCGCAAGACGCTGCAGCATCTGGCCGAGGAATACGAACTGGACGTGGACCCCGACGCCGTGGTCGAGGAACTTTCGGTCGGCCACCAGCAGCGCGTCGAAATCCTCAAGGCGCTGTATCGTCAGGCCGACATCCTGATTCTGGATGAACCCACCGGCGTTCTGACCCCCGCCGAGGCGGACCACCTGTTCCGCATTCTGGACAACCTGCGTGCCCAGGGCAAAACCATCATCCTGATCACCCACAAGCTGCGCGAGATCATGGAAATCACCGATACCGTCTCGGTGATGCGCCGCGGCGAGATGACCGCGACCGTGAAGACCGACACCACCAGCCCCGAAGAGCTGGCCGAAATGATGGTCGGGCGCAAGGTGCTGCTGCATGTGCCCAAGGGCCCCGCCAATCCCGGCGCCACGGTGCTGGAAATCGCCGCTCTGCATGTGGTCGACGAAGACAAGGTCGAACGGATCAAGGGCATCAGCCTGCAGGTCCGCGCGGGCGAGATTCTGGGCATCGCCGGGGTCGCGGGCAACGGCCAGTCCGAATTGCTGGGCGTTCTGGGCGGAATTCAGAAAGGCACCGGCACGGTGCGCATCAACGGCCAGGAAATCGACCTGACCGGCAAGCATTCCAACGGTCAGTCGCGGCGTGCGCGCGGGATCGCGCATGTGCCCGAAGACCGGCAGCATCTGGGCCTGATCATGGATTTCGCCGCCTGGGAAAACATGATCTTCGGCTATCACCACGCGCCGGAATATCAGAAGAACGCGGTGGTGATGGATAACGCGGGCATCGTTGAAAAGACCGAAGGCGCGATGGAGCGCTTCGACGTGCGCCCGCCGATCCCGTCACTGCCCGCCAAATCGTTTTCGGGCGGGAACCAGCAAAAAATCGTGCTGGCCCGCGAGATCGAGCGCAACCCCGACCTGCTGCTGGTGGGCCAACCCACGCGCGGCGTCGACATCGGCGCGATCGAATTCATCCACAAGCGCATCGTCGAGTTGCGCGATGCGGGCAAGGCGGTGCTGCTGGTCTCGGTCGAACTGGATGAAATCCTGTCGCTGTCCGACCGGATCGCGGTGATGTTCGACGGCCGCATCATGGGCGAGCGTCTGCCCGCCGACACCAACGAACGCGAGCTGGGTCTGCTGATGGCGGGCGTGACCGATGCCGGCAAAGGAGAGGCCGCCTGATGGAAAAGCTCCCGACCTGGGCCGATGTGGTGCTGGTGCCGCTGATCTCGCTGCTGTTGGCGGCGATCATTTCGGCGATCGTGATTCTGGCGATCGGCAATGACCCGATCGAAGCCGTGACGGTGATGGTGGATGGCGCCTTCGGCTCGGCCAGCGGCATCGCCTATACGCTGTTCTACACGACCTCTTTCATCTTTACCGGGCTGGCGGTGACGGTCGCCTACCACGCCGGGCAATTCAACATCGGCGGCGAAGGCCAGGCGCAGATCGGCGGCCTGGGCGTGGCACTGGTCTGCCTGGCGCTGCCCTGGCCGCACTGGACGCTGGCGCTGGCGGCGGCGACGGTGGGGGCTGCGGCCTTCGGTGCCGCCTGGGCCGCGATCCCGGCCTATCTGGCGGCCAAGCGTGGCAGCCACATCGTCATCACCACGATCATGTTCAACTACATCGCGGCCGCGCTGATCGTCTATCTGCTGGTCGAGGTGCTGCGCCCGGCGGGTCAGATGGACCCGGCCACCGCGCGCTTCCCCACCGGGGCGGAACTGCCGAATTTCGGGGAAATCCCCGGGCTGAGCCTGATCTTTTCCAAACGCGTGCCCGCGAATGTCAGCTTCTTCGTCGCGCTGGCGGCTTGCTGGGGGGTGTGGCTGCTGCTGTGGCGCACCCGGCTTGGCTATGAAATCCGGGCTTTCGGCAAATCCGAAAGCGCCGCGGTCTATGCCGGGATCTCGCCGTTCAAGGTGGTGATGGTCTCGATGCTGATCTCGGGCGGGCTGGCCGGGATGATGGCGATCAACAACGTGATGGGAGAGGCGCACCGCCTGGTGCAGAACTCGGCCGAGGGCGCGGGCTTCATCGGCATCGCGGTGGCGCTGATGGGGCGCAACCATCCGATCGGGGTGTTTCTGGCCGCGTTGCTGTTCGGCTTCCTCTATCAGGGCGGGGCCGAGATGGGGCTGATGACCTCGATCCCGATCGAGCTGCGGCTGCTGTTGCAGGGTCTGGTGATCCTGTTCACCGGTGCGCTGGACACGATGGTGCGGATGATGCTGGGCGTCTTCTTCCGGCCCCGCACTAAGGAGGCCCTGTGATGGATTACGCAACGCTTCTGCAGATCCTCGACACCACCGTGCGCTTTGCGACGCCGCTGCTGCTGGCCTGTCTGGCGGGGCTGTTTTCAGAACGCTCGGGCATTTTCGACATCGGGCTGGAAGGCAAGATGCTGATGGCGGGCATGGCCTCGGGCGCGGTTGCGGCGCTCAGCGGCAGTGTCTGGATCGGGCTGCTGGCGGGGATCGGCGGCTCTGTGCTGTTTTCGATCGTTCACGGGCTCGCCTCGATCACCTTCCGCGGCAATCAGCTGATTTCCGGTGTGGCGCTGAACTTCGTGGCCTCGGGGGCGACGGTTCTGGTCGCGCAATCGCTGTTCCATCAGGGCGGCCGCACGCCGCCGCTGACCGGCGACGCCCGGTTCAACCCGATCACCCTGCCCTTTGTCGACACGCTGCGCGAGGTGCCGCTGATCGGGCCGTTCTATGCCGAGGTGATCTCGGGGCATTCCTTCCTGGTCTATGCCGCCTTCGTCGCGGTTCCACTGACGTGGTGGGCGCTCTATCGCACGCGCTTCGGGCTGCGGCTGCGGGCGGTGGGCGAGAACCCAGAATCGGTCGATACCGCGGGCGTGTCGGTGATCCGGCTGCGCTATACGGCGGTGATGATCACCGGCATCCTCTGCGGCATGGCGGGCGCCTATATGGCCACCGGGTTGCAGGCGGGCTTTGGCAAGGAAATGACCGCCGGGCGCGGCTATATCGCGCTGGCCGCGCTGATCTTTGCGAAATGGCGGCCGTGGTATGCGCTGATGGCGACGCTGCTGTTCGGCTTCTTTCAGGCGCTGGCGCTGCGCCCCGATGTGATCGAGGGCACCTTCGGCATGGCCATCCCGGTGCCCGCGCTGGACGCCCTGCCCTATATTCTGACCGTGATCGTGCTGGCGGGCTTCGTCGGGCGCGCCATCCCCCCCCGTGCCGGAGGCCAACCCTATGTCAAAGAGCGCTGAACTCGCCGCGCTGATCCGCGCCCGCGCGGGCGATGCGGCCCCGCACCTGGGGCTGATCCTGGGCTCGGGGCTGGGCCATCTGGCCGAAGAGGTGCAGGGCGTGGCGATCCCCTATTCCGATCTGCCGGGGTTTCCGCAGGCGGGCGTGTCGGGGCACAACCCGAAACTGGTGATCGGCGATCTGGAGGGCGTGCGCGTCGCCGTCTTCGGCGGCCGGGCGCATTACTACGAACACGGCAATCCCGCCGAAATGCGCCTGCCGCTGGAAATCCTGCGCGATCTGGGCTGCGGGCAGTTGCTGCTGACCAATGCGGCGGGCAGCCTGCGTCCTGACATCGGGCCGGGCGATCTGATGGCGCTGAACGACCACATCGCATTCGCCGGCACCAACCCCCTGATCGGAGAGCCGTCGGACGCCCGTTTCGTGCCGATGACCGAGGCCCATGACCCCGAAATGCGCGCAGGCCTTGCCGCCGCCGCCGCCGCCGAGGGCGTGGCCCTGCCCGAAGGCGTGTATTGCTGGTTCTCGGGGCCGTCCTTTGAAACACCGGCCGAGATTCGGGCGGCGCGCGTTCTGGGGGCCGATGCGGTGGGCATGTCGACCGTGCCCGAGGTGATCTTGGCGCGGTTCCTGGGCCTGCGGGTCGCGGCCGTGTCGGTGGTCACCAACATGGGCGCGGGCCTGTCTGCCGAAAACATCAGCCACGAGCACACAAAGGCGATGGCCCCGGTGGGCGCGGCCAAGCTGGAGCGGGTTTTGCGACGATATTTACGCAACCTTTAACCCCGCGCTTTCCTTGACGGAAACCGGGGTTTGACACCGTGCCCAAGGCAGGCAAGACTGACCCTCAAACACCAACCGGGCTGCCCATGCAGATCTACCTCCCTATCGCTGAGGTCTCCGTCAGTGCCGCCCTGCTTCTGGGCCTCGGAACGCTGGTCGGGCTGTTGTCGGGCCTGTTCGGCGTGGGCGGCGGCTTTCTGATCACGCCCCTGCTGTTCTTCATCGGCATTCCGCCCACCGTGGCCGTGGCCACCGGCGCCAATCAGGTCGTGGCCTCTTCGGTGTCGGGCGTGCTGGCACAGTTCAAGCGCAAGGCGGTGGATGTGCCGATGGGCGTGGTGCTGCTGATCGGCGGTCTGATCGGCTCGGGCATGGGGATCTGGGTCTTCAACCTGCTGACCCGGCTGGGCCAGATCGACCTTGCGGTGCAACTGGCCTATGTGGTGTTTCTGGGCTCGATCGGCCTGCTGATGCTGCAGGAATCGCTGCGCGCGATGCGCCGGGAAAAGCGCGGCGGAAAGCGCGCCAAACGGCATCAACACCTGTGGGTCCACAAGCTGCCCCTGAAGGTCAAGTTCCGCGCCTCGGGGCTGTATATCTCGGTGATCCCGCCGATGCTGGTGGGGATCGTGGTTGGGGTTCTGGCCGCGATCATGGGCGTCGGCGGCGGCTTCATCATGGTGCCCGCGATGATCTATCTGCTGGGGATGCCGACCAAGGTCGTGATCGGCACCTCTCTGTTCCAGATCCTGTTCGTGTCAGCCTTCACCACGATGATGCATGCGATCACCAACCAGTCGGTCGATGTGATGCTGGCGCTTCTGCTGATCGTCGGCGGCGTGATCGGCGCGCAGATCGGCTCGCGGCTTGGTGCGCGACTGAAGGCCGAACAACTGCGCATCCTGCTTGCGCTGCTGGTGATCCTGGTCGCGGGCAAGCTCGGGCTCGACCTGCTGCTGCGCCCGTCCGAACTGTTCTCGCTGTTCCCCGGGGCGTTCGAATGATCCGCGCGCTGATCATCCTGCTGGCGCTTGCCCTGCCCGCCCGCGCCGAAGAGGTGGTCGCGGGACTCAGCCACGACAATATCGGCATCACGGCGTCGTTCAACGGCTCCGAAATCCTGATCTACGGCGCGATCAAACGCTTCGAGCCAGAGCCCACGAGCGATCGCATGGGCATCATCGTGACACTAGAGGGCCCGCCGGGGTCGGTCACCATCCGCCGCAAATCGCGCCAGATGGGGATCTGGGTGAACACCGATTCCGTGGGTGTGGCCGCGGCCCCCAGCTATTATGCGGTTGCCAGCAGTGCCCCGCTGGCCGAGATCCTTGATCCCAATGTCGATGTCAGCCAGCGCATCTCGATCCCGCTGGCGATGCGCTCCTTCGCCGGACCGATCGAGGTTGCCGATGCGCGCCCCTTCACCGAGGCCCTCCTGCGCATCCGTCAGGAAGAGGGGCTGTATCATCTGGATGAAGCAGCGGTCACGATTCTGGAAAATACCCTGTTCCGCGCCGATTTCACCCTGCCGGCCAATCTGATCGAGGGCGATTACAAGACGCGCATCTTCCTGTTGCGCGATGGACAACTGGTCGACCAATACCGCACCGCGATCTATGTGCGCAAAGTCGGGCTGGAGCGGTGGCTTTATACCCTCTCGCGCGATCACGCGGCGATCTACGGCGCGCTGTCGCTGGCACTGGCGGTGTTTGCGGGCTGGGCGGCGGCGGCGGTGTTCCGCCTGATCCGCACCTAACCGCGACCGACGAAGGGCATCGCGGTCGCCATCACCGTCATGTTCAGCACATTGGCCCCGGGCGGCAGGCTGGCCATATGCAGCACCGCCGCCGCCACATCGCCCACCTCCATCATCGGCTCCGGGCGGATGCTGCCATCGGCCTGCAGCACCCCCGCCTCCATCCGCGCCGCCAGATCGGTGCGCGCGTTGCCCACGTCGATCTGCCCACAGGCGATGCCGAAATCGCGCCCGTCCAGCGCCAGCTGCTTGGTCAGCCCGTTGATCGCATGCTTGGTCACGGTATAGGCCAGCGACCGCGGCCGCGGCACCTGCCCCGCGATCGAGCCATTGTTGATGATCCGCCCGCCTTGCGGCGCCTGCGCGCGCATCTGCGCAAAGGCTGCACGCGCGCACCATACCATGCCGTCCAGATTGACCGCCCGTGTCAGGGTCCAGTCGTCGGGGTCCATCTCGTCGATCAGCGCGCCCTGCGGAAACACGCCCGCATTGTTGAACAGCACGTCGATCCGGCCGAACCGCGCCACCGTGTGCGCGAAAGCCGCCTCGACCGCGGCACGATCCGCGACATCGCAGGCCAGCGCCAATCCGTCGCCCCGCGCCGCCACCTCGGCCAGCGGTGCCGCGCGCCGTGCCAGACACGCCACCTGCCAGCCTGCCGCCAGCGCCGCCTCGGCCACCGCGCGGCCGATCCCCGCGCTCGCCCCCGTCACCACCATCACCGGCATGTCCTGTCTCCTCAGCCGTCTTCCTCGCGTTCCAGTTTCAGCGCGACCGCCCCCGTGGGCAGATCGTCGGTCGACAGCGGCGCCGAGGGCCGCGCCAGCCGCGCCCGCGTCACCCACAGCAGCCGGTGTTCGGCCCGGGTGATCGCCACATAGGCCAGCCGTTTCCACAGCGGAATCCCCGCCTCCATCCGCCCGGCGCGGGCGGCGGCGTAAATATCGGGCGCGAAGACCTGCACATCGGGCCACTGGCTGCCCTGCGCCTTGTGGATCGTCACCGCCGCGCCATGCAGGAAGGTCGCCCCCATTCGCGCGGCGAAGGGGATGAAGGGCTCTTCCTCGTCGGGCAGTTCGATCTTGACGATCGACGCCGCCGACAGCCGCGGATCTTCGGCGCCGATCACATGCAGACGCGAAAACCCGGGCTTCTTGCCCGGCCCCAGATAGATCACCTGCGCGCCCTTGATCAGGCCCCGCGCTTCCAGATCAATGCGTTTCTTGCGGTGTTTCAGCGGCAATTCGATCCCGTCGCAGATCAGCGGCTCGCCCGGCAGCAACATGTCGGCGGGCGCGGAATGCGCCGCGCGGAAGGCGGTGATCAGACGAATCCGCGTCGCATTGCGCCAGACCAGCACCGGGCTGCGCGCCATCAGATCGCTTTCCACCCGTTCCGCCCAAACGACGCGCGGGTCGTTCGCTGCGGCTTTCTCGATCATTCGCTCGAAGCCTTCGAAACTCAGGCTCTCATCGGCCAGCGCATGCGCCAGATCCAGGATCGGATTGTCCTGCGTCTGGCGGTGAATGCGATGCAGAACATGTTTTTGCGAATCCGGCAGACGTTCGAAACACATCTGCCCGGACTGGTTTACCGGCGCCAGCTGCGCGGGGTCGCCAAACAGCACCAGCGTCGGGAAAATCTCGCGCAGGTCGTCGAACTGGCGTTCATCCAGCATCGAGGCCTCGTCGACGAATCCGATGTCGAGCGGGTCTTCGCGCCGCTTCCAGCCATTGATGAAATCCGATCCGCGCAGCCCCGCCGAGGCCAAAGCCGCGGGGATGGATTTATACTGGTCGTAAAACGCCTTGGCACGGTCCAGCGCCTCTTCGGTCAGCCCGTTGATGCCCAGCATATCGACCTTGGGGCGCTCGCCCTGCCCGGCCAGCCATTCGGCGATCCGCTCGTATTCCGGGTCATAGACCGGGGTGTAAAGAATGCGGTGGATCGTCGTTGCCGGAACCCCGCGCCCCCGCAGCACCGAGGCCGCCTTGTTGGTGGGGGCCAAGATCGCCAGCGTGCGCCGGTCGCGGCGCCGCTTGCCCTCGAAATCGCCCGAAACCAGATCAACCCCGGCTTCCTCCAGCGCCTTGTAAAGCGCGGCCAGCAGCATCGTCTTGCCCGACCCGGCCTTGCCGATCACCGACAGCACGCGATTGCCGCCGCCATCGGGCGACAGGCTGCCTTCGACAATATCGACGCCCGCCGCCTCCAGCGCAGAGGCCACGGCATCCCAGGCCTCGGCCTGATCTTCGGAAAAGGTAATCGCAGGGCTGTTCATGGCCGCGACCTTACAGGGCGCGCGCGCCCACCGAAAGGCGCGAAATCGGCGAGGGCGGATGCCTCCGGCGGGGATATTTCCGCCAGAAAGAAAACAGCCCGGCCGGCTTCTTTCTGGTGAAAATATCCTGCGGGGGTCTGGGGGTGCAAAACCCCCAGCGCCGAGATCAGGCCGCCGCCGAGGCCGGGGTGGCGAGCGCCACGATATCCATCATGATCCGGTTGAGTTCGAAATCCTTGGGCGTGTAAACCCGCGCCACGCCGAACCCACGCAGTTTCACCGCGTCCTCGTCGGGGATGATGCCGCCCACAACGACCGGCACATGATCAAGCCCCGCAGCGCGCATCCGCTCCATCAGTTCTTCGATCAGCGGAATGTGGCTGCCCGACAGGATCGACAGACCCACGACATGCGCCTCGTCCTCGATCGCCTTGGCGACGATCTGTTCGGGCGTCAGGCGGATGCCGTCATAGGTGATGTCCATGCCGCAATCGCGGGCGCGGAAGGCGATTTGTTCCGCGCCGTTCGAATGGCCGTCAAGGCCCGGCTTGCCGACCAGGAATTTCAGGCGGCGGCCCAGTTGCGTGCTGACCGCATCGACGGCCGCGCGGATGTCGTCCAGACCTTCGGTCTTGTTCGAGGGGCTGCGCGACACGCCGGTCGGGCCGCGGTATTCGCCATGCACGGCCCGCATCACGCCGGCCCATTCGCCGGTGGTAACCCCGGCCTTCGCGGCGGCGATCGAGGCGGGCATGATGTTCTTGCCCGCTTTCGCATCGGCCTTCAGCTGATTGAGCGCTGCGGCAACGGCGGCCGCATCGCGTGCGCCGCGCCAGGCCTGCAGCCGCGCGACCTGATCGGCCTCGACGCCCGGATCGACGACCATGATGCCGCCATCGCCTGCGGTCAGCGGGCTGGGTTCGCCCTGCTGCCAACGGTTCACCCCCACGACGATGGTTTCGTTGGCCTCGATGCGGTTGATCCGCTCGGCGTTGCTTTCGACCAGACGGCCTTTCATGTAGTCGATGGCGGCAATCGCGCCCCCCATCGCATCAAGGGTTTCCAGCTCGGCGCGCGCACCTGCCTTCAGTTCCTCGACCTTGGCGGTCACGGCGGGGTTGCCGTCGAACAGGTCGGCATATTCCAGCAGGTCGGTTTCATAGGCCATGATCTGTTGCATGCGCAGCGACCACTGCTGGTCCCAGGGACGCGGCAGGCCAAGCGCCTCGTTCCAGGCCGGCAGCTGCACCGCGCGCGCGCGGGCGTTTTTCGACAGGGTCACGGCCAGCATCTCGATCAGGATGCGGTAGACGTTGTTTTCCGGCTGCTGCTCGGTCAGGCCCAGGCTGTTGACCTGCACGCCATAGCGGAAGCGGCGGTATTTCTCTTCCTCGATGCCATAGCGTTCGCGGCAGATTTCGTCCCACAGCTCGGTGAAGGCACGCATCTTGCACATTTCGGTGACGAAACGGATGCCCGCGTTCACAAAGAAGGAAATCCGCCCCACCATCGCCGGGAAGCCCGCGGCCGGGACTTTATTCTTCAGGTCATCCAGCACCGCGATGCCGGTGGCCAGCGCGAAGGCCAGCTCCTGCTCGGGCGTGGCGCCCGCTTCCTGCAGGTGGTAGGAACACACGTTCATCGGGTTCCATTTCGGCAGATGTTGCGCGGTATAGGCGGCGACATCGGTGATCATCGCCAGGCTGGGCTTGGGCGGGCAGATATAGGTGCCGCGCGACAGATATTCCTTCACCAGATCGTTCTGCACCGTGCCCTGCAGTTTCGAGACATCGGCGCCTTGCTCCTCGGCCACGGCGATATAGAGCGACAGCAGCCAGGGCGCGGTCGCGTTGATCGTCATCGAGGTGTTCATCTGTTCCAGCGGAATCTGATCGAACAGCGCGCGCATGTCGCCCAGATGGCAGACCGGCACGCCGACCTTGCCGACCTCGCCGCGCGACAGGACATGATCGCTGTCATAGCCGGTCTGGGTCGGCAGATCGAAGGCCACCGACAGGCCGGTCTGCCCCTTGGACAGGTTCGTGCGATAGAGTTCATTCGACTTTTCGGCGGTCGAATGGCCCGCATAGGTGCGAAACAGCCACGGCTTGTCCTTGGCGGGTTTGGTCATCTCGGTCATGCTGGCCTCCGGTCCCGGTCGAATCTAATTCCGCAACAA
This sequence comes from Paenirhodobacter sp. CAU 1674, assembly GCF_029222945.1. Lineage (NCBI taxonomy): Bacteria > Pseudomonadati > Pseudomonadota > Alphaproteobacteria > Rhodobacterales > Paenirhodobacter > Paenirhodobacter sp. CAU 1674. The sequence continues at coordinate 318,400 of NZ_JARHUH010000002.1, read as the reverse complement.
AATTGCGGGTTACGCCCTGATATGCGAAAGAATATATCCCTGTCAATTCGCCGCGCTGCGGCACGGGCGCCGCATTTTGCCACGCTGCGGCTTTCCAAGCAAATACAGGGAAGAGCTTGCACAGCCCAAAATCGAGCGAGACAGAAAATTACAAAATCGTAACGTCAGGCATTGCATTGTTGCGCAGGCGGAAGTATCTCGGTTTCCGATCCTCGCCCGATTCTGCGGCGCGGCGACGCTAACAGGAGATGCTCATGGCCCTCGACGTGAACACCAATATCGCGCCCTATGAAGCGCCGGAAAAAGACCTCTATGAAATCGGCGAGATGCCGCCCTTGGGCTATGTGCCGAAGAACATGTATGCGTGGGCGATCCGCCGCGAACGTCATGGCGAGCCCGAGCAATCCTTCCAGGTCGAGGTGGTGCCCACCTGGGAAATCGACAGCCACGAAGTGCTGGTCCTCGTGATGGCCGCCGGCGTGAACTACAACGGCATCTGGGCCGGTCTGGGCGTGCCGATCTCGCCCTTCGATGGCCACAAGCAGCCCTATCACATCGCCGGTTCGGATGCCTCGGGCATCGTCTGGAAAGTCGGCGACAAGGTCACCCGCTGGAAAGTGGGCGACGAGGTGGTGATCCACTGCAACCAGGACGACGGCGACGACGAAGAGTGCAACGGCGGCGACCCGATGTTCTCGCCCAGCCAGCGGATCTGGGGCTACGAGACCAACGACGGCTCGTTCTCGCAATTCACCCGCGTGCAGGCCCAGCAGCTGATGCCGCGCCCCAAGCACCTGACCTGGGAAGAGGCCGCCTGCTACACGCTGACGCTGGCGACCGCCTACCGGATGCTGTTCGGCCACGAGCCGCATGACCTCAAACCCGGCCAGAACGTGCTGGTCTGGGGCGCTTCGGGCGGCCTCGGCTCCTTCGCGATCCAGCTGATCAACGCGGCCGGCGCGAATGCCATCGGCGTGATCTCGGACGAGGACAAGCGCGAATTCGTGATGAGCCTCGGCGCCAAGGGCGTGATCAACCGCAAGGACTTCAAGTGCTGGGGGCAGCTGCCCAAGGTGAACTCGGAAGAGTACAACACCTGGCTGAAAGAAGCGCGCAAGTTCGGCAAGGCGATCTGGGACATCACCGGCAAGGGCGTGAACGTCGACATGGTCTTCGAACACCCGGGCGAAGCGACCTTCCCGGTCAGCTCGCTGGTGGTGAAGAAGGGCGGCATGGTCGTGATCTGCGCCGGCACCTCGGGCTTCAACTGCACCTTCGACGTGCGCTACATGTGGATGCACCAGAAGCGTCTGCAAGGCTCGCACTTCGCGCACCTCAAGCAAGCCTCGGCCGCCAACAAGCTGATGATCGAGCGCCGCATCGACCCCTGCATGTCGGAAGTCTTCCCCTGGGCGGAAATTCCGAAAGCGCACACCAAGATGCTGCGCAACGAGCATAAGCCCGGCAACATGGCCGTGCTGGTGCAGGCCCCGCGCACCGGTCTGCGCACCTTCGAAGATGCGCTGGAGGCCAGCCCCAAGGCCTGAGCGCCCGGCCTTTCAGTGAGCACCCGCGTCCGGTTTCCGGGCGCGGGTTTTTCATTGTCGGCCAGGCCTGCCGGACGGGGTGCCCGCCGCAACACTTGCTGGCCGGGGCGGATTGCAGCTGCGGGGACAGGCGCCGCTACTTCACCGCGCCCGGCACGGTTTGCGTGGGAATTTTCCGTCCGCCCCGAAGCTCCGGCACAGGTTTGATCCGCTGGCGGCGCAGCGCCCAGATCTGTGCGGTCGCCCGATGCAGGGGCACGGTGCGAAACATGTCGCACAGCATGCGCAGATCCGCCCAAAGCCCCTGCCAGGCACCATGCTTGGCCGACTTGAACGGGCTTTCGACCTCGGGCCAGCACACCACGGCGACACGCAGACGCTGGGCGATCCAGAACCGGTTCATATGCACTTCCAGCCCGAAGCGGGGCAGGTTGCGCAACGCGGCCAAGTCCCCCAGATGCTGACGCGACAGCACCCTTTCGCCCGAAATATAGTCCAGCCCGATCAGCCGCCACGGCAGCGGGGCGTTGCGGCGCAGGCTGATCGAGACATCCGCCGCGCCCTCCAGAACCGGCGCGATCAGCGCGCTCAGATGATGCGCATCCAGGCCCAGAAGGTCACTGTCGAGCAGCATCACCAGATCATGGCGGGCCGCCGCCACGCCCTCGGCCACGGCGGCGGTCTTGCCGCCATTCTGCGTCAGACGGATCAGCCGCGCGCCACCGATACCCGCCACCACCTCGGCAGTGCCATCGTGCGAGCCGTCATCGACGACGATCACCTCATCCACCAGCGGATGTCCCAGCACCGCCCCCAGCACCCGCGCAATCCGCGGCGCCTCGTTGTAAGCCGGAATCACGCAACTGACACGGCGGGGCAGATCCGCGCGCATCTCGCCCGGCATCGTCATTCGGCCGCCCCCACAGAAGTGCCCGGGCGCAAAGGATGCGCAGCCTCCGCCTCGGCGACGGGCAGCATCGCGGTGCCGCGCCAGTCGAAGCCACGCCGCGCCCAGGTGTCCAGCCACAGCACCGGCAGCGCCAGATCGCGCAGCACCATCGCAGCACAGTCACGCGGCCCGCACGGCCACCCCGCCAGCCGGGCCAGCGCGATTTCCGCACCATACCACAGCATCAGAAGCGCCGGCACCCAGCCCCCCCAGCCCAGCGCCAGCATGGCCAGCACCGGCGGCACCGGCCCGAGCAGGATCTCCAGCACGAACAGCCCCACGAAACCATCCCGCCGCACCCGCGCCCAGCGCAACTGCCGGCCCCAGACATCGGCCAGGCGGCGCGGCCCGATCGGCTGCGCGAAGGCCCGGCGCGCCAGACGCACCCGCAGCCCCTGCGCGCGCACCACCTTGGTCGAGGCCACGTCTTCGGCCAGATCGTGACCAAGGGCCGCCAACCCCCCGGCACGATCAAGCACGTCACGCGGCCACATCAGCGTCTTGCCCTGTGCAAACCCAAGCCCGACCTGATCGGCCGCCAGTTGCCAGCGCGCCTGAAAACTGTTCAGGAAAGCGCATTCCACCGCCCCCCACAGCCCCTGCCCCCGGATCCCGGCAGGGGGGCTGGTGACCAGCCCTGTGTCGGGGCGCCAGACGGCAAACAGCTGATCCAGGTAATCCGCTGGCAGCAGCAGGTTCGAATCGGCCAGCACGATCCAGTCGGCCCGCGCCGCGGCCCAGCCCTTGGCCAGATTGTTGAGCTTGGGGTTGGAACTGATGCGCTCTTCCCCGATCAGCAACTGTGCCCGGGCCTCGGGGTGGCGGGCAATCAGGTCGCGGACCAGCGCCACGGCGGGGTCGCTTTCGCGCGCCGCGCAAAACAGGATTTCGTAATCCGGGTAATCCAGCGCAAAACTGCTTTCCAGCGTCTCGGCATCGTAGCGGTCAAGCCCGCAGACCGGACGGATCAGGCTGACGAAAGGCCGCCCCGGATAGCCCCCGGCGGGCGGCGCGGGCCGCAGATAGCGCCACGCGGTCAGCGCGGCCGATCCCAGATGCAAAGCCAGCGTGCCCATCACCACCAGCGCCAGCACCCCCATCAGAACTGCAGTCATGAAGAAACTCCGATCGCCTGCGCCGCATCCTGCGCCGCCGCATATGCCAGCCCATCCCATTGCATCAGTTGCAATGCACCGTCGGCCGTTTCGGCCAGCGCGGTCAGACTGTCGATCCAGTCACCGCAATTGGCATAGGTGATGCCGTCGCGCAGATGCAGCGCGGCCTTGTGAAAATGTCCGCAGATCACGCCGTCATGGCCCCCCGCACGCGCCATGTCAGCCAGACGTTCCTCGAACCTGTTCCCGGCGAGCATCAGCGAATTCACCCCCGAGAGCGCCAGTTCTATCACCCCGCGCTCGGCGGTCGAGTTCAGCTGTCGGCGCAACCAGGCGTCCAGGGCGCGCAGCCAGCCATCGACACGGCTGCCGATCCGCGTCATCAGATGCCAGCGAAAGATCCGTGCGTCGCATTGATCGCCATGCAGCACCAGATAGCGGGTGCCATCGGCGGCCTCATGGGTCAGGCTTTCGCACAATTCGAACCCGTCGAAATCGCTGCCATACTGCGCTTTCAGGGCCACATCGTGATTCCCCGGCAGATAGACGACCCGGGTGCCCGCCGCCTGCCGGTCGCGCAGTTCTTGCAGGATTGCATCGTGAGTTTCGCTCCAATGCACCTTGCCGCAGTGCCAGATGTCGAGGATGTCGCCGACCAGAAAGATCGTCTCGGCCTCGACCCCTTGCAGGAATTTCAAGAAGGCCCCGGCCTTGCTGCCCCGCGCGCCAAGATGCAGGTCTGACACGAACAGGCTGCGCAGATGTCGGCGGGGTCCGGGACGCGGTTGCGCCGAGCGATGGCTGCGGTCGGGCATGGCGGGCTCCTCGCTGTTGCCTGAGCGCTCTGTGCCAAGCCCGCACTACGGTTTTGTGACGGTCATGCGACGAGTTGGTGAAAGCAGGCTGCAGTCGCAGAAACCCGTATCGGCGCAGCGTCCGGCCGACGAGGGCAAGCCCATGAATTCGCCGGTAAATTCGGCGCAATGCCTAGCCAGTCGCGAAGAGAGGGGGAAATGGCGGACCCGGAGCGATTCGAACGCCCGACCCTCAGATTCGTAGTCTGATGCTCTATCCAGCTGAGCTACGGGTCCACTGTGAGGGCGGATTTAGCGACCGCGCCGGGGGTTTGCAAGGGCTAAATGACAGAAAAATGCACGGGGCGCATTTTCGCGCCCCGTAACCTGTTGCGGGCTTATTGCTGCGTGAAGATCGCGGAAAGGATTGCGCCCTGCGCCCCGCGGTCGCCGCCCGACAGGGCCGCCACGGTCTGATCCGGCGCCGCATCGGTGTAGCCCATCTGCTGCAGACGGGCGCTCAGCGCCTGCGGGTCTTCGCCGCGCAGCACGGCCAATTGCTCGATCCGGCTTTGCCCCAGCCCGCCCATCACGGCGACCATCGGATTGCCACCGCCTTCACCGCCCGACAGCACCGTCGACAGGCCAAGGACGATGGCACCCAACGCCATGATCGTGCTGGCCACCGGGCGCTTGAAATACAGCGTAAAGGCACGCCAGTTCAGCACGACATGCGCCACCCCGCCCGCAACCATCGCCAACCCCGCCCATTCATGGACCGTTTTCATCAGCCCGATCTCGAGGTGAAAGAACATCAACACCCCGGTCACCGCCATCACCAGAAACGAGCCGATCACCAACGGGGTGGCCCATGCACGCAAAGACATGATTCTCTCCTGAACTCCTGCCGCTATCGCCGCGGCTCACACTGCTGACACGCGGCAGCGCGAACTTTCCGTCGCTCAATCTGCGACCGGGTCCAGGGCCAGTTCCTGCGGCAGGTGCAGCTTGAATTCGGTGCCGGTTTCATCGGTGCGCACCAGATCCAGCCGCCCGCCATGACCGCGCACCAGTTCGGCCGAAATCGCAAGCCCAAGCCCGGTGCCGCCCTTCTTCACCCCGCCCGAGAACGGCTGGAACAGATGTTCGCGCGCGCGGGGCGGCAGGCCCGGGCCGGTATCCTGCACCCGAATCCACCAGCCCTCAGGTTCTTCGCCGGCGCCGATCTCGATGGTACCGGGAATGCCGGTGGCCTCGATCGCCTGACGCGCGTTGCGCACCAGGTTGGAGAGCACACGATACAGCTGTTCGCGGTCCGCCCGGATCGCCAGATTCGGCGCCACGTCGATCACGAAGTCGATCTGGGCGGCATCGGCGGGGGGCTGCTCGCCCTCGACGACCTCGGACACCAGCCCCGCCAGCATGAACCGCGACAGCGTGGGCGGAGGCTCCTCGGCGCGCCCGAAGGTCAGCGTCGTTTCGCACAGGTTGACCGCCCGGCCGATCGAATTCATCAGCTTGGGCGCGGCGCGCTGCACGGCCGGGTCCTGCGAATCCTCCATCCGGTCGGCGAACAGCTGCGCCGTGGTCAGGATGTTGCGCAGATCGTGGCTGATCTTGGCCACCGCCTGCCCCAGCTGCGCCAGACGTTCCTTCTGCTTCAACGCGGCGGTCAGTTGCCGCTGCATCGAGGCCAGCGCCTCTTCGGCCACACGCAGTTCGGCCACGCGCGCGGTCGGGGCAATGATCCGGCGGCCATCCTCGGGCGCCTCGGCATAGGCGGCCATATGCGCGACGACGCGCTTGATCGGCACGACCATCAGCCGCCGCACCAGCGCAAACAGCAACAGCGCCGTCACCACCGACACGGCCGCCGACAGCGCCAGCAGCCGCACGCCATATTCCATCATCGCCACGCGCATCGGCCCGGTTTCCATGGTGACCTCGATCACCAGACCGCCCTTCTGCACCGGATCGCCGATCACCCGGATCACATGATTTTCGGCATCGACCAGCAACGCCAGCGCATCGCGCACCAATTGCCACTCTGGTGTTTCCCGCAGGTCGTAGCTGGCCGCGACCTGCTGCGGAATCGGCGACGACAGCACCAGCTGGCGCACCGCATCGCGGCGCAGAACGACGTTGAAGACCCCCGCATTGGCAAGCAGTTCCTGCTCCAGCTCGGGTTCGATCATCTGGTCGGTGGTCAGCAGCGCCAACGAGGCGATCTGGGCCCGTTCCAGACGCGTCAGCAGGTAATCTTCACGGAAATTGGCCAAACCCGGCAAAAGGATCAGCACCTCTGCCAGCACGACGAACAGCGTCGTCAGAATCAGAAATCGCCCCGAGAGCGTGTTGATCGCCATTTCTCCGTCACATCGCGGCGTGTTGCCCGCCATCACCGTTACCATCGGCATTTCCAATGAAATACCAAATGCTTCCCGCATTAAATAGGCGTGCCTTGCGCTTGGCGAAACCCCGCCACCTGTTGTATCAATCGCGTGAACGGGCGTGTTCCGTCGCCGGGGGCGAGAGGGACGCGAAAAAACGCCCGAGATCAATTGACTTGTGGCCCGACTGCCCCTAAAGACCGGGCTTCGAATATGAGCGGCAGCCGAATCCGGCAGGTTTCACGTTGCCCTACCGTAGACAGAACCCGGAGTAACCGCGATGAAACGCACTTTCCAGCCGTCGAACCTCGTTCGTGCCCGCCGTCACGGCTTCCGCGCCCGCATGGCCACCAAAGGCGGCCGTCGCGTGCTGAACGCCCGCCGCGCCAAGGGCCGCAAGTCCCTTTCGGCCTAAGGCTTGAACGGCCCGCAAGGCATGACACCGCCGGAGGCTCCCGTGACTGGCCCAGAGGGTCGGAGCGCGGGAAGCGCCCCGGCGGTTTCCGTTTGTCTTGCGAACACCTTGCCACCCCGCATCGAAGTGCTGCGCAAACGCGCGGATTTCCTGCGCGCCGCCTCGGCCCGCCGTCAGGGCGCGCCGGGTTTTTTGTTACAGGGCCGCGCACGGCGTGATGACGAAGCCGTGCCCCCCGGTCTGATCCGCGTGGGGTTTACCTGCTCGAAAAAGCTCGGGAATGCCGTGGCGCGCAACCGCGCCAAGCGGCGCCTGCGGGAAATCGCGCGGCTGGTGCTGCCCGCTTTGGGGCGCCCGGGCTGGGATTACGTTCTGGTCGGACGGCCCGAAGCTACCGCCACCCGCGACTTTCAGGCCCTGCAGGCCGATCTGCGACGCGCCTTGGCCGACGTTCATTCCGACCGCCCGCAAAAGCCGCGCCCTGCGGGCGAGCCCCCCAAGGGACGCCGGAGAGGCAAATGACCCCGCTCGCCCATGTTCTTGCCCTGCCCGTGCGCGCCTATCGGCTGCTGCTGAGCCCCTGGGTCGGCCATGGCTGCCGGTATCAGCCGACCTGCTCGGCCTATGCGCTGGAGGCGCTGGAACGGCACGGTGCGATCAAGGGCGGCTGGCTGGCGGCGAAACGGGTGCTCAGCTGTCATCCTCTGGGCGGTCACGGCTATGACCCCGTGCCCGGTGCCGACCCCGAATTCGACGCCCGGCGCTGCAAGGATCACGACCATGCTTGACGACGAAGACGCCCCGATCCATCCGCTGTTCGCCGGCGCCCCCGGCAGCACCGAATTCAAGAAGCTGCGCAAGCGCATCGTGCGCGAAACCCGCGAGGCCATTGAAAAATATGGCATGATCGAACGCGGCGCGCGCTGGCTGGTGTGCCTGTCAGGCGGCAAGGACAGCTACACCCTGCTGGCGATCCTGCACGAATTGAAATGGCGCGGGCTGCTGCCGGTCGATCTGCTGGCCTGCAACCTCGATCAGGGCCAGCCCGGATTTCCGGCGACTGTCCTGCCCGAGTTTCTGGAAAAAATGGGCGTCCCGCACCGGATCGAATATCAGGACACCTATTCGGTGGTGATGGACAAGATCCCGCAGGGCCGCACCTATTGCAGCCTGTGCTCGCGCCTGCGCCGGGGCAACCTGTATCGGATCGCCCGCGAAGAGGGATGCTCCGCCGTGGTGCTGGGCCATCACCGCGACGACATTCTTGAAACCTTCTTCATGAACCTGTTCCACGGCGGCCGGCTGGCGACGATGCCACCCAAGCTGCTGAACGAAGAGGGCGATCTGTTCGTCTATCGCCCGCTGTCTTTCGTGTCCGAGGCCGATTGCGAGAAATTCGCCCGCGACATGAACTATCCGATCATCCCCTGCGATCTGTGCGGCAGTCAGGACGGGCTGCAGCGACAGCAGGTCAAGCAGATCCTCGATGGCTGGGAGGCGCGCGCGCCCGGGCGCCGCCAGGTGATGTTCCGCGCGCTGATGAACGTGCGCCCCTCGCACCTGTGCGACCCCGGGATCTTCGATTTCGCGGGGCTGATGCGCGCTATGCCGCAGGATGAGACGGATTTGAACCAAAACATCCCGAATTTGCGCGACCCGAATTAACTGATCGCTGACCAAACCGGCCTAGGCTGTCCCGGACTATGGGGCGGTGACCCCGAAAGCGGGGGCTGAGGTCTGGATATGGCAAAAATCGGGGGTCCGAAAATCGTGGGCAGGGCAGCGCCAATCCTGCTGCGCTGGGAACTGGCGACCTTCATTCCCGCGATCGCACTGGCCGGGCTTTGGTTCGGCACAGAGGCCCTGCTGCTGGTGTCTGCAACCGCGCTCGGCGTGGCCTGGGTCACGCGGCCGCTGCCACAGCCCACAAGCGGGGCCCCGGACCATGCGCATGACGGGCTGACCGCGCTGCCGCTGCGGGCAGAGGCGGTCACGATCATGGATGCGCTGGTGCAGGAGGCCGCGAACAGTTCGCGCGCGACCACCTGCCTGGTGCTGGGATTCGACGACCCGCAAATTCTGGTCCGGCAGCTGAGTCATCATGATTTCGACCATGTGCTTCAGCGCACGGTGGAACGGCTGCGCGGCGCGCTGCGCGACAGCGACCAGATCGCGCGCCTCGAGGGGGCGCGGCTGGCGATCCTGCTCAAACCCACGCCGCGCGCCGATCTGGAAAGTATGATCCAGCTGTCCGTGCGGCTGCAAGCGGCGGTCGAGGCGCCACTATCGGTTGCCGCTCGGACGCTTGCCGTCAGTTGCCACATCGGCTTCTGCATGATGAGCCGCACCCCGGACCAGACCGGCGCCGCGATGCTGGAGGCCGCCGAAACCGCTGCGGATGCGGCCCGGCGCAACGGGCCGAGCGGCATTCGTGCCTTTTCGCCCGAAGTGCAGAAAACCGCACAGGCCCGCACGGTGCTGTCGTCCGAAATCGCCGGGGCGCTGGAAAACGGCGATATCGTCGCCTTCTTCCAGCCCCAGTTGAGCACCGACACAGGTGCCGTCTCGGGGATGCAGGCCGTGCCGCGCTGGCTGCACCCTCAGCGCGGCGTCCTGCTTGAGGACGACATCCTGCCTGCCATCGATTCGGAACGGCTGCGCGCGCGATTGGCCGAAGTGATACTGTTTCAAAGCTTTCACGCCCTGCGCGACTGGGATCTGGCAGGTCTCGTGCTCGGCCCCGTTTCCCTGCCCGTCTCCGCCGATCTTATGGCCAATCCGAAAATGGCCGACCGGCTACGCTGGGAGTTTGACAGGTTCGAAATCACGCCGGGGCGCATCCGGCTGGTGTTGCCGCAAAACGTGATGGCACAGATCGACGAAGAGGTGATCGCCCACAACCTGATGACCTGTGCCGAGATGGGATGCCGGATCGAACTGGCAGGTTTTGGCCTCGGGCCGACCTCGGTCAGTTCGATTCGTCGTTCCGCCGCCCAACGGCTGCGCATACACCGCTCTTTCGTGGCGCGGGTCGATTGCGACCCCGAACAGCAGCGGCTGATGGCCGCGATCATCTCGATGGCCGAAGGTCTGGGCCTTGAAACCCTGGCCGAAGGGGTCAGCACGCTGGGCGAGCATGCGATGCTGTCGCAACTGGGCTGCAATCACGTTCAGGGCAAGGCGATTGCGACCCCGATGCCGCTGGAGGAAGTCCACGACTGGGCGCTCCGGCATCGCGCAAAGCTCGAGGCGACCCCTCAAATTGGCCGCAAACGCGGCGAGTAAGGGCGCGCGGATCTGACCAAAGACCCAAAGGCCCGAAGCCCTGCCCCAGTCACCGCGCGTTGTGTCCCAGGACGTAACCGCGCAAGACAGCAGGAGTCGGGCGCGCGCAAATGCAAAACACAGATCGCGCTTTCTCAGGCGCCCGTCTCTGCCCACCCCACCGGCGCACGCTAAAAGGCAGGCCAACTGCGCTATTCCGGGGCCGATCCGGGGGTTTTCAGGAAAACCGCTTGACGTTTCGCCCCCCCTTCTGTTGAACCTCCCCCAACCCTCGGACAGGCTGGTGGACTGCGTTCCCATGGATAATCAGAACAAGAACCTTATCATTGCAACGGCACTTTCCGCGCTGGTGCTGATCGGCTGGACCTATCTGTTCCCGCCCGAACAGCCCCTGCCCGCAGACAGCACGCCGGTGAGCACGGAAGTGGCCACGCCGGTGGCCCCCGCCGTGACGCCCGACGCGGCCCCCGGCGCTGCACTGACAGCAGAAGCCACAGCCCAGGCCGAACTGGCCGCGACCCCGCGCATTGAGATCGACAACCCGGCGCTGACCGGCTCTCTGTCGCTGCTGGGGGGCCGGATCGACGACCTGTCGCTGAAGAACTACAAGGAAACGCTCGACGCGGACTCGCCGCTGGTGCGGCTTCTGGCCCCGGTCGGCGGCACCGATCTGAATGCAACGCCCTATTATGCGGTCTACGGCTGGGCCCCCGCTGGCGGGCTTGACCCGGCGCTGGTTCCCGGGCCGAAAACCGTCTGGACCGCCCCCGCCGGTGCCAAGCTGACCCCCACCACCCCGGTCACGCTGAGCTGGGACAACGGCGCGGGCCTTGTGTTCCACCGCGAAATCGCGCTGGACGAAGATTATCTGTTCACCGTCACCCAAAGCGTCGAGAACAACACCGGCGCCACGGTGCGTCTGGCGCCTTATGGCATCATCGCCCGCCATTCGATCCCCGAAAGCAAGCGGGTCTATGTGCTGCATGAAGGCGCCGTGCGGATGACCGACGGCAAGCTCGAAGAGATCAAATACAAGGACATCACCAAGCTTGACCCCGTCGAGGGCGAAGGCCAGGCCAAGGTTCTTGCGGCGTCCGAAAGCGGCTGGACCGGGTTTACCGACAAATACTGGATGACCACGCTTGCGCCGATCTCGGGGGCGTTCACGTCGGTCGTCAAATATACCGAAGCGCTGGATCTGTATCAGACCGAAACCCGCCAGCCGGTGATCGAAGTCGCCCCCGGCGCCAGTGCCAGCAGCGCCACGCGCCTGTTTGCCGGCGCGAAGGAATGGGAAGCGATCCAGCATTACCAGAACGATGTCGGCATCGCGGGCTTTGTCGATTCGATCGACTGGGGCTGGTTCTACTTCCTGACCAAACCGATGTTCCGCCTGCTGCACTGGCTGCACGGCTTCATCGGCAATATGGGCTGGGCGATCATCGGCCTGACCGTCATCATCAAGCTGCTGGTCTTCCCGCTGGCGCGCAAATCCTACATCTCGATGGCGAAGATGAAGGAATTGCAGCCCGAGATGGAAAAGCTGAAAGAGGCTGCCGGCGACGACCGCATGAAGGTCCAGCAAGGCATGATGGAGCTGTACAAGAAGAACAAGGTGAACCCGGCCGCCGGCTGCCTGCCGGTGCTGCTGCAGATCCCGATCTTCTTCTCGCTCTACAAGGTCATCTACGTCACGATCGAACTGTATCACGCGCCCTGGATTGGCTGGATCAAGGATCTGTCGGCGCCCGATCCGTCCTCGATCCTGAACCTGTTCGGCCTGCTGCCCTATGCCACGCCGGAACCCGGTTCGATGCTGTTCATGTTCAGCCTGGGCGTGCTGCCGATCCTGCTGGGCATCTCGATGTGGTTCCAGCAAAAGCTGAACCCGGCGCCGACCGATCCCAGCCAGGCGATGATCTTTGCCTGGATGCCCTGGGTGTTCATGTTCATGCTGGGCAGCTTCGCCTCGGGCCTCGTGCTCTACTGGATCGCGAACAACACGATCACCTTCATCCAGCAGTACACGATCATGTCGATGCACGGCAAACGGCCGGAACTGTTCGAGAATATCCGGTCCAGTTTCAAGAAGAAGCCGCAGGCCGACGCGCCGAAGAAATGACGGCACGGCTGGCCCATATCGTCCGCCATCCGATCAAGTCGATCGGTTACGAGACCCTGCACCACGCGTCCCTGTCCAAGGGGCGCGTGCTGCCTTTTGACCGGACCTGGGCCGTGTCGCACGAGGCTGCAAGCTTCGAGGGGCCGCTTGGGCATTGGGCACCGAAGCGCAATTTCGTGCGCGGGGTCGCTGCACCCGGGCTGATGGCCGTAGCCGCCCGCGCGATGGATGACGGCACGATCGAACTGACCCACCCCGAGCTGTGGCACCTGCGTCTGGACCCGGACAGCCCCGCCGACCGGGCCAAGCTGATCGAATGGCTGCGTCCGCTCTGGCCCGACAATCGCCCCGCCCCGCGCGCGGTCGAACGGGTCGCGGACATCGCCCTGACCGACATGTCCGAGCCCTATATCTCGATCCTCTCGCTCAGTTCGCTGGCGATGCTGTCCGAGGCGGCGGGGCAGCCGCTGTCGCCGCATCGGTTCCGCGGCAACCTGTGGGTCGAGGGCTGGGAACCGGCCGCCGAGCGCGATCTGATCGGGCGGCGGCTGCGCATCGGCACGGCCGAGCTGGAAATCGCGATGCCGATCACCCGGTGCCGCGCGACCTGTGCCAACCCCGAAACCGGCACCGAGGATGTCGAGACGCTCCGGCTGCTCGAATCCCTTTGGGGCAATACTCAATTCGGCGTTTACGCCACGGTCCTGACAGGGGGCGACATCGCCTCCGGCGACCGCGTGGAGATCTTGTGATGCAGATGCAATTCACCCTGGCCCCGGCCCCCGAAGACGCAGCGCGCGAAAAGGGCCGTCTGCTGTTCGCGGCGCCCGTCGAGTTTTTGAAAGGCGTGGTCGCGATGGCAGGCCTGCCGCCCGACGACCGGCTGGAAGTCTGTTTCGCGGGCCGGTCCAACGTGGGCAAATCCAGTCTGATCAACGCGCTGACCAACCGCAAGAACCTGGCGCGCGCCTCGAACACCCCGGGCCGCACGCAAGAGATCAACTTCTTCACCACCGAAGGCGGGCCCTATCTGGTCGACCTTCCCGGCTATGGCTATGCCGAGGCGCCGGTGGCGGTGGTCAAGAAATGGCACGCGCTGCTGAAATCCTACCTGTCGGGGCGCGCGACCCTGCGCCGCGCCTTCGTGCTGATCGACGCGCGCCACGGCATCAAGGCCGTCGATGACGAGATCCTGACCTTGCTGGATCGTTCGGCCGTGACCTTTCAGGTCGTGCTGACCAAGGTCGACAAGATCAACAAGACCGACCGCGAAAAGGTCATCGAACAGGTCAAGGGCGCGCTCGGCAAACACCCCGCCGCCTACCCCGAGATCGTCGTGACCTCTTCGGAAAAGGGCGAGGGCATCGAAACCCTGCGCGCGATCATCGCCACCCTCGAATGAGGACCTGCGGCGCGCTCAGACGTGCTGGCCGCCGTTCACCTCAATCTCGGTGCCGGTGACATAGCTGGACGCATCGGTGCACAGGAACCAGATCACATCGGCCACTTCGCGCGGCTGACCAAGGCGGCGCAGCGGCAGACCCTCGACGATCTTTTCGGTGCCGGGGCTGAGGATCGAGGTTTCGATCTCGCCCGGCGCGATCGCATTCACGCGCACGCCCAGCGGCCCGAAATCATGCGCCATCTCGCGGGTCAGCGCCTTCAGCGCGGCTTTCGAGGTGGCATAGGCGGCCCCCGCAAACGGATGCACGCGCGACCCCACGATCGAGGTGACGTTCACCACCGATCCCTGCGCCGCCGACAGTTCATCCTTCAAGCCGCGCGCCAGCACGATCGAGGCAAAGAAATTGACGTGGAACACCTGCCCCCAGGTGCGCAGATCGGTGTCGAGCGTATTGAGGCGGCTGCCCCCCGGGCCCTTGGGCGAAATCCCGGCGTTGTTGACCAGCGCATGCAACTTGCCGTCCAGCCGGGCGCGGATTTCCGCGATCGCCTCGATCGTCTTGCCGGGATCGCCCAGGTCGATCTGGATATGATCTTCGCGCCCGCCGCCCCAGGGGCATTGCTCGGGGAAGGGTTGGCGCGAACAGGTGATGATCCGCCAGCCTTCGCGCGCGAATCGTTTCACCGTGGCATGCCCGATCCCGCGGCTCGCCCCCGTCAACAGCATCACCTTGCGCTCGCTCATCCCGCCCTCGCTTTCTGCACCTGCAAGACCCTAGCGCCTTTCGCGGCGAAGGCAACGGGGCCTCGGCCCTTGGCAGATGCAGCAATTCGCCGTAACACTGGGGCTCGCTTTTCCCGGGGACATGACATGAGAAAGCAGACGATGGACCGAGACTGGATCGCCACTGCCCGGACGCTGTCCGAGGCCCTTCCCTATTTGCAACGCTACACCGGCGCCGTCGTCGTCGTGAAATTCGGCGGCAATGCGATGGGCGATGACGAAGCGATGGCCGAATTCGCCCGTGACATCGTGCTGATGCGTCAGGTCGGGATGAACCCGGTCGTGGTGCATGGCGGTGGCCCGATGATCAACGACATGCTGGCCAAGCTGGGTATCGAAAGCCAATGGGTGCGCGGCAAGCGCGTGACCGACAAGGCCACGGTCGAGGTCGTGGAAATGATCCTGTCGGGGCTGGTGAACAAGCGCATCGTGCAGGCGATCAACGATCAGGGCGGGCGTGCCGTGGGCATTTCCGGCAAGGACGACGATCTGATGGTCTGCGAGGCCGACGACCCGGAGCTGGGCTTCGTGGGCAAGCCGGTCGAGATGAACGTGCAGGTGATCCGCGATCTGTATAACGCGGGCATCATCCCGGTCGTGGCCCCGGTCGCCACCGGCGTGGCGGATAATGAAACCTTCAACGTCAACGGCGATACCGCCGCAGGCGCGATTGCCGGGGCCCTGCAGGCCGACCGCCTGCTGCTGCTGACCGATGTCGCGGGCGTCAAGAACAAGGCCGGCGATGTCATCACCGAAATGACCCCCGACGAAGTGCGCGCCATGATAGAGGATGGCACCATCGGCGGCGGCATGATCCCGAAAACCGAAACCGCGCTGCAGG
This sequence comes from Paenirhodobacter sp. CAU 1674, assembly GCF_029222945.1. Taxonomy (NCBI): domain Bacteria; kingdom Pseudomonadati; phylum Pseudomonadota; class Alphaproteobacteria; order Rhodobacterales; genus Paenirhodobacter; species Paenirhodobacter sp. CAU 1674. The sequence continues at coordinate 302,754 of NZ_JARHUH010000002.1, read as the reverse complement.
CGGTCAAGGAAGGAGTGCGCGCGGTGGTCATTCTGGATGGGCGGGTTCCGAATGCCTGCCTGCTGGAACTGTTCACCGAACACGGCGCGGGCTCGATGATCCGTTCGACCATCCCGCGGGTCAAACCGCGCCGGCGGTGAGCCTTGCCGCCAATCTGAGCGCAGAGCGCCTGTTCATCGCGGGCGCTTTGCATGACGGGGACGAGACGCTGCTGCTGCTTGGCCCCGACGAGCCTGGTTTCTGGGCTCATGTCACCGCCAGCCCCGAATTCGCCGATGGCACGCCCGATCCGCTGGATCGCTGGTCGGCGCGGGTGATCGGCGCGCTGGCCGCGGCCCATGACGGGCGGGCGCTGTTTCCGTTTCAGGGCCCGCCCTTCCTGCCATTCTTCGACTGGGCGCTGCGCTCGGGTCAGGCCTGGCACTCGCCGCTGCCCTTGATGGTGCATGCGCGCATGGGGCTCTGGGCGAGCCTGCGGGGCGCGATTGCCCTGCCCGGGCATCTTGACCTCCCCTCCCCCGCACCGCGGCCCTGTAACGATTGCACGGCGCCCTGCGCCACCGCCTGTCCGGTCGGCGCCCTGTCGCCCGCGGGCTATGACGTGCCCGCCTGCCACGCCTTCCTGAACACCCCCAATGGGGAAAATTGTCTTTCTTCCGGCTGCCTTGCCCGACGCGCTTGCCCGATTGCACAATCCTATGGCAGGCTGCCTCAACAATCCGCTTGGCACATGAGGCATTTCCACCGATGACACCCCCCGGACACCACCGCCTGATCCTGACGCGCCATGCGAAATCAAGCTGGGACGACCCGCTGATGTCCGATCATGCCCGCCCGCTGAATGCGCGCGGCCGGATCGCGGCCCGGGAACTGGGGGACTTCCTGGCCTCGCGCGGGCTGGAACCGGAAGAGGTGCTGTGTTCCACCGCGCTGCGCACCCGCGAAACCTGGGATCAGGTCGCCAGCGCCGTGATCGAGACCCGGCCCGATGTGCATTACCGCGACGACCTGTATCATGCCGACCCGGCCGCGATGCTGGGGGCGCTGAAAACTGCCACCCAGGCAACGGTGATGATGATCGGCCATAATCCCGGCATCGCGGAATTCGCCGCCTCTCTGCCCGCACGTCCGATCTACGACCCGGATTTCCGCAAATACCCGACCTGCGCCACGCTGATCGTGGATTTCCAGATCGCCAGCTGGGCCGATCTGCAACCGGGCACCGGATCGGTGCTGGATTTCTTTACCCCCTCGAACCGCGGCAAGTAAACAAAAGGGGCCGCGTCACCGCAGCCCCTTCTTCTTGGCGAAAATACTCCGGGGGTCCGGGGGCAGAGCCCCCGGCACGATCATCCCCGCTCAGTGTCCCAGAATCTGGCTCAGGAACAGCTTGGTGCGATCCGATTGCGGGTTGTGGAAGAAGTCGTGCGGGTTGTTCTGCTCGACGATCTGGCCCTGGTCCATGAAGATGACGCGGTTCGCCACGGCCTGCGCAAAGCCCATCTCGTGGGTCACGCACAACATGGTCATGCCCTCTTCGGCCAGCTCGATCATCGTGTCCAGAACCTCCTTGATCATCTCGGGGTCCAGCGCCGAGGTCGGCTCGTCGAACAGCATGATCCGCGGCTTCATGCACAGCGACCGCGCGATCGCCACACGCTGCTGCTGACCGCCCGACAACATACCGGGGTATTTATGCGCCTGTTCCGGGATCTTGACCTTTTCGAGGAAATGCATCGCCGTTTCCTCAGCCTCTTTCTTCGGCACCTTGCGCACCCAGATCGGCGCCAGCGTGCAGTTTTCCAGGATCGTCAGATGCGGGAACAGGTTGAAGTGCTGGAACACCATCCCGACTTCGGACCGCACCTTGTCGATGTTCTTGAGGTCCGAGGTCAGTTCGGTGCCATCGACGATGATCTGCCCGGACTGGTGTTCCTCCAGCCGGTTAATGCAGCGGATCAGCGTCGATTTCCCCGACCCCGAGGGCCCGGCAATCACGATCCGCTCGCCGCGGTTCACGGTCAGGTCGATGTCCCGCAGAACATGAAACTGCCCATACCATTTGTTCATCTTGTTGATCTGAATGGCGATTTCGTCCGACACCTGCATGTGGCTGCGGTCGATATCACGCTCGAAATGCGGCTCCGTCATGGGCTGCTCCTTAACGGTGGTCACGCTTCAGCTTGCGCTCGAGATACATCGAGTAACGCGACATGCTGAAGTTGAGGATGAAGAAGATGGCGCCGACGAAGATGAAGGGCTCCCAGTAGATCCCTTTCCAGTTGAAGTCGGCGCGGATGAAGTCCGGGATGCCCTTGAGCGGATCGAACAGCCCCACGAAGGTGACCAGCGTCGTGTCCTTGAACATGCCGATGAAGGTCGACACGATCCCCGGGATCGAGATTTTCAGCGCCTGCGGCAGAATGATCAGTCGCTGCGCCTTCCAGTAATCCAGCCCCAGTGCATCGGCGGCCTCGTATTGCCCGCGCGGCAGTGCGGCCAGGCCGCCCCGGATCACCTCGGCGATATAGGCCGCGGCGAACAAGGTCACCAGAATCATCACCCGCAGGATGATGTCGAAGTTCGTCCCCGGCGGCAGGAAGTAGTTCAGCAGCAAGCTGGCCACGAACAGCAGGGTGATCAGCGGCACGCCCCGGATGAACTCGATGAAGATCACCGAGAAGGTCTTTATCAGGAACATGTTCGACTGCCGTCCCAGCGCCAGGATGACCCCCAGCGGCAGCGACATCACGATGCCGCCCACACCAATGGTGATCGCCAGCAGGAAGCCACCGAAACGGTCCGAGGCGACGGGTTCGATTGCCAGCGGCAGAACCGAGGTCAGGGCATCGTCGAGCGGCCCGACGGCAAAGACCCAGAACAGCACCGGCACCACAACCGCCGCGACGATCGCCAGGATCGAACCGACCCCGGACAGCACGCGCAGCATCAGCCAGCCCAACACGAAGCCCACGGCGACCATCGTCACCGGCCAGATCGAACCGCCCCAAAGCAACCAGATCGCGACCAGCGGATAGACCACCGAAAAGCCCAGCAGAATGCGCGGCAGATGGGTGAACAGCACCGGCGCCAGCGCCACGAACAGCAGCACGAAGACGGCAATCGGGCGCCAATACAGTTCCGGCGGGTAGAAGCCGAAGATGAACTGGTGCCAACGCTCGCGGATCATTGCCCAGCAGGCGCCGGTCGCGCCGTCGCCGAAGCTGGCCGTGATCGCCGCGCGGCATTCGGCCATGGAATTGGCATTCCACACCGAGTGGCGGAACCACGGGTAGAAATGCGTCACCAGCGTATAGACGAAGAACAGGCCGATCAGGGTCAGGGCCGTATTGACCGGCCCCGAGAACAGGTTTTCGCGCAGCCAGCGCACCGCCCCGGTCTGGGTGACGGGGGCCGGTTTTGCGGGCAGCATCGTCTCGCGGACGAAGGCGGTCGATTGGGCGTGTGTATCGCTCATCTCAGCGCTCCTTCAGCTTGACGGTGTTGTTGTAGATATTCATCAACCCGGAAATCGTCAGCGAAATCAGCAGGTAAATCAGCATCATCAGCAAGATCGCCTCAAGTTCGCGTCCGGTCTGGTTGAGCGTGATCCCCCCCAGCGTTCCGCGCAGATCCATGTAGCCCACCGCGATGGCCAGCGACGAGTTCTTGGTCAGGTTGAGGAATTGCGAGATCAGCGGCGGCACGATCACCCGCAGCGCCTGCGGCAGGATCACCAGGCTCATCGTGCGGTTCGGGCGCAGGCCCAGTGCGAAGGCGGCCTCGGTCTGCCCCTTGGACACGGCCAGAATCCCCGCGCGCACGATTTCGGCGATGAAGGCGCCGGTGTAGATCGACAGCCCCAGCCACAGCGCCACGAAAGCGTTCGACACATTCAGGCCGCCCACGAAGTTGAAGCCCTTCAGCTCGGGTTCGTTCAGGCGGAACCCCAGCGCCAGTGCCACGACGACCACCGGCCCCACCAGGATCAGCAGGCTCTTCCACCAGGTTGTGGGCCGCACGCCGGTTGCGTCCTGCACCTGATGCGCATGGTGCCGCACGCGCCGGTTGAGCCAGACCGACCCGATCAGAACCGCCGCGATCAGCAGGAAGTTCAGCGAAATCGGCGCGAAAGGCGTGTCGATTGCACCCAGCCCGTGGGTGAACTCGATGGACGGCACCGCAGTATAACGGTTGGTCGGAGCGATCGAATCGAACAGCCACATGCTGGCCGCCGCCTCGCCGGTTGCGGGATTGATCTTGTAAGCATTCGGCGCCGGCGTCAGCTCTGTCAGCAGCGCCAGCGACACCAGAATCCACAGCAACACCGGAATGTTGCGGAAGGTCTCGACATAGACCGTCATCAGACGGCTCACGAGCCAGTTGTTGGACAACCGCAGCACGCCGACAACGACGCCGATCACCGTTGCCGTCGCACAGCCCAGCACCGACACCCACAACGTGTTGAGCAAGCCCACCAGCATTGCCCGCGCGTGCGTGTTGTCATTGGTATAGGGAATCAGCTGCTGACCAATGTCATAGCCCGCCCGGTTGGTCAGGAAACTAAAGTTGAAGTCCTTGCCGAGCTGATTGAGGTTCTGGACCGTGTTGTCGATCAGCCATGCCACCCCTGCCATTACCAGAATGAAGGTGACGACCTGAATCGTCAGCGACCGGTAACGCGTATCGTAAATGAGCTGACTGAGCCGGAACCCAGGTTCCGGCGCATCCGATGCGCTAGTCATTGTTGCTTCCCCTGTTCCTGTCACGCGTCCGGGCTTTTGCCCATGTGTTGGGATCTCGCGACTGCGGCCCCGCGTGCAGGTCATTTCTTCGAATGTGGCGGGGCGCCCCGGTTTCCCGGGACGCCCCTACCGATATCAGATTAGCGGAACGGCGGCGTGTAGAGCAGGCCACCCTGCGTCCATTGCGCGTTCAGGCCGCGGGCCAGACCGATCGGGGTCGATTCGCCGATGGTCGCGGCGAAGATTTCACCGTAGTTGCCGCCAGCTTTGATCGCGCGCAGCGCCCAGTCCTTGTCCAGGCCGGTCATTGCGCCCAGATCCCCTTCAACGCCCAGCAGGCGGTTGATTTCCGGGTTCTCGGTGCCTTTGGCCAGCTCATCCACATTGGCCGAGGTCACGCCGTATTCTTCGGCAGCGATCAGCGCGTTCAGCGTCCAGCGGACGATATCGCCCCACTGGTTGTCGCCATGACGCACGGCCGGCCCGAGCGGCTCTTTCGAGATGATCTCGGGAAGGATGATGTGGTTTTCCGGGTCCGCGAAAGCGGCACGGGTTGCGGCCAGACCCGACGCGTCGGTGGTATAGGCGTCGCAGGCACCCGCCAGATACTGCTGCTCACCCTCGGCGTTGCTGTCGATGGTGATCGGCTGGTAGCTCATGTTGTTGGCTTTGAAGAAGTCCGCCAGGTTCAGTTCGGTGGTGGTGCCGGTCTGGATACAGACCGAAGCGCCGTCCAGTTCCTTGGCCGAGGTCACGCCCAGATCCTTGCGGACCATGAAGCCCTGACCGTCGTAGTAGTTCACGCCGACGAAATCGAGTTTCAGGTCGGTATCGCGCGAGAAGGTCCAGGTCGAGTTGCGCGACAGCATGTCGATTTCGCCCGAAGCCAGCGCGGTGAAGCGGGTCTGACCGGTGGTCGGCACATATTTGACTTTCGAGGCGTCGCCCAGCACGGCGGCGGCGACGGCCTTGCAGATCGCCACGTCGAAGCCCGACCAGTTCCCGTTGGCATCGGGGGCGGCAAAGCCCACAAGGCCGGTGTTCACGCCGCAGTTCAGCTCGCCGCGCGCCTTGACCTCGTCAAGCGTGCTCGCCGCAGCGATCCCTGCCGAAAGGCCGGCGACCGCGAGCGTGCCGAGAAATACGGATTTTTTCATATTTACCTCTTCCTGAGTTGCCGTCCTGTCATGGGACGGTTCTGCGCCCTTTGCGGGCCTGGAACGTCTATGAGGTTTATCCCCTAGTGCCCGGAGTTTGGGCCAATTGATCAAAGAAGGTCAAGGCCACTTGTTTCATTACGCCGGAACCCCTGCCTACACGGCAGGCAAATGCCCGCGAATTGACCAAAATCGGGCAGGTTGCGAAGATCGCCCCTCAGCTGTGATGCAGCGCCCAGAATCGTTCAGCCGCCAGCAGCGCTTCGCGTTTGAGCGCGGCCTGTGCTTCGGCTTCGTCATCGGCGCCCCAGTGTTCGATCTGCCAGGCCTCGTCAATCCGTGCCAGATCCCAGGCCGTCGCAGCATCCAGCCGCCCCAAAGCCACCGCCAGCCCCAGCACCAGCGAGCCCGTGATCCCCACCAGATCGTGCAGCGCGGCCAGCTCGAACGCATCCAGCGCCGCGACCCGCGCCGACAGCGCGGCCTGCGCTGCCGCGGGCTGTGCCACGGGAACCACGCCCTGCGTGACCGTCAACCGCGCCCCCAGCACCGTCTCGGCCCAGTCCAGCAGCGGGTCCCAGGCTGCCGCCTGCCGCGCGATCAGCGCTTCGGGCGCCTCGGCGCGGTAGCACAACAGATCGGTGCCGCCATATTCGGCGATCAGCGCGGCCACCTCAGCATGCTGCGTGCGCACCTTGTCGATCGCCGCATTGGCACCGCGCGTCACCGGCATGCTGCCCGGATCAATCTTTTCGACCTGGGCATCCCATTCGGCGGCAATCGCCTCGGCCAGCGCGCGCGAGGGCACGATCAGCGGCGCCTTGGCCGGGGTTTTCACCGCCCGACCGTCCAGCGCAACGCCAAAGCCGCCTTCGGCCTCGGTCACCGTTGCCGCTTTCCAGAACCGTTTCGCCACCCAGTTGCTCATGCGCCTTCTCCCAGAAACTCCGCCAGTGCCGCCTCCAGCGCGGTGAAATCGGTCACGATCCGTCCCGCGCCCGAGGTCCGCAAATCCGCCACCGGATGATAGCCCCAACTGACGCCGATCGAGGGCATCCCCGCCGCGCGCGCCATGTCGATGTCATAGCTGGTATCGCCGATCATCACCGCATCGCGCGCCGCGATCCCGGTTTCGGCCAGCGCCTCGAACAGCATCGCCGGATGCGGTTTCGACGGGTGGTTATCGGCGACCTGACGGGTGCTGAAGATCCCCTCCAGCCCGTGATGCGCCAGCAGCGCATTCAGGCCGCGCCGCGATTTGCCGGTGGCCACGCCCAGAAGGCAATCCTCGCGCCCTGCCAGACGGTGCAGCAGATCACCGGCGCCGGGGTAAAGCGGCGCCGGGCTGGCCGCACGGCTGTTCATGTAGCTGTCCTTGTAGGCGGCAACGATGGCGGCCTGCGTGATCGCGTCCAGATCCGGGGCCAGCCGCGCCACCGCCTCGGGTAACGACAGGCCGACGATGGACAGAACCGCTTCGCGCCCGGGCATATCGGCCCCGACCGCCTCGAACCCCAGCGACATCGCGTGCAGGATATGCGCCTGGCTGTCCGAGATCGTGCCGTCGACATCAAAGACGATCAGCTTCATGCCTCGTCCTCGAACGGATCGGCGGGCACGTCATTGGGCTCCCATCCCAGCGTCTTCCAGGTCCGCGCCATGTGGTCGGGCAAGGGCGCGGTGATGGTGATGCGTTTCTTGGTGATCGGATGATCGAAGCTGATCGTGCGGGCATGCAGGTGCAGCTTGCGGCTGATGTCGCCGCCCAGTTGCGCCCCCCAGCCATCGCCCAGATTTTCCTGACCACTGCCGCCATATTTGCCGTCGCCCACGATCGGGTGGCCCAGTTCGGCCATATGCGCGCGCAGTTGATGCGTGCGCCCGGTGATCGGCACCAGCGCAACCCAGGCCGCCCGCGACCCCAAGGCATCAAGCACCGCATAATCGGTGGTGGCGCGTTTGGCCTCGGGGTGATCGCCCAGCTTGGCGGGATGAATGCAGATCATCTTCTCGCCCTCGCCGCCGCGGCCATGGCCCGGCGCCTTCATCAGACCAAAGCGCACCGTACCCATCTTCGGCGTCGGCACGCCCGCGACCACGGCCCAATAGATCTTGCGCGTGGTCTTCAGCCGGAACGCCTCGGACAGGGCGCGCGCGATCCGGTCAGTGCGCGCCAGAAGCAGCACGCCCGAGGTGTCCTTGTCGAGCCGATGCACCATCTTCGGCCGATCCTTGTAGCCGAATTTCAGCGCATCCAGCAGACCATCGACATGCCGATCCCCCTGCCCCGAGCCGCCCTGGCTGGGCAGCCCCGGCGGCTTGTTCAGCGCGATGATATGTTCGTCCTTCCACAGCACGCAGGCCTGGATCATCTTTTCATCGGCGGGCGAAATCGTCGTGCGCTCGCGCCGCTCGGCGCTGCGGTTGGGGGCGGTTTCGGGCGCGGGCAGCGGCGGGATGCGCACCTCTTGCCCCGGCGCCACGCGGGTATTGGCCTTGACCCGGCCGCCATCGACGCGCAGCTGCCCGGTGCGGCACATCTTTTCGACCGCGCCCTGCGTCACCTGCGGGAATTTCTTTTTCAGCCAGCGGTCAAGGCGCTGTTCGCCCTCGGCCTCGGTGACTTTGACGATCTGAACACTGCTCATGCGAAAAACCCGCGTGCAAAGGCCATTCCCGCAAACAGAGCCGCCAGCGCCAGCACGACCGAGCCGATCACATAGCCCGCGGCGGTGGCCAGCTGGCCCGCCTCGTAGAGTTTGGCAGCATCCAGCGAGAAGGCAGAAAAGGTGGTGAAGCCGCCCAGAACCCCGGTCATCAGAAACGGTGCGAAGCGGGTGCCCGATTTCTGTGCCAGAACGACCACGATCACCCCCATCGCGAAGCTGCCGACGACATTCACGAACATCGTGGCATAGGGAAACCCGTGCCCGAGCAGCCGCGGCAGGCCGACGTTCACAAGATAGCGCCCGGAGGCACCCAGGGCGCCCCCAAGGGCAACGGTCAGAAGGGTCTGGATCATGCGGCCTTCCTTGCCGGACGGGCGTGAAATGTCAACCGTTGCGCTTCTCGCGCAGCTTTGCGAACCACTCGACGCGCTTCTTCAGCTCGCGCTCGAAGCCGCGCTCGACCGGGCTATACAGCACCGGGCGTTTCATCGTTTCGGGGAAATAGTTCTGCCCCGAGAACCCGTCTTCGGCATCATGGTCATAGGCATAGCCCGCGCCATAACCCTGCTTTTCCATCAGCTTGGTCGGCGCGTTCAGAATATGCTTGGGCGGCGGCTCCGAGCCAGAGCGCCGCGCCTCGGCGCGCGCCATTTTATAGGCCATGTAGCCCGCGTTCGATTTCGGCGCGAGCGCCAGGTAGATCACGGTCTGCGCCAGCGCCAACTCGCCCTCGGGGCTGCCCAGACGTTCATAGACCTCCCAGGCGTGCAGCGCATGCGTCTGCGCCTGCGGATCGGCCAGACCGATATCTTCCACCGCCATGCGCACAAAACGCCGCGCCAGATAGCGCGGGTCTTCGCCGCCCTCCAGCATCCGCGAAAACCAGTAAAGCGCCGCGTCCGGGTCCGATCCGCGCACCGATTTGTGCAGTGCCGAAATCAGGTTGTAATGCTCGTCCCCCGACTTGTCGTATTTCGCCGCGCGCCGCATCAGCCGGGTCGACAACGCCTGCGTATCCAGCGGAGCCTGCAGCTTCCAGGCCATCACCTGCTCGATCAGGTTCAGCGCCGCGCGTCCGTCGCCATCGGCCATCTCCAGCAGCGCCTCGCGGGCGGGGGCTTTCAGCGGCAGCGCCCGGCCCAACACCTGTTCGGCCCGCTGCGCCAGCCGTTCCAGATCGGCCAGGCTCAGCCGTTCCAGCACGATCACCTGCGCGCGGCTCAGCACGGCGGCGTTCAGCTCGAAACTCGGGTTTTCGGTGGTGGCGCCGACCAGCAGGATCGTGCCATCCTCCATATAGGGCAGGAAGCTGTCCTGTTGCGCCTTGTTGAAACGGTGGATTTCGTCGACGAACAGCAGCGTGCCGCGCCCCTGGGCGAAGCGCAGCTTGGCGGCCTCGAACACCTTGCGCAGTTCCGGCACGCCCGTGAAGATCGCCGAGATCGGCACGAAGGCGCGGTCGGTTTCCGATGCCAGCAGCCGCGCGATCGTGGTCTTTCCGACGCCGGGCGGACCCCAGAGGATGAGCGAGCTGAGCGAGCCTGCCGCCAGCATTGCCCCCAGCGGCCCCTCGGGGCCAAGCACATGTTCCTGTCCGATCACCTCGGACAGGTGCTGCGGGCGCAGGCGGTCCGCAAGTGGGCGGTGGGCCGGTGTGGCCTCTGGCGCCGAGGGGGAGTCGAACAGATCTGGCATGGACCATCAGTAACGCCGCGCCCCGGCCAACAAAAGCCCCCAAAGAGAAGCCCCTGCCAAAGGCAGGGGCAAGGGTAGAAAAATAAGGGATCTGAGTAGCCAGCCTACGCCATTAACCTTATCGTTTCATTAACGCGATCAACGTTAATGCAGCTTCGTTGCGAGGCTGATTTCCACACAGACATGGGCGCCGTCAATGTCCAGAACCGGACCCGTCGGCACGCATTCAAGGCCGACGCGCCGCCCGCCCCGCACCGCCACCGCGGGAATCAGGCCTAGGACTTTCGACGCCCCCAAATGGCGCGCCGAGACGACCATTTCACGGATCAGCTGGGAATGAACCGACATGCGCTGTTGGGCGGGCACATGCTCGGACACGAAGATGCGCGAGCATTCCCAGATATGGCTGGCAATCGGCGCTTCTTCATACAGCAGATGCGAGGGGATCGACGGCAGCAGCCCGCGTTGAGCATCGCGGATCATGTAGCTGTAGATCCCGACCTGATGGGTGGTCGGGATCAGCCGCACACCTGCCAGAATCTGGCCGCGATCATGCACCGCGACCCAGCGGCTTGCCGCCGTGTCGTACTGGTCGAATTCCATCCCATCGACCTGCGGCAGATCCCACCGCTTGCGGCTGATGAAGGTTTCGTGCCTTGCACGAAAGAAATTTGCGAACAACTCCCCGTGGTTGTGCAGATTGGTGTAAGAGAGAGTAGTGGCTTCCATAGTAGTGCCTCCTTCTGGGTTGAAACCTTTCGGGAAGCGCCACAGAGCTCAGAGCAATCTGTATTCTCGTGCTTTGCGCACCGCCTCAGAGGTGGTGCGGGCCTCAAGTCGGATGCGCGCTGACTTCAAACGAGCCTTCAGCGCACTCTCCGAAATCCCCAGTTTGGCTGCGGCAGCAGTGTGGCGATCCCCATTCGAAATGCATTGTAGTGCTTCGATCTGAGCCTGCGTCAGCTCTGTCGGAGGTGTATTCTCCTCGTGCAGACGCAAAGCGATCTCCTCCAGCTTCACCAACTCCTCATTGGTGAACTCGCGATCCCCTCGACCGATCCCGACAATCGAGCGCGACGAAATCGGGCCACAGGACGCAGAAGCCCCGTATTTCATCCCGAATTGTGCAGCTTGCTTGATGACATCGAAAGGATCGGGCAGGCCGATCTCGCTCCAGCGAGTCACGCCTGTCGTGCCAATCCCCCAAAACACCAGCGGATCGCGCAGATAATAGCTGTTATCATTGTAGTGGCGCACCCAGGCTGGTGGAAACGTGCTGTGATACAGCAGCGGCGTAGCAAAGCGTATATGCAACCCCACGGTGAATCCGAGTGGCGAAAGCTCCGTCAGTTCGTCCAGAATTTCCATGGTCGTGCGATTTATTGACATATCTTTTTAGACAAGTTGTATGGAAAGGCGTCAACTTTAAACTGTATATGTCGAGGCTTTCCGTGTGGTGTTTCGCAATATCTATGATCGCCAGCGAAGCTTTTACATAGCCACCCGGCCTTTCGCCCCTTATCCGCATGGTTTCAGGGGATTTTTTTGACATGAAACGACACAGGGGCCCAGCGTCCGGCACGCATCCAGAAGTGGAAAATGGCAGACATCGTGTAGCGCGAGCTTACGCCCCCTGCCCTGACGGAACCGCCAAATCGGCGGCCCAGGAAAGACCGCTCCGCCCCCTAAACAGGCAATAAAAAAATCCCGCCACAAGGGCGGGATTTTTCTAATTCGATGCCTTCCGGGATCAATCCTCGGCGGCTTCCTCGGCCTCGACGCGGGCCTTGTCGGCGGCGCCTTTGGCAGCCACGTCACGATCCACGAATTCGATGATCGCCATCGGCGCCATGTCGCCGTAGCGGAAGCCGGCTTTCAGAACGCGGGTGTAGCCACCGGCACGCTCTTTGTAGCGCGGGCCCAGCACTTCGAACAGCTTGGCCACGTCTTTGTCTTGCTTCAGCATCGCCGCAGCCTGACGGCGGGCGTGCAGGTCGCCGCGTTTCGCCAGCGTGATCATTTTTTCGATGATCGGACGCAGTTCCTTGGCTTTCGGCAGCGTGGTTTTGATTTGCTCATGCTCGATGAGCGAGCCGCACATGTTCGAGAACAGCGCTTTGCGGTGTTCGTGGGTACGGTTCAGACGGCGGTAACCGCGAGCGTGACGCATGATAGTCTCCTACTAGTCGCGTTTTACTTTGTGTTGCCCCGTCTGCGTTGGACGAAGCGTCGTTGGGGCACCATGCCCGTTCAGGTCGATAACGCTCCACCGGAGCGTTCTCTTCCCTTCACTTCCCGGGTATTCCCGGCATTGTCGGGGGGCGTTTAACCCACGCCCCCCAAATCTGTCAATCAGAACTGGTCTTCGAAGCGCTTGGCCAGATCTTCGATGTTCTCCGGCGGCCAATCCTCGACTTCCATGCCAAGGTGCAGGCCCATGCCCGAGAGCACTTCCTTGATCTCGTTCAGCGACTTGCGACCGAAGTTCGGGGTGCGCAGCATCTCGGCTTCGGTTTTCTGGATCAGATCGCCGATATAGACGATGTTGTCGTTCTTCAGGCAGTTGGCCGAACGCACCGACAGTTCCAGCTCGTCCACTTTCTTCAGCAGCAGCGGGTTGAATTCCAGCCCGTCGTCCGCGTCTTGCTTGTTGGCCGATTCCGGTTCGTCGAAGTTCACGAAGATCGACAGCTGGTCCTGCAGGATGCGTGCAGCATAGGCCACGGCATCTTCCGGGGTCAGCGAACCGTCGGTTTCGATTTTCATCGTCAGCTTGTCGTAGTCCAGCACCTGACCTTCGCGGGTCGGCTGCACTTCGTAGGCGACTTTCTTGACCGGCGAATAGATCGCATCAATCGGGATCAGACCGATCGGCGCATCTTCGGGGCGGTTCTTGTCGGCCGCGACATAGCCTTTGCCGGTGTTCACGGTCAGCTCCATGAACAGGTCGGCGCCGTCGTCCAGGTGGCAAACGACGTGATCCTTGTTCAGGACCTCGATACCAGCCGATTCCGAGATGTCGCCAGCGGTCACGACGCCCGGCCCTTTGGCCGAGATCGACAGGCGCTTCGGCCCTTCGACGTCCATCTTCAGCGACACGCCCTTGAGGTTCAGGATGATGTCGGTGACGTCTTCACGCACACCGGCCACGCTCGAGAACTCGTGCAGCACGTTGTCGATCTGCACCGAGGTGATGGCGGCGCCTTGCAGCGAGCTCATCAGCACGCGGCGCAGCGCGTTGCCCAGCGTCAGACCAAAGCCGCGCTCCAGCGGTTCGGCGATCACGGTTGCCTGACGTTGCGGATCGTTGCCCGGCTTGACTTCAAGCTGAGTCGGTTTGATCAGCTCGGCCCAATTCTTGTGGATCATGCGTTCTGCCTCCATACTTGTCCCAAACCCATGTCCGTAAGCCGGGGACGCCCGAGGGTATAAACGAAAGCGACCGGGCCGCGCGGGGAATTCCCGCACGGCCCGATCGGTAAGTCCGAGATCAGACGCGGCGACGCTTCGGGGGGCGGCAGCCGTTGTGTGCGATCGGGGTCACGTCGCGAATCGACGTGATGTTCAGACCGGCAGCAGCCAGCGCACGCAGCGCCGACTCACGACCCGAGCCCGGGCCCTGCACTTCGACGTCGACGGTTTTCAGGCCGTGTTCCTGTGCCTTTTTGGCTGCGTCTTCAGCAGCCATCTGCGCGGCATAGGGGGTCGATTTACGCGAGCCCTTGAAGCCCATGGTGCCCGAGGACGACCACGAAATGGCGTTCCCCTGCACGTCCGAGATCAGGATCTTGGTGTTGTTGAACGAGGAGTTCACATGCACAACGCCAGCGGCGATGTTTTTGCGTTCCTTGCGCTTAACGCGGGTTTTATCACGTGCCATGTTTCAACGCTCCCCTTACTTCTTCTTGCCGGCGATGGCTTTTGCGGGGCCCTTGCGGGTACGAGCGTTGGTGTGCGTGCGCTGACCGCGAACCGGCAGGTTGCGGCGGTGACGCAGGCCACGGTAGCAACCGAGGTCCATCAGACGCTTGATGTTCATCTGGGTCTCACGACGCAGATCGCCTTCCACGGTGTAGTTGGCGTCGATGTGCTCGCGGATGGCGAGGACTTCGGCGTCCGACAGTTCGTTGACGCGACGGGTGCGGTCGATGCCCACGGCTTCGCAGATCAGTTCCGCGATATGGGGGCCGATACCGGTGATGTAGGTCAGTGCGATCGGGACGCGTTTCCCGGTCGGAATGTTGACGCCAGCAATACGTGCCAAAGCGTGTATCCTTATTGTTGCGGTTCCGTAATCCCAGAACCTTTTCTCACAACGAAGGCCCGAAAGCAGTGCTTCGGGCCGCTCTTCGCCACAGCCGGGGATTACCGGTTCACGACGATTCTCTACCGAGACGCTGTGACCTAGAAGGATTTTCCCTCAAGGTCAAGCGCCTTGGTGCGTTAACTCGCCTGCTGGTCGAGAATGGCGCTCATCTGCCGCGCCACATCGTCGATTTCGGCCAGACCGTCGACGGTGAACAGGTCGCCCGTCGCATAGTAATAACCGATCAGCGGAGAGGTTTTCTTGTAGTATTCCATCAGCCGGGTTTTCAGGCTGTCTTCGTTGTCATCGGCACGGCGCTTCAGATCGTGGCTGCCGCAAACATCGCAGGTGCCCGGAACCTTGGTCGGCTTGGTTTCGTCGTGATAGACTTCGCCGCAATTGCCGCAGGTGAAGCGGCCGGTGATCCGGCGCACCAGCGCCTCGTCATCCACCCGCATTTCGATCACGGCATCCAGCTTCGAACCGATCTTCGCCAGCAGCTTGCCCAAGGCATCCGCCTGCGGCAGCGTGCGCGGGAAGCCGTCGAAGATGAAGCCGTTGCCGCCCGCGGTTTTCAGCTTTTCCTCGATCAGACCGTTAACGATTTCGTCGGTGACCAGTTGGCCGCGGTCCATCACCTCGGCCACGCGCTTGCCCATCTCGGTGCCCGAGGTCTTGGCCTCGCGCAGCATGTCCCCGGTGGACAGCTGCACCATGCCGCGCTCTTCCACCAGCTTGCGGGCCTGCGTGCCCTTGCCCGCCCCCGGCGGCCCCAGAAGAATGATGTTCGTCATCGGTATCCTCCCGTTTAGCGACGTGCCGGAGCCTTGCGGGCACCCGACTTCTTCTTGCCGCGCAGCTGCGATTTCTCGATCAGCCCTTCATACTGGTGCGCCAGCAGATGCGACTGGATCTGGTTGATCGTATCCATCGTGACCGACACCACGATCAGCACCGAGGTGCCGCCGAAATAGAACGGGATCGACAGTTGCGAGCGCAGGATCTCGGGCAGCAGGCAGACCGCGGCCAGATAGGCCGAACCGATCACCAGAACGCGTGCCACGACGTAATCCAGATAGTCCTCGGTTTTCTTGCCGGGACGGATACCCGGAATGAAGCCGCCCTGGTTCTTCAGGTTGTCGGCCACCTCGTCGGATTTGAACGCGACGTTGGCGGTGTAGAAATAGGCGAAGAACACGATCATTGCCGCGAAGAACGCCAGATACAGCGGCTGGCCGGGGCCGAAATAGGCCAAGATCGTCGACATCACCGGGCCGGTTTGCGAGCCCGAGAAGGTGGCGATCGTGGTCGGCAGCAGCAACAGCGACGAGGCGAAGATCGCCGGGATCACGCCGGCCGGGTTCACCTTGATCGGCAGATGCGACGAGCCGCCGTCATAGATTTTCATGCCCACCTGACGGCGGGGGTATTGGATATGGATCTTGCGCAACGCGCGTTCCATGAACACCACAAAGGCAATGACCGCGACAACCATCACCATCACGCCCAGGATGACCGGCGTCGAGACGGCGCCCGAACGGCCCTGCGCGAAGAACTGCGCCAGCGCGGCCGGGATGTTGGCGACGATACCGACGAAGATGATCAGCGAGACGCCGTTGCCGATGCCGCGTGCGGTGATCTGTTCGCCCAGCCACATCAGGAACATCGTGCCGCCGACCAGCGTGATGACGACCGAGGCAATGAAGAACAGCCCCGGATCATGCGCCAGATCGCCCGATTGCAGCGAAACGGCCAGACCATAGGCCTGGAAGGTCGCCAGACCCACGGTCGCATAGCGGGTGATCTGGTTGATCTTCTTGCGGCCCTGCTCGCCCTCTTTCTTCATCTGCTCCAGCGCCGGGACCATGGCGGTCAGCAGCTGCACGATGATCGAGGCCGAGATATAGGGCATGATGCCAAGCGCGAAGATCCCCATGCGACCAAGCGCGCCGCCGGTGAACATCGACAGCATGCCGCCGATCCCCGAAGCCGCGCTGTCCATGAATTCCCGCAGCGCCACCGCGTCGATCCCCGGCACCGGGATATAGGTGCCCAGCCGGTAGATGATCAGCAGACCGATCGTAAAGAAGATGCGTTGGCGCAGCTCGGTGGCTTTGCCCAGGGCGTCCCAGCTCAGGTTCGCCGCCATTTGCTCTGCAGCAGATGCCATATGCCCGTCTCTTTCATGAAAGCGCCGCCGGACCGTTCCCCGGTCGGCGGCGCCTGGAAAACTGTTGCCTATGTAAGCGGGCCGAGGCCCGCCCACAACCGCTTATTCAGCGGCAGCAGCCACCACGGTCAGCGTGCCGCCGGCTTTCTCGACGGCCTCGATGGCCGCTTTCGAAGCGCCGGTCACGTTCAGCGCGACCTTGGTTTTGATTTCGCCCTTGGCCAGAACGCGGATACCGTCCAGCTTGCGGCGGACCAGACCCGAAGCGACCAGCGCGTCTTCGGTGATCTCGGCTTTGCCGTCCAGCTTGCCCTCGGCGATGAATTTCTCGATCAGGCCCAGG
Organism: Paenirhodobacter sp. CAU 1674; assembly: GCF_029222945.1. Taxonomy (NCBI): domain Bacteria; kingdom Pseudomonadati; phylum Pseudomonadota; class Alphaproteobacteria; order Rhodobacterales; genus Paenirhodobacter; species Paenirhodobacter sp. CAU 1674. The sequence goes on along the minus strand of NZ_JARHUH010000002.1, from coordinate 285,669 downwards.
TTGATAACCGCGAAGGATTTCTGGTTGGGCTTGTTGAAGCCACGCTTCGGCAGACGCCGATAGAGCGGCATCTGGCCGCCTTCATAGCCGTTCAGCGCTACGCCCGAACGCGATTTCTGACCTTTGATACCACGGCCAGCGGTTTTGCCTTTGCCCGAACCCGGACCACGCGCAACGCGTTTTTTCTTACGGGCGGCACCGGCGTTATCGGCCAATTCATGAAGTTTCATGTCGCTATCTCCTAGGCCGGAACTGTCCCGCCAGCGACGGATGGGACAAACACGGCATTTCTTGGTTTGCGCCTTGCGGCATTGATTCTGGGGCCCCGAAGAGCCCACCGGGGGCGTATAGAACCCCCGGCCCCCGAAAGCAACAGCTTACTCGGTGAAGAAGCCCCAGCCATCGGCCGCGAACCCATAGACCGCGCCCAGCAACGTCAGTTTTTCTTCATGCCCCCACAGCACCTCAAGCGACAGCGGGCCCATCGCCGTGGTGATCTCGACGCAGGCTTCATCCTCGTCGTCCGCATCATACCATTCCACCGTGTAGCCCTGCGCCTCTGCCGCTTCGGTGAAACCGTCCCAATCGGCCTCTCCCGCTTCGGCGACGAACTGGAAGTTGATGCAGGCCGCTTCCGGCAGGGTCTCCATCTGCGAAATCTCGCGGAAGACCTGTTCGGTTTCCGCTTTCTGCTCGTTCAGATCCATGCCGATTCTCCTTGGCTTGTCTGGGGCAACGTGACGCCAGATCGCGCCGCGTCACAAGTGAATATCACGCAAAGCAAAACGCCCCGCCGTCTGGCGGGGCGTTTCGATACTGTCCCGGGCCGTCAGGCTCAGGCTTTTTCTTCCACGATGGTCACAAGATGCGGGATCTTGTTGACCATGCCGCGCACCGAGGGGGTATCCTCAAGCTCACGGGTGCGGTTGATCTTGCCCAGACCCAGACCTTTCAGGGTCGCAGCCTGAATCGCCGGGCGGCGCGCGGCCGAAGCGATCTGTTTCACAACGATGGTAGCCATGGTTCAAACTCCTCAGGCTTCGACCGAAGCTTCGGCTTCGGGTTTCGCCAGAATGTCCGCCACTTTCTTGCCGCGACGCTGCGCGACCGAACGGGGCGAGGCTTCTTTCTTGAGGCCGTCGATGGTGGCGCGGATCATGTTGTAGGGGTTCTGCGAGCCCAGCGACTTCGCAACAACGTCCTGCACGCCCAGCATCTCGAACACGGCGCGCATCGGACCACCGGCGATGATCCCGGTACCGGCCGGAGCCGTCCGCATCACCACCTTGCCAGCGCCGTGACGGCCTTCCATGTCGTGGTGCAGCGTGCGCGCATCTTTCAGAGCGACGCGGATCAGCGAGCGTTTCGCCTGTTCGGTCGCCTTGCGGATCGCTTCCGGCACTTCTTTCGCCTTGCCTTTGCCGAAGCCGACGCGACCGCGCTGGTCACCGACGACGACGAGGGCCGCGAAACCGAAGCGCTTACCACCCTTCACGGTTTTCGACACACGGTTGATCGCAACCAGGCGATCTGCGAATTCCGGGGTCTCTTCGCGGCTTTCGCGGCGATCCCGGCGGTTCTCACGTTCTGCCATGAGGCATTCCTTTTCGTGATGGCGTGGTATCACGCCGATAACATCCAATCCTGGTGGGCGGCCCAAAGACCGCCCCCGGATCATCGGGGGGACGCGAACATCCCCCGCCTGTGCTTAGAACTTCAGGCCGCCTTCACGGGCAGCATCGGCCAAAGCCTTGATCTTGCCGTGGAACAGGAAGCCGCCGCGATCGAAGTAGCATTCTTCAACGCCAGCTTTTTTCGCACGTTCCGCAATCGCCGCGCCGACTTTCGCCGCCGCTTCGACGTTGTTCTTGCCAACCACACCGAGATCTTTCTCGAGGGTCGACGCGGCCGCCAGGGTCACACCTTTGACGTCGTCGATCAGCTGAACGCTGATGTTCTTCGACGAACGGTGCACCGACAGACGCGCACGCCCGTTGGCCATGGCCCGCAGTTTGTTCCGCACGCGCAGGCGGCGCTTGAGGAACAGCTCTCTTTTGTTGTTCGCCATCTCTCAGCCCCTTACTTCTTCTTGCCTTCCTTGCGGAACACGAACTCACCCTTGTAGCGGATGCCTTTGCCTTTGTAGGGCTCGGGCTGACGCCATTCGCGGATGTTCGCGGCGACCTGACCAACGAGCTGCTGGTCGATGCCTTCCACAACGATTTCGGTTTGTTTCGGCGAGGTCACGGTGACCCCGGCCGGAACTTCGAAGTTCACTTCGTGCGAGTAGCCGAGCGACAGCTTCAGAACGTTGCCCTGCATCGCGGCGCGGTAACCCACACCTTGAATTTCAAGCTCTTTCTTGAAGCCGGTGGTCACGCCCGTCGCCAGGTTCTCGATCATCGAGCGGGTCATACCCCACTGCTGACGAGCCCGCTTCGAGGTGCCGCGCGGCGTCACGGCGACGGTCTGACCATCCAGCGTGATGGTCACATCGTCGGTGGCGGTGAAGCTACGGGTGCCTTTCGGCCCCTTCACTTCGATGGTCTGGCCCGACAGCTGCGCCGAAACGCCGCTGGGAAGCTCGACCGGTTTTTTACCAATACGAGACATGGAGCCCTCCTTAGAACACGGTGCAGAGCACTTCACCGCCAACATTGGCAGTGCGCGCAGCCGCGTCCGACATGACGCCTTTCGGCGTGGAGACGATCGACACGCCCAGGCCCTGACGGACCACCGGGATGTCTTTCACCGAAGCGTAAACGCGGCGACCGGGGGTCGAGACGCGCTTGAGTTCGCGGATCACCGGGGTGCCCTCGAAATACTTCAGGCTGATTTCCAGTTCCGGGTGGCCATCGGCACCGGTCGTGGCTTCATAACCGCGAATGTAGCCTTCCGCGGTCAGCACATCCAGAACCCAGGCGCGCAGCTTCGACGCCGGCGTCTTGACAGTGGACTTGCCGCGCAGTTGCGCGTTGCGGATGCGGGTCAGCATATCGCCGAGAGGATCGTTCATCGACATTTCCCGATTCTCCTTACCAGCTCGACTTCACCATGCCGGGGATCTGACCGAAGGAGGCCAGGTCGCGCAGCATGATCCGCGAGAGTTTGAGCTTACGATAGTAAGCATGGGGACGGCCGGTCAGCTGGCAACGGTTGTGCAGACGGACGGCCGACGAGTTGCGGGGAAGCTCTGCCAGTTTCAGGGTCGCCTTGAAGCGATCTTCCATCGGCAGGTTCTGGTCTTCGATGATCGCCTTCAGCGAGGCGCGTTTACCGGCGTATTTCTTCACCAGTTTCGCGCGCTTCACTTCGCGTTCAATCATGGATTTCTTAGCCATGTGGTCTCTCTCCCCGCGATCAGCTGTTGAAGGGCATGTTGAATTGCTTCAACAGCGCCTTCGCTTCCGCGTCTTTGGTCGCGGTGGTGCAGATGATGATGTCCATGCCCAGAACTTCGTCGACTTTGTCGAAGTCAATTTCCGGGAACACGATTTGCTCTTTCAAGCCCATCGCATAGTTGCCACGGCCATCGAACGAGGTGCCTTTGACGCCGCGGAAGTCGCGGACGCGGGGCAGCGCGATGTTGATCAGACGGTCCAGGAACTCGTACATGCGGTCGCCACGCAGGGTGACCTTGCAGCCGAGCGGCATCTCTTCACGAACGCGGAAGCCGGCGATCGACTTTTTCGCGTGGGTGATGACAGCCTTCTGACCAGCGATGAGCGACAGCTCTTCGGCGGCCTGCTTGACCTTCTTGGTGTCTTTCACGGCTTCGCCGACGCCCATGTTCAGGACGATCTTGTCCAGACGCGGGATCTGCATGTCGTTCTTGTAGCCGAACTCTTCTTTCAGAGCGGCCTTGATCGACGACGTGTAGAGCGCTTTCAGGCGCGGGGTGTAGGTGGCTTGGTCGAGCATCAGATCGCCTCCCCGGTGGTCTTGGCGAAACGCACCTTCTTGTCGTCTTCCATGCGGAAGCCGACGCGGGTGGCTTTGCCATTGGCGTCCAACAGCGCCAGGTTCGACAGGTCGATCGGCATCGCTTTCGCGATCCGGCCGCCCTGGCTGGTCTGGGACTGACGGGTGTGACGGATGGCGGTGTTCACGCCTTCCACGATCGCCTTGTTGTCCTTGGGCATGACAGCGGTGATTTCACCCTGTTTGCCCTTGTCCTTACCGGCGAGCACGACGACCTTGTCGCCTTTGCGGAGCTTGGCAGCCATCACAGCACCTCCGGAGCAAGCGAGATGATCTTCATGAAGTTTTTCGCACGCAGCTCGCGCACGACCGGCCCGAAGATACGGGTGCCGACCGGTTCGCCCTGGTTGTTCAGGATGACGGCGGCGTTGCGGTCGAAGCGAATGGCGGTGCCATCTTCACGACGAACTTCTTTGGCGGTGCGCACGACGACGGCCTTGCGGACGTCACCTTTCTTCACGCGACCGCGCGGGATGGCTTCCTTAACGGAAACGACAATGATGTCGCCCACCGACGCATAGCGACGGTGCGAACCACCCAGAACCTTGATGCACTGAACACGGCGAGCGCCGCTGTTGTCAGCAACATCCAGATTGGTCTGCATCTGGATCATTTGGTTTCTCCCGACCTTTGGGGACGTCCAAGTTCATTGGGGCCCCAGGGTTTCGACAAACTGGTGACTGATCCCGGGGCCTCAGGCCTCGAGAACAACCGTCCAGCGTTTCGTCTTCGAAATCGGTGCGCATTCTTCGATGCGAACAATGTCACCGGTCTTGAATTGGTTGTTGGCGTCGTGAGCCCGGTATTTCTTGGACTTACGAACGGTCTTGTGCAGCAGCGGGTGCTTGAAACGGCGCTCGACCAGAACGGTGATCGTCTGATCGTTCTTGTCCGAAGTCACGGTGCCTTGCAGGATACGTTTGGGCATCTGGGAAACTCCTCAGTTCGCAGCTTCAGCGGCTTTTTGGTTCAGGACCGTCTTCACACGGGCAACGTCACGACGGACGGCACGCATGCGGGCGGTGTTCTCGAGCTGACCGGTGGCCTGCTGGAAGCGCAGATTGAAGGCTTCCTTCTTCAGAGCGACCAGCTCATCGCGCAGCTGGTCAGGCGTCTTCGCCTTGAGTTCTTGGGCGTTCATCCCAGGTCCTTTCTTGGCATCAGAGGGCCCCACTGGGGTCACCCTGTCTCTGATGGGTTATGTCTGTCCGTATTTCAGGATGCGCGCGTATAACACCGCACCCCCGGGCTGGCAATGCCAGCCTTCAAAAAAACAGACCCCCGAAGCGAATTCGGGGGTCTGAAGATCTTTTCGGTCGCTTACCAGTCTTCGCGCGCAACGATCCGGGTCATCACCGGCAGTTTGTTGGCGCCCAGACGCAGGGCTTCGCGGGCGATCACTTCCGAGACACCGTCGATCTCGAACATGATTCGGCCAGGTTTCACCTTGGCTGCCCAGAAGTCGACGGAGCCTTTACCTTTACCCATCCGCACTTCGGTCGGCTTCGAGGTCACCGGGGTATCCGGGAACACACGGATCCAGACGCGGCCTTGACGCTTCATGTGGCGGGTGATCGCGCGGCGGGCCGCTTCGATCTGCCGCGCGGTGACGCGCTCCGGCTCGGTGGCTTTGAGGGCAAAAGACCCGAAGTTCAGGTTGAAGCCGCCTTTGGCTTCGCCGTGAATCCGGCCTTTGTGCAGCTTGCGGAACTTAGTCCGTTTCGGTTGCAGCATTGTTCACACTCCTCAGCGGGCGTCACGGCGCGGGCCACGCGGGGCCGGGCCTTCCTGGGCCTCGGCGGCCTTGCGGTCGCGCGCTTGCGGATCATGTTCCATGATCTCGCCTTTGAAGATCCAGACTTTCACGCCGATGATCCCGTAGGGGGTCGACGCTTCGTCCGTCGCATAGTCGATGTCGGCACGCAGGGTGTGCAGCGGCACGCGACCTTCACGGTACCATTCGGTCCGCGCGATCTCGGCACCGCCCAGACGGCCCGCGACGTTCACACGGATGCCCAGGGCGCCCATGCGCATCGCGTTCTGCACGGCGCGCTTCATCGCACGGCGGAACGACACACGACGCTCCAGCTGCTGGCAGATCGACTCGGCCACCAGTTGCGCGTCCAGCTCGGGCTTGCGCACTTCAACGATGTTGAGGTGCAGTTCCGAATCAGTGAAGTTCGCCAGTTTCTTGCGCAGGGTTTCGATATCGGCGCCTTTTTTGCCGATGATCACACCCGGACGCGCAGCGTGAATGGTCACGCGGCACTTCTTGTGCGGACGCTCGATGATCACGCGCGACACACCGGCCTGCTTGGCTTCGGTGTGGATGAAATCGCGCATTTTCAGGTCTTCGAGCAGCAGGTTACCGTAGTCTTTGCTGTCGGCATACCAGCGGCTGTCCCAGGTGCGGTTGACCTGGAGACGCATCCCAATGGGGTTAACCTTCTGTCCCATTACGCACGCTCCTCGACTTGACGCACCTTGATGGTGATTTCCGAAAACGGCTTCATGATCTTGCCGAACCGGCCACGAGCGCGCGGACGACCGCGTTTCATGACAAGGTTTTTGCCAACCCAGGCTTCGGCGACGACAAGCGCGTCGACGTCCAGGCCGTGGTTGTTTTCAGCGTTGGCGATCGCCGACTGCAGGCACTTCTTCACGTCGTCAGCGATCCGCTTCTTCGAGAAGGTCAGATCGGCCAGAGCCTTGTCGACCTTCTTGCCACGGATCATCGCGGCAACGAGATTGAGTTTCTGCGGCGAGGTGCGAAGCATTTTGGTCTTGGCCATCGCTTCGTTATCCGCCACGCGGCGCGGATTCTGTTCCTTACCCATGGCGATTACTTCCTCTTGGCTTTCTTGTCGGCGGCGTGACCGTAATAGGTCCGGGTCGGCGAATATTCACCGAACTTCTGACCGATCATCTCTTCGGTAACACTCACCGGGATGTGTTTCTGACCGTTGTAGACCCCAAAGGTGAGGCCCACGAATTGCGGCAGGATGGTGGAACGACGCGACCAGATCTTGATCACTTCGCCTTTGCCCGACGCGCGCGCTTTTTCCGCTTTCTTCAGCAGATAGGCGTCAACGAACGGGCCTTTCCAAACAGAACGTGCCATGTCTTAACGACCCTTCTTAGCGTTGCGCGAACGGAGAATGTACTTGTCCGTCTTCTTGTTCGAGCGGGTCTTGTTGCCCTTGGTCCCTTTACCCCACGGGGTAACCGGGTGACGACCACCCGAGGTCCGGCCTTCACCACCACCATGCGGGTGGTCGATCGGGTTCATCGCAACACCGCGAACGGTCGGGCGCACGCCCATGTGACGTTTACGACCGGCTTTACCCAGGTTCTGGTTCGAGTGGTCGGCGTTCGACACGGCACCGATGGTCGCCATGCATTCCTGACGCACCAGACGCAGCTCGCCCGAGGACAGACGGATCTGCGCATAGCCACCGTCACGGCCGACGAACTGGGCGTAGGTGCCCGCGGCGCGTGCCAGCTGACCGCCCTTGCCCGGCTTCAGCTCGACGTTGTGCACGATCGTACCGATCGGCATGCCCGAGAACGGCATCGCGTTGCCCGGCTTGATGTCGGCTTTCGCCGAAGCGATGACCTTGTCACCGATCGCCAGACGCTGCGGGGCCAGGATATAGGCCAGCTCGCCATCTTCGTATTTGATCAGCGCGATGAAGGCGGTGCGGTTCGGATCGTATTCGATCCGCTCGACCGTCGCGGCCACATCGAACTTGCGGCGTTTGAAATCGACAATGCGGTACAGACGCTTCGCGCCGCCGCCCTTGTGCCACATCGTGACGCGCCCGGTATTGTTCCGGCCACCCGTCTTGGTCAGACCCTCGGTGAGGGCTTTGACGGGGCGGCCTTTCCAAAGCTCCGAACGGTCGATCAGAACCAGCCCACGCTGGCCCGGCGTCGTCGGTTTATACGACTTGAGTGCCATGCTCTCTGTCTTCCGTTGCTTTGGACCAAAGGTCCGTTTCGTATGGGGCGCCGTAGCTCCCCGCTCACGTTTCAGTTGCCTGAAAAGATAAAGCTCAACGGGCCCGAAGACTCGGGCCCGCGAGATTTGTAGCGGCTTCTATCAGAGGCCGGTGGAGACGTCGATAGTCATTCCGTCTTCCAGCGTGACATAGGCTTTCTTCACGTCCGAGCGCACGCCGGGGCGGCCACGGAAGCGTTTGGTCTTGCCCTTGGTCACGACGGTGTTCACCGCCTTGACCTTCACGCCGAACAGCGCCTCGACCGCTTCCTTGATCAGCGGCTTGGTCGCGGTGTTCGCCACCTGGAAGACCACCGCGCCGTTTTCGGACGCCATCGTGGCTTTCTCGGTGATGATCGGCTTGACGATCACGTCGTAGTGTTCAGCTTTCGCGCTCATTTCAGACGAGCCTCCAGAGCTTCGACACCCGCCTTCGTGATCACCAGGGTGTCACGCTTGAGGATGTCATACACGTTGGCACCCATCGTCGGCAGAACATCGATACCTTCGATGTTGCGCGCGGCGCGGGCGAAGTTCTCGTTCACGTCGGCGCCGTCGATGATCAGAACGCGCTTCCACCCCAGCTCCTTCGCCGCTTTGGCGAGGATCGCGGTTTTGGCTTCGGTCATTTCGGCAGCTTCCAGCACCACGAGGTTGCCGGTCGCGGCTTTCGACGACAGCGCATGCTTCAGACCCAGAGCCCGGAACTTCTTGGGCAGGTCATGGGCGTGCGACCGCGGGGTCGGGCCTTTGTAAACGCCACCGTGACGGAAGATCGGGGCCTTCTTGGAACCGTGACGTGCGCCGCCGGTGCCCTTCTGGCGATAGATCTTCTTGGTCGAGTAGCTGACTTCCGACTTGCCCAGCGTCGAGTGGGTGCCGGCCTGTGCTTTCGCACGCTGCCAGCGCACCACACGGTGCAGGATGTCCGCGCGGGGCTCCAGACCGAAGATGTCATCGGCCAGATCGATCGAACCGGCCTTGCCGGCGTCGAGCTTGATCACATCGAGTTTCATGCTTCACCCCCTTCGACCGAAACTTCTTCGGCCGGAGCAGCGGCAGCCGCCGCCGATTTCAGAGCGGCAGGCATCGGCACGTCGGCGGGCAGCGGTTTCTTGACCGCGTCCTTGATCGTGACCCAGCCGCCTTTGGCGCCCGGAACCGAACCCTTGACCATGATCAGACCACGGTCGGCATCGGTCTTCACCACTTGGATGTTTTGCGTGGTCACACGCACGGCACCCAGATGGCCAGCCATTTTCTTGCCCTTGAACACCTTGCCCGGGTCCTGACACTGACCGGTCGAACCGTGCGAACGGTGCGAGATCGACACACCGTGCGAAGCGCGCAGACCACCGAAGTTGTGACGCTTCATCGCACCGGCAAAGCCTTTACCGATCGAGGTGCCGGCAACGTCCACGAACTGACCGGCATTGTAGTGCTCGGCCGAGATCTCGGCGCCGACTTCGATCAGGTTTTCGGGCGACACGCGGAACTCCGCGACCTTGCGCTTGGGCGCCACGTTCGCTTTCGCGAAGTGACCACGCATGGCAGCGGTGGTGCGCTTGGCCTTGGCAGTGCCCGCGCCGAGCTGAACGGCGGTGTAGCCGTCTTTTTCGGCGGTGCGCTGCGCGACCACTTGCAGGTTGTCGAGCTGAAGAACGGTAACCGGAACTTGTTTGCCGTCTTCGAGGAACAGCCGGGTCATGCCCAGCTTCTTGGCGATAACACCAGAACGCATCATGCCCCTCCTCAGACTTTGATTTCGACGTCAACGCCAGCGGCGAGGTCGAGCTTCATCAGCGCGTCCACGGTCTGCGGGGTCGGATCGACGATGTCGAGAAGACGCTTGTGCGTGCGGATCTCCCACTGGTCGCGCGACTTCTTGTCGATGTGCGGACCACGAAGAACCGTGAATTTCTCGATTTTGTTCGGCAGCGGAATCGGGCCGCGAACGGTGGCACCGGTGCGCTTGGCGGTGTTCACGATTTCCTGGGTGCTGGCGTCCAGCACGCGGTAATCGAACGCCTTGAGCCGGATGCGAATATTTTGACCAGACATGGTATTCCCTTATCGCAGGGCTTCCAGGTTGAGAGGCAGACACCGCCGCATGCGACGCCTGCATCGAACCGTAATCTCTTGGAGATCAGGGGGGCTCCCTACGGGCTGGCCCTGAGTCTGTCAAGAGCAAATGGCGCGCCTTTCGGCGCACCATTCAATTTCACAGCACTTGCGGTCCGACGGGCCCCGAAAGGCCCGCCTAACGCCGATCACTCGATGATTTTCGAGACGACGCCAGCGCCGACGGTGCGGCCGCCTTCGCGGATGGCGAAGCGCAGTTTTTCTTCCATCGCGATCGGGGCGATCAGTTCGACTTCGAACTTCAGGTTGTCGCCCGGCATCACCATCTCGGTGCCTTCCGGCAGTTTCACGGTCCCGGTCACGTCGGTCGTGCGGAAGTAGAACTGCGGACGGTAGTTCGCGAAGAACGGCGTGTGACGACCACCTTCCTCTTTGGTGAGGATGTAGGCTTCAGCTTCGAACTTCGTGTGCGGCTTCACCGAACCCGGCTTGCACAGAACCTGACCACGCTCAACGCCGTCACGGTCGACACCGCGCAGCAGCGCGCCGATGTTGTCGCCCGCTTCACCGCGATCCAGCAGCTTGCGGAACATCTCGACGCCCGTGCAGGTCGTCTTCTTGGTCGCGCGGATACCCACGATTTCCAGTTCGTCGCCCACGTTCACAGCGCCACGCTCCACACGGCCGGTCACAACCGTGCCGCGGCCCGAGATCGAGAACACGTCTTCGATCGGCATCAGGAACGGCTGGTCGACAGCGCGCTCGGGGGTCGGGATGTATTCGTCGACAGCGGCCAGCAGCGCGCGGATCGAGTTCTCGCCGATTTCCGGGTCACGGCCTTCCAGAGCGGCCAGAGCCGAGCCCTTGATGATCGGAATGTCGTCGCCGGGGTAGTCGTAGGACGACAGCAGTTCGCGGATTTCCATCTCGACCAGTTCGAGCAGCTCTTCGTCGTCAACCTGGTCGACCTTGTTCATGTACACGACCATGTAGGGGATGCCGACCTGACGGCCGAGCAGGATGTGCTCGCGCGTCTGCGGCATCGGGCCGTCGGCCGCGTTCACAACCAGGATCGCGCCGTCCATCTGCGCCGCACCCGTGATCATGTTCTTCACATAGTCCGCGTGGCCGGGGCAGTCGACGTGCGCGTAGTGACGGTTCGCCGTCTCGTATTCAACGTGCGCGGTCGAGATCGTGATCCCGCGCGCTTTCTCTTCCGGCGCACCGTCAATCTGGTCGTAGGCTTTGAACTCACCAAAATACTTGGTGATCGCTGCCGTCAGAGTGGTCTTCCCGTGGTCAACGTGGCCAATCGTGCCGATGTTGACGTGCGGTTTGTTCCGTTCAAACTTTGCCTTTGCCATAATGGCCTCCTGTATCGTGTGATCGCGAAGGAGGCGCCGGGGTTTCCCCCGACGCCCGTATCCTTACGCGTATTTCTTCTGGATCTCGTCCGAGATGTTCTGCGGCACGGCGTCGTAATGGTCGAAGCTCATCGAGAACACGGCGCGGCCCGAGGACATCGAGCGCAGGTTGTTGATGTAGCCGAACATGTTGGCCAGCGGCACCATGGCCGAGATCACGTTGGCGTTGCCGCGCGTGTCCTGACCCTGAACCATGCCCCGACGCGAGGTCAGGTCGCCGATGATGCCACCGGTGTATTCTTCCGGGGTCACCACTTCGACTTTCATGATCGGCTCGAGCAGCTTCGCGCCGGCCTTTTTCAGACCTTCACGCATCGCCGCACGGGCCGCGATTTCGAACGCCAGCACCGACGAGTCGACGTCATGGAAGGCACCGTCGATCAGAGCGACCTTGAAGTCGATAACCGGGAAGCCAGCCAGCGGGCCCGAGTCCATGACGGACTTGATGCCTTTTTCGACGCCGGGGATGTATTCCTTCGGAACCGCACCGCCCACGATCTTCGATTCGAACGAATAGCCTTCGCCCACTTCGGTCGGGGTGATGATCAGCTTCACGCGCGCGAACTGGCCGGTACCACCCGACTGTTTCTTGTGCGTGTAGTCGATTTCGGCTTCACGCGAGATGGTCTCGCGGTAGGCCACCTGCGGCGCACCGATGTTCGCCTCGACCTTGAACTCGCGCTTCATGCGGTCGACCAGGATGTCGAGGTGAAGTTCGCCCATGCCCTTCATGATGGTCTGGCCCGATTCGAAATCGGTTTCGACGCGGAACGACGGGTCTTCGGCCGAGAGACGAGCAAGCGCGAGGCCCATCTTCTCTTGGTCGGCTTTCGACTTCGGCTCCACGGCGATCTCGATCACCGGCTCGGGGAAGGTCATCGTTTCCAGAACGACCGGCTTGGCCACGTCGCACAGGGTGTCGCCGGTGGTGGTCTCTTTCAGACCGGCCAGCGCGATGATGTCGCCCGCATAGGCTTCTTCGATCTCTTCGCGGTTGATCGAGTGCATCATCATCATACGACCGACGCGCTCTTTCTTGCCTTTGGTTGCGTTGAGGATCTGGTCACCTTTTTTCACCACGCCCGAATAGATCCGGGTGAAGGTCAGCGAGCCGACGAAGGGGTCGTTCATGATCTTGAACGCCAGAGCCGAGAAGGGCTCTTCGTCCGAGGCATGACGCTCGATGTTACGGGTTTCCGTCTCATCGCCCGGGGCGAAACCGACATAGGCCGGCACGTCCAGCGGGCTCGGCAGATAGTCGATCACGGCGTTCAGCAGCGGCTGCACGCCCTTGTTTTTGAACGCCGAACCGGCGGTCACCGGCACGAAGGCCATCGCCAGCGTGCCCTTGCGGATCAGCTTGTGCAGCGTTTCCACGTCGGGTTCGTTGCCTTCAAGGTAGGCTTCCATCGCCGCATCGTCCTGCTCGACGGCAAGCTCGACAAGGTTGGCGCGCCACTCGTTGGCAACGTCCTGAAGTTCGGCGCGGATCGGTTGACGGACCCACGAGGCACCCAGGTCTTCGCCCTGGTAGACCCATTCTTCCATGGTCACGAGGTCAACGATACCTTCCAGCTTGTCCTCGGCACCGATCGGCAGGGCGATCGGGCACGGGGTCGCGCCGGTGCGGTCCTTGATCATCTTCACACAGTTGAAGAAGTCAGCGCCGATCTTGTCCATCTTGTTGACGAACACGATCCGCGGCACCTTGTAGCGGTCAGCCTGACGCCACACGGTTTCGGTCTGCGGCTCGACGCCGGCGTTGGCGTCCAGCAGACAGACGGCACCGTCGAGCACCGCGAGCGAGCGTTCGACTTCGATGGTGAAGTCGACGTGGCCGGGGGTGTCGATGATGTTGAAGCGGAACTTCGTGTCCGAAGTGCCCTCGGCGGTCGGATCTTCCTGGCGCTGCCAGAAAGTGGTCGTCGCGGCCGAGGTGATGGTGATCCCGCGTTCCTGTTCCTGCTCCATCCAGTCCATCGTCGCGGCGCCGTCGTGGACTTCGCCGATCTTGTGGGACTTGCCGGTGTAGTAGAGGATGCGTTCGGTCGTCGTGGTCTTGCCCGCGTCGATGTGGGCCATGATGCCGAAGTTGCGATAGCGGGTCAGCGGATAGGCGCGTGCCATTTCGTGGGCTCCTGTTACCAGCGGTAATGGCTGAACGCTTTGTTCGCGTCGGCCATCTTGTGGGTGTCTTCGCGCTTCTTCACAGCCGAACCGCGCGAGTTCACGGCGTCAAGCAGCTCGCCGGCGAGACGCTCTTCCATCGTGTTTTCGTTGCGGTTCTTCGCGGCGGTGATCAGCCAGCGGATCGCCAGGGCTTCGCGACGGGTCGGACGAACCTCGACCGGCACCTGGTAGGTGGCACCACCCACACGACGCGAACGCACTTCGACCGAAGGCTTCACGTTGTCGAGGGCTTCGTGGAACACTTCGATCGGCTCGCGCTTCAGCTTGCCCTCGACGCGCTCCAGCGCGCTGTAGACGATGCGTTCGGCGGCCGATTTCTTGCCGTCGATCATCAGGTTGTTCATGAATTTGGTCAGAACGCGGTCACCGAACTTGGCGTCCGGCAGAACTTCGCGTTTCTCAGCGGCGTGACGACGAGACATCTGTCGATCTCCTTATTTCGGACGCTTCGCGCCGTATTTCGAACGGCGTTGACGACGATCTTTAACACCTTGGGTATCCAGCACACCGCGCAGGATGTGGTAACGGACACCCGGAAGGTCTTTCACCCGGCCGCCACGGATCAGAACCACGGAGTGTTCCTGAAGGTTGTGCTTTTCGCCCGGGATGTAGGAGATGACCTCGAAGCCATTGGTCAGGCGCACTTTGGCGACCTTACGCATAGCCGAGTTCGGTTTCTTCGGAGTCGTCGTGTAGACGCGCGTGCACACGCCACGTTTTTGCGGGCACGACTGAAGGTGCTGCGACTTGGAGCGCTGCACCTTGGGCTGCCGCGGCTTGCGGATCAGCTGTTGGATGGTAGGCATACCGGTTCCCCGTATTTGCTCTGTCAATACTCGCACCCAATAGCCCGGGTGCGCCACTTCTCGACGGCGCCTTGCGCCTATCGCAAAACGCCAAACCGCATTGCACCCCCTCCGAAAAGGCGGCGAATGCGTTGAAATCCAGAGGATCGAGGCTATAGGGCCCGGATCGTGACCACTGAAGTTCGGCTACCCTGCGGACACACTGCGCCCGTCGGGTAGCGGCGCTATAGGGGGAGTCGCGGGGCTTGTCAACTGCGCCGCCCCGTCAGCCCCCGCCCCCGCGCAAGCCATGGTGCCAGCTGACCCGCGAAGATCGCGTGCAGCGCCCAGGCCAGGGTCAGCATGAACAGCGCCGCAAAGACAGCGTCCGAGGCGAAATGGCGCCCGGTGCCGACCCGCTGCACGATGACGAAGACCGGGATGAACACGGCCACGACCCGCCCGTAGATTACCAGCCACCGGGCCAGCCGGGCGCGCCAGAAGCTCAGCGCCAGCCACAGGCAGATGCCCAGAACCACCGCCGCCGCCACCTCCCCCGAGACGAAGGAACAGTTCGCGCTGCACTGATCGGCGAATTGTCCGGCGGGGGTAAACAACCGGTCGCCCCCGAATTCGGTCACATTGGCCGGACGCGCCCGGCCCGACTGCGCCTTCAGGAACCCGTTCACCAGCAAAAGCGGCCCCAGCAGATACAACGTGAAGACAAACCCCCAGACCCGCGCAGGCAGATCCAGCACCGGGCGATTGCGGGCAAGCGCGCGCCACAGCGCGAAAGGTGTGGCCAGGAATACGAGGATCGACACATCCCAAAGCCGCTGGCGCAGGAATTCCCACATCCAGCGGTCTGCCAGCGGCGAAAACCCCGCTTCGGGTCCATGCCAGAACAGCCCGGTGATCGCCAGATCAACGCCCGGCGCGCCACGAAACAGCGCCAGCGCCACCAGCCATCCGGCGATCAGCCAGCGCCCGGTCATCTGATAGTCAATCTGCGGCATCCAGACACTCCGCCTCAATCACATAGGGGGTCAGGCCCTTGCCCGCCCAGGTTCCCGTGCCGTTCAACACCCCCGCGGGCGGCACCGGCCCGGTCCCGCAATCGACCGGCGCCGTCGCGATCAGCAGAAGCTTGCCGCTGAACCCTGCAGGCAGCGCGAAATTCTGCGCATAGTAATGCTCGGGCCGCCCCTCGGGACGCGCCGCATAGATCGGCACGCCGCTTTCGCGCCCTGTATAGAACAGATCGGCCAGCACATCCCGGTTGTCGCTCAGCACCGGCAGGCCTTCGGCCCGGGCCAGCGCCAGGATCTGTTCGCTCATCGCTGTGCGTCCCAGATAACGGTGCAGCAGGGTCTGCCCGTTCACCTCGGGCCAGGGCGCCAGAACCGTCAGCACCGGCAGCGCCACCGCGACCAGCAGGTTGACCGCCAGCGCCAGCCAGCGCCAGCGCGCGCCCATCACCCAGACCGCCAGAACCGTGCCCGCAAAATAGGTCGCCACCGCCCAGTTGGCATAGGCCTTGCCCAGCAGCGATTGCACCAGAACCACCGCCAGGGGCGGCACCGCAAACACCGCCAGCGCGCGCAAGGCCGCAGTGCGCGCCCGCACCAGCCCCCACAGGAAGGCAGCCATGGTCAGCGGACCGAAAACAATGAACTGACTGGCCAGGAACTCGGCCATCGCACCGGGGCGGAGATTGGCGCCGGTGCGCACCCAGCCGACATTGTCCATCGTATGCTCGACCGTGGTCAGATCATGCGTCAGGTTCCAGGCCACATTGGGTGCGATCACCAGACCGAACCCCAAGGCCATCAGCAGTGCATTGCGCCAGCCGGGCCGCAGAGCGGGCGCCACCAGCACCGCCAGAACCGCGCCCGGAATCAGATAGACGGCGGCATATTTCGCCATGAACGCCGCCCCCGCACAAATCCCTGCGGCGAAGGCATCGCCTGCGCGCCCGCCCTGCCCCGCGCGCACAAAGAACAGCAGCGCCCCGGCATAGAACGGCGCCATCACCGTGTCGGTCGAGATCAGCAATGACCCCAGTGCCACGAAGGGCAGCGTGACATAGATCGCCGCCGTCCACAGCGCCACCCGGGCATCCGCCAGCCGCGCCGCCAGTGCCGCCAGAATCAACGCCGTAATCCCGTGCAGCACCGCGCCCGGCATGCGCACCCAGAACGGCGCATCCGACCCGGCCAGATCGGTGACCGCCCGCAGCAGCCAGCCGATCAGCGGCGGCTTCGAATAATAGCCGAAGTCGAAATTCTGGCCCCAGAACCAGTATTGCGCCTCGTCGACGAACAGATCGGTGCGGTTGAACGCCAGCGCCACCAGCCGCAGCCCGGTCACCGCCGCAACGACGGCAATCGCAGGCGCGAGCCAGCCGCGCTCAGAACTCGCGGCGGCGCTTGGCATAGATCAGCCACAGGTTGCGGACGTAGATGAACACGCCCAGACCCTGCCCCAGAATGAATACCGGGTCCTGACGATAGATCGCATAGCTGAGCAGCATCACCCCGCCCGCCAGCGAGAAATACCAGAACACCACCGGCACCACGGAATCCCGGGCGCGCTCGGATGCGATCCATTGCACCAGGAAGCGCCCGGTGAACATGCCCTGCGCGGCAAAGCCGAAGATCACCCACCACAGTTCGGTCGTGCTGTCGACCTTCAGAACCGTCATCAGCCAATGCATGACTTACTCCGCTTTTTCAGAGGCGAAAACTTCGATCGGACGCGATTTCTTGCGCCGCTTCAACAGCCATGCGACCCCGGCCAGATCGACAATGCCGACCAGCCCGCGCTGCAGATTGGAATAGTGCGAGCGCCCGCCGCCGCGCGCGCGGTGGCTGACATCGACATGCGCGACCTGCCAGCCATCGCGCGCAAACAGCGCGGGCAGATAGCGGTGCATATGGTCGAAATACGGCAGCGCCAGAAAGGCCTCGCGCCGGAACGCCTTGAGCCCGCAACCGGTATCGCGCGTGCCATCCTTCAAGATCCGCGCACGCAGCCCGTTGGCGAATTTCGAGGCGAGTTTCTTTGACAGCGTATCCTGCCGGCCGACACGTTGCCCGGCCACCAGCCCCACGTCACCAGACCCCGCGACCCGAAGCGGCGCCATCAGCTTGGGCAGCTCTTCGGGCGGGTTCTGGCCATCGCCATCCAGCGTGCAGATGATCCCGCCGCGCGCCACGCGCACGCCCGAATGCACCGCTGCCGACTGACCGCCCGAACGGTCGTGGCGCAGCACGCGCAACCGCGGCGCCTGCGCCATACGGGCGCGCAAGATCGCCTCCATCCCGTCGTCCGAGGCGTCATCGACCACGATCACCTCGTAATCGCAGACCGGCGCGCAGGCGGCATCAATGCCATCCAGCAGCGCCTCGATGTTCGACGCCTCGTTGCGCGCCGGGATCACAATGGAAACTTCCGTCATAGCACCTTCACCGCAGCCGCCCGGACCGGGCCCCTTCTCTTACCCGCAGGTCCAGTTGATGTAAACTCGCAGGGCCGCACGATGGCGGCACCGCCGGTGCCCGCAAGAATTCAACCGAATTTGGCGAAAAGCTTGGAATAGGCCGGTTTCAACCCGCCGCGCGCGGCCAGCGTTGCCGCAACGTCGCCCGCCTCTGCCGCAGCCAGAAACGCCTCGACCGAGGCGACAAAACCCGCCATCAGCGGCGCATATTCTGCGGCGTCCGCCTCGGGCGCCGGATGGGTCAGGATCTGCGTCGCCAGATAATCAAGCAACCTCGCATCGGCCAGAAGCTGCGCCGCGGCCCCTGCCCCGGACACGCTGTACTCGGTTGTCAGCACCTTCTCCATCGCGGCGTGGTAGTCATTCATCCGGTCCGAAAACCCGATCAGACCATTGCGGGCATGCAGTGCGGCGACCTCATCGCGCACTGCTTCCAGCGTTTCATGCGCCGCCGCCAGATCGCCCGCCGCGGCCTGCGCCGTCGCGCTTTCAATCAACCCGTCCACGGTCTGAAACGTCAGCGGCAGCCCGGCGTCGTCGGCATATTGCGGCGGCGGGGTCTGGCCCCAGCCCGCAGCCAGCCCGTCCCAGGCGGCGTTGAACTTTTCCAGTGCGGACAGGGTTTCCGGGCCTTTGCCCTGATTGCTCAGAAACAGGGCCGCGCGATAGGCGCCATAGGCCCCGCGCAGCTGCGCCTCCGCCTCGGTGAAGGGGCTGGCCGCTACGGGCAGGGCCAGCGTCACCGCCACAAACGCGACAACAGAGCCGGAAAAAGAGCGCATTGTAAAATCCTCCTGGTGCCGGGACAGGGGCGCGATGACCGGCCGCCATCCCCCGACTATCCCTCGCCGCAACAGGCCCGGCAACGGCAAAATGAAAACCCCGCGCGATCGCTCGCGCGGGGTCATGGCCTGAACCGTCAGGCGAAGATCAGTCGCGGCTTTCCGGCGTTTCGACCGCGCCGAGATCGGCATCGTCGAAGCCCGAAGCAACCGGCGCGGCCAGGGCCGCGGCCGCTTCGGCCTCGGCACGACGGGCCTCGATAACCACGTTGTCGCGTTCGGCTGCGATCTTGCGCACGCGGGCGGTCGCACCGCCCGTGCCCGCCGGGATCAGACGACCGACGATCACGTTCTCTTTCAGACCGACCAGCTTGTCGCGCTTGCCCTGAACCGAAGCTTCGGTCAGCACCCGCGTGGTTTCCTGGAACGAGGCCGCCGAGATGAACGAGCGGGTCTGCAGCGAGGCCTTGGTGATGCCCAGCAGAACCGGTTCGCCCACGGCCGGACGCCCACCGCGCGCCTCGACCTTGGCATTCTCTTCCTCGAACTCGGCCTTGTCGACGTTCTCGCCTTTCAGCAGCGTCGAATCGCCCGAATCCAGGATCTCGATCTTCTGCAGCATCTGGCGAACGATCACCTCGATGTGCTTGTCGTTGATCTTCACGCCCTGCAGTCGATAGACGTCCTGCACCTCGTCGATGAGGTAGTCGGCCAAAGCCTCGATCCCCATGATGCGCAGGATGTCGTGCGGCGCCGGGTTGCCGTCCATGATGTAGTCACCCTTCTGCACGAAGTCGCCTTCCTGCACCGGGATGTGCTTGCCTTTCGGCACCATGTATTCAACCGGCTCCAGCCCCTCTTGCGAGGGCTCGATGGTGATGCGGCGCTTGTTCTTGTAGTCCTTGCCAAAGCGCACATAGCCGTCGATTTCCGCGATGATCGCGTGATCCTTCGGACGACGGGCCTCGAACAGTTCCGCCACGCGGGGCAGACCCCCGGTGATGTCCTTGGTCTTGGCACCTTCGCGCGGGATACGCGCCACAACGTCACCGGCCTTCACCTCTTGCCCGTCCTCGACCGACAGAATCGCGTCGACCGACATCGGATAGGTGACCGGGTTGCCCGCCTCGTTGCGCACCGGCTCGCCATCGGCATCGACGATGATGATCTCCGGCTTCAGATCGTTGCCTTTCGGCGCCGAGCGCCAATCGGTCACGATCTTCTGCGTCATGCCGGTGGCTTCGTCCGTCTCTTCGCGCACCGCGATACCCGAAACGAGGTCGACGAATTTCGCCACACCGGCCTTTTCGGCGATGATCGGCAGGGTGTAGGGGTCCCATTCGTAAAGCTTGGCGCCGCGTTTGACCGCCTCGCCTTCCTTCACGAAGATCTTCGACCCGTAGCTCAGCTTGTGGCTGGCCCGCTCTTCGCCCTGATCGTCCACGATCACGACCTGCATGTTCCGACCCATGACGATTTGCTCGCCATTGTCGTTGATCAGCAGGTTCGGGTTGCGGAACTCGATCTTGCCTTCCTGGCTGGCTTCCTGGAACGACTGCGAGCCACCCTGCGCGATACCGCCGATGTGGAAGGTCCGCATCGTCAGCTGCGTGCCGGGTTCCCCGATCGACTGCGCCGCGATGATGCCCACGGCTTCGCCCTGGTTCACCAGCGTGCCGCGCGCCAGATCGCGACCGTAGCACAGCGCGCAAACGCCCTCTTCGGCCTCGCAGGTCAGCGCCGAGCGGATCCGCACCGACTGGATGCCCGATTGCTCGATCAGGTCGGCCTTGCGTTCGTCGATCAGCTCGTTCTTGCGCACCAGCACCTCGTCGGTGCCCGGAACCAGCACGTCATCGGCCGCGACACGGCCCAGAACGCGCTCGCCCAGCGGCGCCACGACTTCACCGTCGTTTACGGCCGCCGAAGCGGTGATCGCGCGCTCGGTGCCGCAATCGTGCGAGCGCACGATGCAGTCCTGCGCCACGTCGACCAGACGACGGGTCAGGTAACCCGAGTTCGCCGTTTTCAGTGCGGTATCGGCCAGACCCTTACGGGCGCCGTGGGTGGAGTTGAAGTACTCCAACACGGTCAGGCCTTCCTTAAAGTTCGAGATGATCGGCGTTTCGATGATCTCGCCCGACGGCTTGGCCATCAGGCCCCGCATCCCGCCCAGCTGCTTCATCTGTGCCGGCGAACCCCGCGCACCGGAGTGCGACATCATGTAGACCGAGTTCGGTTCTTTCTCCATGCCCGCGTCATCGACGCGCACAGCGGAGATTTCCTTCATCATCTCGGCCGCGACGGCATCCGAGCACTTCGACCAGGCATCGACAACTTTGTTATACTTCTCGCCCTGGGTAATCAGGCCGTCCATATACTGCTGTTCGAATTCCTTCACCTGATCGCGCACGCCGTTCACGATGTCCCACTTGGTGTCGGGGATCACCATGTCGTCCTTGCCGAACGAGATGCCGGCCTTGAACGCCTCGCGGAAGCCCATGCCCATGATCTGGTCACAGAAGATGACCGACTCTTTCTGACCGCAGTAGCGATAGACGGTGTCGATGACGTTTTGCACGTCTTTCTTCCGCAGCAGACGGTTCACCAGATCGAACGGCGCCTTGGCGTTCAGCGGCAAGAGCGCGCCCAGACGCAGACGACCGGGGGTCGTTTCATAGCGTTTGAACACTTCGTTGCCGGTTTCGTCGATCTGCTTGACGCGCGCCTGGATCTTGGCGTGCAGATGCACGACCTTGGCGTTCAGCGCGTGTTCCACTTCCTCGACCGAACCGAAGACCATGCCTTCGCCCGGCATGCCCTTGCGCTCCATCGTGGTGTAGTAGAGGCCAAGGATCATGTCCTGCGACGGAACGATGATCGGCGCGCCGTTGGCGGGCGACAGAACGTTGTTCGTCGACATCATCAGGACGCGCGCTTCCAGCTGGGCTTCCAGCGAGAGCGGAACGTGAACGGCCATCTGGTCACCGTCGAAGTCGGCGTTGAAGGCCGAACACACCAGCGGGTGCAGCTGAATAGCCTTGCCTTCGATCAGGATCGGCTCGAACGCCTGGATGCCCAGACGGTGCAGCGTCGGCGCGCGGTTCAGCAGAACCGGATGCTCGCGGATCACCTCGTCCAGGATATCCCAAACTTCGGGGCGTTCCTTCTCGACCAGTTTCTTGGCCTGTTTCACCGTCGAGCTGAGGCCCTTGGCCTCCAGCCGCGAATAGATGAAGGGCTTGAACAGTTCGAGCGCCATCTTCTTTGGCAGACCGCACTGGTGCAGTTTCAGCTCCGGCCCGGTCACGATGACCGAACGACCCGAGAAGTCGACGCGTTTACCCAGAAGGTTCTGACGGAAGCGACCCTGCTTGCCTTTCAGCATGTCCGACAGCGACTTCAGCGGGCGCTTGTTGGTGCCCGTGATAACGCGGCCGCGACGGCCGTTGTCGAACAGCGCATCGACCGATTCCTGCAGCATCCGCTTTTCGTTGCGCACGATGATATCGGGCGCGCGCAGTTCGATCAGACGCTTCAGACGGTTGTTCCGGTTGATGACGCGGCGATACAGATCGTTCAGATCCGAGGTCGCGAAACGGCCACCATCCAGCGGCACCAGCGGGCGCAGTTCCGGCGGAATGACCGGCAGCACCGTCAGCACCATCCATTCCGGGCGGTTGCCCGATTCCAGGAAGGATTCGACGATCTTCAGACGCTTGATGATCTTTTTCGGCTTCAGCTCGCCGGTGGCTTCCTTCAGCTCCTCGCGCAGTTGCTCTGCGGTCGCCTCGAGGTCGATCGCGGCCAGCATCTCACGAATGGCTTCGGCGCCGATATTGGCGGTGAAGGCGTCGGCACCGTATTGGTCCTGCGCATCCAGATATTCGTCTTCGGTCAGCAGCTGACCATAGCTCAGGTCGGTCAGACCCGGCTCGAGGACGACATAGTTTTCGAAATAGAGGATGCGCTCCAGATCGCGCAGCGTCATGTCCAGCATCAGGCCGATACGCGAGGGCAGCGACTTGAGGAACCAGATATGCGCGACGGGCGAGGCCAGCTCGATATGGCCCATGCGCTCGCGACGGACCTTCTGCAGCGTGACTTCGACACCGCATTTTTCGCAGACGACGCCGCGATATTTCATGCGTTTGTATTTGCCGCACAGGCATTCGTAATCTTTGATCGGGCCAAAGATACGGGCGCAGAACAGACCGTCACGCTCCGGTTTGAAGGTCCGGTAGTTGATGGTTTCCGGCTTTTTGATCTCGCCATACGACCACGACAGGATACGCTCGGGCGAAGCCAGCGAGATCTTGATCTCGTCGAACTGCTTGGGCGCGGCCAGCGGGTTGAACGGGTTTTGAGTGAGTTCCTGGTTCATCTGTTATTCCTTGAATGAGGGCAGAGGGGAGGGAATGAGGGCCGAAGCCCTCACTCGTCATCCTCCGCATCCAGGAGTTCCATGTTGAGGCCGAGGCCCCGGACCTCTTTGACAAGAACGTTGAACGATTCCGGCACGCCGGCTTCGAAGTTGTCCTCGCCCTTGACGATCGATTCATAGACCTTGGTCCGGCCCGCCACGTCATCCGACTTCACCGTCAGCATTTCCTGCAGGGTGTAGGCGGCGCCGTAAGCTTCCAGCGCCCAGACCTCCATCTCACCCAGACGCTGACCACCGAACTGCGCCTTACCACCCAGCGGCTGCTGCGTGACGAGCGAGTACGGCCCGGTCGAACGGGCGTGCATCTTGTCGTCGACAAGGTGATGCAGCTTCAGGAAGTATTTCACGCCCACGGTGACCGGACGCGCGAACTGGTCGCCCGTACGGCCGTCGAACACGATCGACTGACCCGACTTGTCGAAGCCCGCGCGCAGCAGGGCGTCGTTCACGTCGGCTTCCTTGGCGCCGTCGAAGACCGGGGTCGCGATCGGCACGCCGGTGCGGACATGCTCGGCGCATTCCACGAAGCGGTCCTGCTCCATCGCGGCGAAGGTCTCTTCGTAGGTCTCGTCGCCATAGCCGTGACGCATCGCCTCACGCACCGGGGTCAGGTCGCCCGAACGACGGTATTCCTTCAGCGCCTCGTCGATCTGGATACCCAGACCGCGCGATGCCCACCCCATGTGGGTTTCCAGAATCTGACCGACGTTCATCCGCGACGGCACGCCCAGCGGGTTCAGCACCAGGTCGACCGGGGTGCCATCGGCAAGGAACGGCATGTCCTCCATCGGCACGACTTTCGACACGACACCTTTGTTCCCGTGACGACCGGCCATCTTGTCGCCCGCTTGCAGCTTGCGCTTCACGGCGACGAAGACCTTGACCATCTTCATCACGCCCGGAGGCAGATCGTCGCCCTGACGGACTTTCTCGACCTTGTCTTCGAAACGGTGCTCAAGGGCGCGTTTCTGCGCGTCGAACTGATCGTTCAGCGCTTCGACTTCCTTGGCATCGCCTTCGTTTTCCAGCGCCAGCTGCCACCACTGACCACGGCTCAGCGTGCCCAGCAGTTCGTCGTTGATCTCGGACCCCGGCTTGATGCCTTTCGGGCCTTTGACGGCAACCTTGCCCAGGATCAGCGTTTTCAGGCGCGCGTAGATGTTGCGCTCCAGAATCGCCAGCTCGTCGTCGCGGTCGCGGGCCAGACGTTCGACTTCTTCACGCTCAATCTGCAGCGCGCGTTCGTCCTTGTCGACGCCGTGACGGTTGAACACCCGCACTTCGACGATCGTGCCATAGGCCCCCGGCGGCAGACGCAGCGAGGTATCGCGCACGTCGGACGCCTTTTCCCCGAAGATGGCGCGCAGAAGTTTTTCTTCCGGCGTCATCGGGCTTTCGCCCTTGGGGGTGATCTTGCCAACCAGAATATCGCCCGGGCCGACCTCGGCACCGATATAGACGATGCCCGCCTCGTCGAGGTTGCGCAGCGCTTCCTCGCCGACGTTCGGGATGTCGCGGGTGATCTCTTCCGGCCCCAGTTTCGTGTCGCGCGCCGCCACTTCGTATTCGTCGATATGGATCGAGGTGAACACGTCGTCGCGGTGGATGCGTTCCGAAATCAGGATCGAGTCTTCGTAGTTGTAACCGTTCCACGGCATGAACGCGACGACCACGTTGCGCCCGATCGCCAGTTCGCCCTGATCGGTCGAGGGACCGTCAGCGATGACCTGACCGGTGGCAACCGTATCGCCCACCTTCACCAGCGGGCGCTGGTTGATGGTCGAGGACTGGTTCGAGCGTTTGAACTTGCGCAGACGATAGATGTCGACGCCCGCATCGCCCATGCCCAGGCCTTCGGTCGCGCGCACAACGATACGCTGCGCATCGACCTGGTCGATGATGCCGCCGCGGCGCGCCATGATCGCCGCCCCGGAGTCACGCGCCACGACCGCTTCCATCCCGGTGCCGACGAAGGGCGCCTCGGAACGCAGCAGCGGAACCGCCTGACGTTGCATGTTCGACCCCATCAGAGCGCGGTTGGCGTCGTCGTTTTCCAGGAACGGGATCAGCGCGGCCGCGACCGACACCAGCTGCTTGGGCGACACGTCGATCAGATCGACGACATCGACAGGATTCAGCATGAATTCGCCCGACTGACGGGTCGAGACCAGATCGTTGACGAACTTGCCGTCTGCATCCAGCTCGGCGTTGGCCTGCGCGACGGTGTGGCGCATCTCTTCGGTGGCCGACATATAGACGACCTCGTCGGTCACCTTGCCGTCTTCAACCTTGCGATACGGGGTCTCGATGAAGCCATACTTGTTCACGCGGGCGAAGGTGGCCAGCGAGTTGATCAGACCGATGTTCTGACCTTCCGGCGTTTCAATCGGGCACATCCGTCCATAGTGGGTCGGGTGAACGTCGCGCACCTCGAAGCCCGCGCGTTCGCGGGTCAGACCGCCCGGCCCAAGCGCCGACAGACGCCGCTTGTGGGTGACTTCCGACAGCGGGTTGGTCTGGTCCATGAACTGCGACAGCTGCGAGGAGCCGAAGAATTCACGAACCGCAGCCGCAGCCGGTTTCGCGTTGATCAGGTCCTGCGGCATCACCGTGTCGATCTCGACCGAGGACATGCGTTCCTTGATCGCGCGCTCCATGCGCAGCAGGCCGACGCGATACTGGTTTTCCATCAGCTCGCCGACCGAACGCACCCGGCGGTTGCCCAGGTGGTCGATGTCGTCGATCTCGCCCTTGCCGTCACGCAGTTCGACCAGGCCCTTGATGCAGGCGATGATGTCGTCGCGACGCAGGGTCCGCTGGGTGTCCGGCGCATCCAGGTTCAGACGCATGTTCATCTTGACGCGACCCACGGCCGACAGGTCGTAGCGCTCGCTGTCGAAGAACAGCGTGTCGAACAGGGCCGAGGCGGCCTCGACGGTCGGCGGCTCGCCCGGACGCATGACGCGATAGATATCCATCAGCGCCTGATCGCGGTTCATGTTCTTGTCCGCGGCCATCGTGTTGCGAATGTAGGGACCGACGTTGATGTTGTCGATGTCCAGCACCGGGATATCGGTGATGCCGTTGTCCATCAGCACCTTGACCGACCCGCCGACCAGCTGACCTTCCTTGTCATACTCGGCCGTCAGCTCGTCGCCCGCTTCGATATAGATGAAGCCGGTGTCCTCGTTGATGATGTCCTTGGCGCAGAAGCGGCCGAGGATGTGTTCGAACGGCACCAGCAGTTCGGTGACCTTCGCCTCGTCGATCAGCTTCTTGACCATGCGCGGGGTCATCTTGTCGCCGGCCTTGCAGATCACTTCGCCGGTGGCGGCGTCGATCAGGTCATAGGTCGGACGGGTGCCGCGCACACGCTCGGGGAAGAATTTCGTGACCCAGCCGCGCTTGCCCTCGGCGCGGTAGTTCACGGTGGTGTAATAGGCATCCATGATGCCTTCCTGGTCCAGCCCCAGCGCATAAAGCAGCGTGGTCACCGGCAGTTTGCGGCGACGGTCGATGCGCGCGAACACCAGGTCCTTGGCGTCGAATTCGAAATCCAGCCAGCTGCCGCGATAGGGAATGATGCGGCAGGCGAACAGCAGCTTGCCCGAGGAGTGCGTCTTGCCGCGGTCATGGTCGAAGAACACGCCCGGGCTACGGTGCATCTGGCTCACGATGACCCGCTCGGTGCCGTTCACGATGAACGTGCCGTTCGACGTCATGAGCGGCATGTCGCCCATGAACACGTCCTGTTCCTTGATGTCCTTGACCGACCGCGCGCCGGTGGTTTCATCGACATCGAACACGATCAGACGCAGCGTCACCTTCAGCGGCGCGGCATAGGTCATGTCGCGGGCCTGGCATTCGTCGACGTCGTATTTCGGTTTTTCCAGCTCGTATTTCACGAACTCGAGGATGGCATTGTCGTTGAAATCCTTGATCGGGAAAACCGACTGGAAAACGCCCTGGATACCTTCGCCGTCCTGCGGCTTGTCGGCATCGCCAGAGCGCAGGAACAGATCATAGGAAGATTTCTGAACCTCGATGAGGTTCGGCATTTCAAGAACTTCGCGGATTTTGCCATAGTAACGGCGGATACGCTTCTGACCAACGTAAGCTTGAGCCATGCTCGTCGTGACCTTTCGTCTTTTCGCAGGCGCGCACACCGTCGGGGCCCGGTGCGCGGCGCGTGGCGATCAAGGGGTCGGCCCCATACTTGCCCCCCGTCCCACCGGAAGGCTCCCGAGCCGTGAACACCGCCTTGGAAAACACTTTCGCGAAAGCGCTCTCCAAGACAGGTTCGGCTGGGCCCGGGGTTGCCCCGGACCCAGCCCTTTTCAGTAGATCGGATGCACGCGCATCCGGTCTGATTACTTGAGCTCGACTTTCGCGCCAGCTGCTTCCAGCTTGCCCTTGATGTCTTCGGCTTCGGCTTTCGCCGCGCCTTCTTTGACTTTGCCGCCAGCTTCCACCAGGTCCTTGGCTTCTTTCAGGCCCAGGCCGGTGATCGCGCGAACTTCTTTGATCACGTTGATCTTGTTCGCACCGGCTTCGACGAGAACGACGTCGAATTCGGTTTTTTCTTCGACGGCTTCGGCAGCAGCGGCCGGGCCGGCCATCATGACGGCGCCACCGGCAGCCGGCTCGATGCCGTATTCGTCTTTCAGGATGGTTTTCAGTTCTTGCGCCTGCAGCAGCGTGAGGTTCACGATTTGCTCGGCGAGTGCTTTAAGATCGGCCATTTTTCCGTTCCATTCTCATATAGGGTTTTCCAACGTCGGGCTTTTCCCAACGAAGGCAAAAGATTGCGTCAGGCGGCTTCCCGCTCCTCAAGAGTCTTGAGGATGCCCGCGATGTTGGAAGCAGGCGCGCCAATGGCACCGGCGATGTTCGAAGCCGGGGCACCGATGCACGACACGATCTGAGCGATAAGCTCTTCACGCGACGGCATAGCAGCCACAACTTTGACACCGGCCGGATCCAGAGCGTCTTTGCCCATGGCACCGCCAAGGATGGCGAACTTCTCGTTCACCTTGGCATAGTCCACCGCGACCTTGGCCGCAGCGACCGGGTCCTCGGAATAGGCAAAAACGGTCATACCCGAAAGAAGTTTGGCCATGCTGTCGCAGGGCTTGCCTTCCAGGGCGATCTTGGCGAGCGTGTTCTTGGCAACGCGAACGGACCCACCCACGTCACGCATGCGCGTGCGAAGGTCCTGCATCTGTGCAACCGTCATGCCTTCGTAGTGGGCAACCACCACGACGCCAGAGCTTTCAAAGATCTGGCCGAGTTCCTCGACCACTTTCTCTTTCTGGGCTCTATCCACAGTTTCACTCCAAGTTTGGGGGTTTCCCCCCGGCTCTCATTGTCCCCGGCCGAAACCGGGGTTCGGGTCCAAGTGGTTCCCGAGAGATCGCCCGAGGCTTGCCCCGGAAATTCTCGTTCCCCATCTCAGGAAGGATATTAAGCCGGTGAACCGGCCCCCTCCGTCTCGGACAGGACGGGGCGTTTCCGCCCCGTCATTCGCCGGGCCGAAGCCCGGCAAATTCTCAGTTGGCGGTCGCCGACGCGAGGTCGAGCGAAACGCCCGGGCCCATGGTCGAGCTGAGCGACACCTTCTTCAGGTAGGTGCCTTTCGCGCCCGCGGGCTTGGCTTTCGACACGGCTTCGACGAAGGCGCGGACGTTCTGCGCCAGCGCTTCTTCGGTGAAGGACACCTTGCCGATACCGCCGTGGATCACGCCGGCTTTTTCGACCTTGAACTGCACTTCGCCGCCTTTCGCCGCTTCGACAGCCGCTTTCACGTCCATCGTCACGGTGCCGACTTTCGGGTTCGGCATCAGGTTGCGCGGGCCCAGGATCTTGCCCAGACGGCCGACCAGCGGCATCATGTCCGGGGTCGCGATGCAGCGATCGAATTCGATCTTGCCCGACTGGATGGTTTCCATCAGGTCTTCGGCGCCGACGATATCCGCACCGGCGGCCTTGGCTTCGTCAGCCTTGGCGCCACGCGCGAACACGGCCACGCGCACCACCTTGCCGGTGCCGTTGGGCAGCTGGACCACGCCGCGGACCATCTGGTCGGCGTGACGCGGGTCGACACCCAGGTTCATCGCGATTTCCAGCGTCTCGTCGAATTTCGCCGAGGCAGCCGATTTGATCAGTTTGACGGCTTCTTCAACAGTGATGTTGTCTTTGCCTTCGAAAGCGGCGCGCGCAGCGGCCGTGCGTTTAGCGAGCTTGGCCATGGCTTACCCTTTCACCTCGATACCGATCGAACGTGCCGAGCCGAGGATGATCTGCATCGCGGCTTCGACGTCGTTCGCCGACAGGTCCTTCATTTTCGCTTCGGCGATCTGACGCACCTGCGCGGCGGTCACGGTGCCCGCGACTTCACGGCCCGGCTTGGTCGAGCCTTTCGGACGGTTCCGCTTGCCGACCGGCTTCAGGCCAGCGGCTTTTTTCAGCAGGAACGAGGCCGGCGAGGTCTTCGTTTCGAAGGTGAAGGATTTGTCGGCGTAATAGGTAATCACGACCGGAACCGGCGAACCGGCTTCCATTTCCTGCGTCTTGGCGTTGAACGCCTTGCAGAATTCCATGATGTTGATGCCGCGCTGACCCAGCGCCGGACCAACCGGCGGGGAAGGGTTGGCCTGCCCCGCTTTGATTTGCAGCTTCAGCTGCCCGATGACTTTCTTGGCCATGTGGCCTCTCCTTTATCACTGTCACACCCTGCGGCGCGAAGTTTAGTGGTGCGGTCCGGGCGCCTTGTCAGACCCCCTCGCCTCCCACGGCTCCCACTCAGGCGGCTTTCGACACCTGGGTGAATTCCAGTTCGACCGGCGTCGGCCGACCAAAGATCGACACCGTGACCTTCAGGCGGCCCGCGGCGTCGTCGACCTCTTCGACCATGCCCGAGAAGCCCTCGAACGGGCCGTCGGTCACGTTCACATTCTCACCCACCTCGAAGCGGATCAGGCTGCGCGGCGCGGCGGCCTCGCCCGATTCATCGACGCGGTTCAGGATCTGGTTCACCTCGGCATCGCGCATTGGCATCGGCCGACCCTGCGGGCCCAGGAACCCGGTCACCCGGTTGATCGAGGTAATCAGGTGATACCCCTTGTCCGTCATGTCCATCCGCACGAGCACATAGCCCGGCATGAAGCGGCGCTCCGACGTGACCTTCTTGCCACGGCGAATCTCGATCACCTCTTCGGTGGGCACGAGAACTTCTTCGATCTCGTCCTCAAGGCCCTTTTCCACGACGGCCTGCTTGATCTGCTCGGCAACTTTCTTCTCGAAATTCGAGAGAACGCTTACCGAATACCACCGCTTCGCCATGCTCTGCCTTGCCTTCTTCCACCGACGGTAACCGCCGAAAATTCCATTACATCAACGGGTTACCCCGCCCGACCCGAACAAAAAACAGCGCGCATCATCCGAATCGATGCGCGCCCGTTGTCCAGAGTTCCGCCCCTTTACCCCCCAAAGCCTTTGATTTCAAGCCCGTTAACGGGCCGAACCGGCATTACGGCGCTGCGGGCGGGCCGCGCTCAGCCGATGATCTGGGCGACGCCGAACCGGATCACCCAATCCACCAGCGAGAAGAACAGCGCCGTCAGCGCCGCCATGACAAAGACCATGCCCGTGGTCAGCAGCACTTCGCGGCGCGTCGGCCACGAGATCTTGCCCACTTCCGAGCGGACCTGGCTCAGAAACTGAAGAGGGTTTGCCATGCGTCTTATCCTTGTTCTGGCGTGCATGACCCCAAGCCATGCGACCGCGCCCAGATACGCGGTTGCGCGGGCGGTTTCAAGCACTTTGGCGCGACACGTCGCAGCGAGATCATGCAGATTTCGGGAAGGACGGCTTGGCAGGGGCTGGGGGACTCGAACCCACGACCCTCGGTTTTGGAGACCGATGCTCTACCAACTGAGCTAAACCCCTGTGCCGTGAGGGGCGTGCTAAAGAAGCCTGCGACGGAAATCAAGAGCGATTTGCAGCAAACTGCGCGTGAACTGTAACCTTGCGCGATTTCATGTGCAGCGGCCCTGACCTGCCCCACCCCGAAGCCGCAGCATGGAGGGACGAAATCCCGTCCGGGCCGGGCAAAACGCCAGAGCGGGCGGAAAGATCGCCCCCACGCATGACGGCGGCAAA
Organism: Paenirhodobacter sp. CAU 1674; assembly: GCF_029222945.1. Classification (NCBI taxonomy): domain Bacteria; kingdom Pseudomonadati; phylum Pseudomonadota; class Alphaproteobacteria; order Rhodobacterales; genus Paenirhodobacter; species Paenirhodobacter sp. CAU 1674. The sequence goes on along the minus strand of NZ_JARHUH010000002.1, from coordinate 254,319 downwards.
ATGCAAAAGGGCCGCCCGAAGGCGGCCCTTCCGTCACGATGTGATCGAAATCACTCGATGATTTTCGAGACGACGCCAGCGCCGACGGTGCGGCCGCCTTCGCGGATGGCGAAGCGCAGTTTTTCTTCCATCGCGATCGGGGCGATCAGTTCGACTTCGAACTTCAGGTTGTCGCCCGGCATCACCATCTCGGTGCCTTCCGGCAGTTTCACGGTCCCGGTCACGTCGGTCGTGCGGAAGTAGAACTGCGGACGGTAGTTCGCGAAGAACGGCGTGTGACGACCACCTTCCTCTTTGGTGAGGATGTAGGCTTCAGCTTCGAACTTCGTGTGCGGCTTCACCGAACCCGGCTTGCACAGAACCTGACCACGCTCAACGCCGTCACGGTCGACACCGCGCAGCAGCGCGCCGATGTTGTCGCCCGCTTCACCGCGATCCAGCAGCTTGCGGAACATCTCGACGCCCGTGCAGGTCGTCTTCTTGGTCGCGCGGATACCCACGATTTCCAGTTCGTCGCCCACGTTCACAGCGCCACGCTCCACACGGCCGGTCACAACCGTGCCGCGGCCCGAGATCGAGAACACGTCTTCGATCGGCATCAGGAACGGCTGGTCGACAGCGCGCTCGGGGGTCGGGATGTATTCGTCGACAGCGGCCAGCAGCGCGCGGATCGAGTTCTCGCCGATTTCCGGGTCACGGCCTTCCAGAGCGGCCAGAGCCGAGCCCTTGATGATCGGAATGTCGTCGCCGGGGTAGTCGTAGGACGACAGCAGTTCGCGGATTTCCATCTCGACCAGTTCGAGCAGCTCTTCGTCGTCAACCTGGTCGACCTTGTTCATGTACACGACCATGTAGGGGATGCCGACCTGACGGCCGAGCAGGATGTGCTCGCGCGTCTGCGGCATCGGGCCGTCGGCCGCGTTCACAACCAGGATCGCGCCGTCCATCTGCGCCGCACCCGTGATCATGTTCTTCACATAGTCCGCGTGGCCGGGGCAGTCGACGTGCGCGTAGTGACGGTTCGCCGTCTCGTATTCAACGTGCGCGGTCGAGATCGTGATCCCGCGCGCTTTCTCTTCCGGCGCACCGTCAATCTGGTCGTAGGCTTTGAACTCACCAAAATACTTGGTGATCGCTGCCGTCAGAGTGGTCTTCCCGTGGTCAACGTGGCCAATCGTGCCGATGTTGACGTGCGGTTTGTTCCGTTCAAACTTTGCCTTTGCCATGTCGCGGGCGCCTCTGGTTCGGGGGCCGGAATTGGCCCGAGTCAATATCGCGCGCTACCTATTGCCCCGAAGGAGAAAAATCAAGCCCGCTTCGTGCATTCCCCGCCAGCGCGGCGCAATGCGCCACGCGCCTGTGGCCAGCGCACCATGGCATCGCGGCCGCGCCCGTGCGACGCGGCCGCGGCATCGGCCAAAGACCGGGCTTGCGCCCGGCCCCGTCAGCAGAAGCGATTGTCCCGCGGGAAACCGCGCGGCGCCATCCGGCCGGCGCTGGCCCGCTTGGCCAGCCATTCGCCTAGGTCCGTCTCGGACCGGGTGCGCCCCGCCGGATCTTTCCAGCTCAGCCCGTCTGCAAGCGCGAAAGTGATCGCGTCCGACAGCCCGCCATCCTTGTATTTCTGCAACCTGACGCCTTTGCCGCGGGCCATTTCCGGCAGTTCGTCCAGCGCGAAGACCAGCATCTTGCGATTTTCGCCGACACACGCGACATGATCGCCCACAACCGGGCGGCAAACCTGCGTGCGCGCGCCTTCGCGCATGTTCAGCACCTGTTTGCCCGCGCGGGTCTGCGCCACCAGCTCTTCGCCCGGCACCACGAACCCGTCGCCGTCCGAAGAGGCCAGCAGATATTTCTCGCCGGCTTTGGGAATGACCAGATGGGTGATCTCGGCCTCGTTCGGCAGATCGACGATCAGCCGCAGCGGCTCGCCCATGCCGCGCCCGCCGGGCAGGTTGGCGCCCAGCACGGTGAACGCCCGCCCGTTCGACCCCAGCGCCACGATCCGGTCGGTGGTTTCGGCATGCAGCGCAAACAGCGGCCCGTCGCCATCCTTGAACTTGACCTCGGCATCCAGCGGCTGATGCCCCTTGAGTGCCCGCACCCAGCCCATCTTCGACAGGATCACGGTGATCGGCTCGCGCTCGATCATCGCCTCGATCGGCACATCCTCGACCTCGGCCGCATCCCCGAAACTGGTGCGCCGCGCGCCCATCGCGGTGGCCTTGCCGAACTGCTTTTGCACTTCTTTCAGCTGTGCGGTGATCCGTTTCCACTGCTCGCGCTCCGAGGCCAGCAGCCCCTGCAGATCGGCGCGCTCGGCCATCAGCGCATCGCGTTCGTTGCGCAACTCCATCTCTTCAAGCTTGCGCAGGCTGCGCAGGCGCATGTTCAGGATCGCCTCGGCCTGCACCTCGGTCAGGAAGGCGCGCTCGCCATCCACCACCGCCCAGTTTTCCGCCATCAGCGCGGGCTTGGGCTCGTCCTCGGTGCGGATGATTTCGATCACCCGATCCAGATTCAGATAGGCGATGATATAGCCGTTCAGCACCTCGAGTCGGTGCGCGATCTTGTCCAGCCGATGCTCGGACCGGCGGCACAGCACGTCGCGGCGATGGTCCAGAAACGCGCGCAGCACCTCTTTCAGGCTGCAGACCTTCGGCACCCGCCCGTCGATCAGCACGTTCATGTTCATGTTGAACCGCAGTTCCAGATCCGAGCTGCGGAACAGCATGCCCATCAGTTGCGCGGGTTCGACCGTGCGGGTGCGCGGTTCCAGCACGATGCGCACATCCTCGGCGCTTTCGTCGCGCACATCGGCCAGCGCGGGCACCTTCTTGGTCTGGATCAGTTCGGCCAGCCGCTCGATCAGCTTGGATTTCTGCACCTGATAGGGGATCTCGGTGACCACGATCTGCCACATGCCGCGGCCCAGATCCTCGACCTCCCAACGGGCGCGCAACCGGAACGCGCCCCGCCCGCTGCGGTAATTCTCCAGAATGCTCTCGCGCGGTTCGACCAGCACGCCGCCGGTCGGGAAATCCGGCCCCGGCACCAGTTCGACCAGCGCCTCATCCGACAGATCCGGGGTCTTGATCAGCGCGAAACAGCCGTCGATCAGCTCATGCAGGTTATGCGGCGGAATGTTCGTCGCCATCCCGACCGCGATCCCGGACGAGCCATTGGCCAGCAGGTTCGGGAAGGCCGCAGGCAAGACCACCGGCTCTTCCAGCGTGCCGTCATAGTTCGGGCGGAAATCGACGGCGTTTTCGGCCAGCCCCTCCAGCAATGCCTCGGACGGGTGCGCCAGGCGGGCCTCGGTATAACGGCTGGCGGCAGGGTTGTCGCCGTCGATATTACCGAAGTTGCCCTGCCCGTCGACCAGCGGGTAGCGCATCGCGAAATCCTGCGCCAGACGCGCCATCGCATCATAGATCGCGGCATCGCCATGCGGGTGATAGTTCCCCATCACGTCGCCCGAAATCTTGGCCGATTTGCGGAAGCCCCCGGTTGGCGACAACTTCAACTCGCGCATCGCATAGAGGATGCGGCGATGCACGGGCTTCAACCCGTCGCGCGCATCGGGCAGCGCCCGGTGCATGATCGTCGACAGCGCATAGGTCAGATAGCGCTCGCCAATCGCGCGGCTCAGCGGCTCGGAGGTCAGGGAAACGGGCAGGTCGTCATCATTTTCGCTCATGCCCCCGGGTGTAAAGCGCGCCACGCGCCCGGTCCAGACGGAAACTTTTTTCCCTTGGCGGAACAAATCGGCGGCCCAAGGGTTCCGTCAAGGAAACCGACCAAAAAATATGCTAAAATGAAAAAGTAGTGAGTCTCGGGGGTAGTCAGATGTTCAAGATGACGTTTTACACGTTGATTGCGATATTCTTGGTGCAGTTGATCGCAGGACGTGACGGCGAAGAGGGCGCGCGGATCATGGCGCAAGGCCCCGCGGAAAGTGCTGCGCCCGAAATCGTGCAGGCGTCCGTTGCCAGCCCTGAAACGATCAGCCTCAGCCAATCCGACCCGGTGCCTGCGCCGCTGGTCACACCGGCACGCTTGGTGCGCATGCCCGGCCCCGCGTTGCGCCCCTCCCCCGAACATGCACAGAAGGCTGCCTTGACCGAGGCTTCCGCCGCCGCCTCCCTTTGGGTCGTCACCGCCAACCGGTTGAATGTGCGTTCCGGCCCTTCGACCGGCAATCCGGTGGTCGACCGGATCAGCCGCGGCGAAGAGGTTCTGGTGGTCTCCGACAGCAGCGCGCCCTGGGTCAGGATTCGGATCGAAGGCTGGGTTTCGCGCAAGCTGCTGGCCCCCGCAAACTGAGCGGGCACACCAGTCGCCCGGATCGCCTTGCACAGTTGCACCGCGCCCCCTATCCCGGTTGCAACGATCATTGCGGGGCGCCAGACCATGACCAAGACAATCCTGATTACCGGCTGTTCTTCGGGCATCGGTTATGATGCCGCGCATGGGCTCAAGGCCGCGGGCTGGAAAGTTCTGGCCACCTGCCGGCGCGAGGAAGATTGCGCCCGGCTGCGCGCAGAGGGGCTGATCTCGTTTCCGCTCGACGTTGCCGATCCGGCCTCGATCGAGGCGGGCTTCAACGAAGCGCTGGCCCGGGCGGGCGGACGGCTTGACGCGCTTTACAACAACGCGGCCTACGCCTGCCCCGGCGCGCTCGAAGACCTGCCCGCCGGCGCGCTGCGCGAGATTTTCGAAACCAACCTTTTCGGCCTGCACGACCTGACCACCCGCGCGATCAAGGTGATGCGTGCCCAGGGCCACGGCCGCATCCTGCAGTGTTCCTCGGTGCTGGGACTGGTGGGCATCCGCTGGCGCGGCGCCTATGTCGCGACGAAATTCGCGCTGGAAGGGCTGACCGATGTGCTGCGCCTGGAAATGCGCGACACCAATATCAAGATCGTGCTGATCAACCCCGGCCCGATCCCGACCCGCTTCCGCCTGAATGCGATTCCCCATTTCGAACGCTGGATCGACTGGCGCAATTCGGCCCGGCGCGACCAATATGAAACCTCGCTGCTCAAGCGCCTTTATGAACCCTCGGGCAAGAAGGACACGTTCGAACTCCCGCCCTCGGCCGTCACCCAGGCGATCCTGACAGCACTGACCGTGCCGAACCCGCGCGGCCATTACTATGTGACCAAGGCCACCTGGATTGCCGCCCTTGCCCGCCGCCTGCTGCCCGGCCGTGTGCTGGATTGGCTGATGGCGAAGGCCTGATCGGATAAACCTCTCGATTTTCCTCGCCCGCCCGCTACTGTGGGACCGAACAGGGAGGACAGATGCGCAACGATCCGCTTTTCTACGTCGTTGCCGCCGCAAGCTTTGCCGTGCTGATCATTCTGATGATCGGCATTGGCGGTTTTGCCAGGGGCGGCGATTTCAACCGCAAGCACGCCAACAAGCTGATGCGACTGCGGATCGCGGCCCAGGCGGTTGCGATCTGTCTGATTTTGCTGTTTGTCTGGCTCCGAAAAGGAGGCTGATCCATGGTCGTTCTCAATCGTATCTATACCAAAACCGGTGATGCCGGACAGACCGCACTGGCCGATGGCTCGCGCGTGGCCAAGCACGATCTGCGTGTCGCGGCCTATGGCACCGTGGACGAGTTGAACGCGACTCTGGGGCTGGCCCGGCTGCATGCGGATGACGACACCAACGCCGCGCTGGCACGCATCCAGAACGATCTGTTCGACCTGGGCGCCGATCTGGCCCGCCCGGCAATGGAAAAAGACGCCGAAGCCGGATACCCCGTGCTGCGCGTGATCGAGACCCAGTTGACCAGGCTGGAATCCGAAATCGACGCGATGGTTGCCCGGCTCGAACCGCTGCGCAGCTTCATCCTGCCCGGCGGCACCCCGCTGGCCGCGCATCTGCACCTGTGCCGCACCGTCGCGCGCCGCGCCGAACGCGAGGCAACCGCACTGGCCGCCACCGATACCGCCAATCCCTTGGCGGTGAAATATCTCAACCGGCTGTCCGACTGGTTCTTCTGCGCCGCGCGCATTGCCAATGACGAAGGGCGCGCCGATGTGCTTTGGGTGCCGGGGGGCAACCGCTAGGCCCGCCCGCCTGCCACCCAAACCGGCACAGATTGCGCAAACGGCCTGCGACGTGACGTTGCGACAGGGGATTGCGTCGATTTTATACTGTCCCTCGCTGTTTTGGTCTTGTAACAAAATTGCCGAGAGCTTGTGGCCCGCCCTGTGCGGGCGGAATCAAAGGTAGGGAGACACTCGCCCATGAAGGTACTGGTGCCTGTGAAGCGCGTGATCGACTATAACGTGAAGGTTCGCGTGAAGGCGGACGGTAGCGGTGTCGATCTTGCGAACGTAAAGATGTCGATGAACCCGTTCGACGAGATTGCCGTTGAAGAGGCGATCCGTCTGAAAGAGAAGGGCGCCGCGTCCGAGATCGTGGTGGTTTCGGTGGGCGTGAAGCAGGCGCAGGAAACGCTGCGCACGGCGCTGGCGATGGGCGCGGACCGGGCGATCCTGGTGGTGGCTGCCGACGACGTGCATCAGGATATCGAGCCGCTGGCGGTGGCCAAGATCCTGGCGAAAGTGGTGGCCGACGAGGCCCCCGGCCTGGTGATCGCGGGCAAGCAGGCGATCGACAACGACATGAACGCGACGGGCCAGATGCTGGCGGCGCTGCTGGGCTGGGGTCAGGCGACCTTTGCCTCCGAGGTCGAGATTGCCGGCGACAGCGCGAAAGTGACGCGCGAGGTCGATGGCGGTCTGCAGACGATCTCGGTCAAGCTGCCGGCGATCGTGACGGCCGACCTGCGCCTGAACGAGCCGCGCTATGCCTCGCTGCCCAACATCATGAAAGCCAAGAAGAAACCGCTCGATGAAAAGACCGCGGCCGATTACGGCGTCGATGTCACGCCGCGCCTCAGCGTCGTGAAGACCGCCGAACCGGCGGGCCGTTCGGCTGGTATCAAGGTGGGCTCGGTCGACGAGCTGGTGGCGAAACTGAAAGACGCGGGGGTTCTGTGATGTCGGTTCTTCTGATTGCTGAAGTGAACAGCCTCGACGCGACCGCCAAGGCGCTGAGCGCGGCCAAGAAGATGGGCCCGGTGACGGTGCTGGTGGCCGGTGCGGGCGTCGATGCGGCGCCGTTCGCGGCGCTCGATGGCGTGGCCAAGGTGCTGACCGCCGATGACGCGGCTTATGCGCATGGCCTGGCCGAGCCGCTGGCCGATCTGGTCGTGTCGCTCGCCGGTGGCTTCACCCATATCGTCGCCCCGGCGACGGCCGATGCCAAGAACCTGCTGCCGCGCGTGGCCGCGCTCTTGGATGTAATGGTGATCTCGGATGTGATCGGCGTGGTCGATGCCGACACGTTCGAGCGCCCGATCTACGCGGGCAACGCGATCCAGACGGTGAAATCCTCGGACAAGATCAAGGTTGCCACGATCCGCGCGACGGCTTTCGAGGCGGCGGGCGCGGGCGGTTCGGCCCCGGTCGAGGCCGCGGCTGCGGTCGGCGACAAGGGCCTGAGCACTTGGGTCGAGGACAAGGTGGCGGCCTCCGACCGCCCGGAACTGACCTCGGCGAAGATCGTGGTCTCGGGCGGCCGCGGCGTCGGCAGCGAGGCCGATTTCGCACTGATCGCGGGCCTGGCCGACAAGCTCGGCGCCGCTGTCGGCGCGTCGCGCGCGGCGGTGGATTCGGGCTTTGCACCGAACGACTGGCAGGTCGGGCAGACCGGCAAGGTCGTGGCGCCGGAGCTCTACATCGCCTGCGGCATCTCGGGCGCGATCCAGCACCTTGCGGGGATGAAGGACAGCAAGATCATCGTCGCCATCAACAAGGACGAAGAAGCCCCGATCTTCCAGGTCGCAGACTACGGACTCGTCGCAGACCTGTTCCAGGCTGTGCCGGAATTGACCAGCAAGCTGTGACGCACCAGCCGGGGGCCCTGCCCCCGGACCCCCGAGATATTTCGGGCCAAGATGAAAAGCCACGTCTTTTTCTTGGCAAAAATACTCCCGCCGGAGGCGAAATCGGAAAGCCCCGCCACTCTGGCGGGGCTTTTGCATATGCCGCGCGCCCCGCTTACAGCAACCCCGCCAGCACCGGCGCCAGCGCCGCAGCCACCTCTTCATGCACCATCGGTCCCGGCATCGTGGCCGCCGCGGGTTCTTCCATCGGGCCGAAATGCATCCCGGCAGAGCCCGAACTGCGCGCCGTCAGCGAGGGGTCGACCCTGACCACCGCATCGGCCAGCGGCCGCAGCCGATCCACCATCTCGGACGTTACCAGCAGCGGCTCGCAACCCAGAGCGTCGCGCAACGACGGATCGCGGTAATCGCCCAGCCAGAGCAACACCTTGCGCCCTTCGATCTTGTCCAGCATCGCCGTCATCCGCGCGATCCAGGCCGCCTGCAATTCCGCAACCAGCGGCCCGAAGCGATCCGGTGCCCGTTCGCGCAAAGCCAGCAGAAGATGGCGCGTAAAGTTGAATTCGGTGAAGTCGATCTCGCTGAATACTGCGCGCATCAGGTTCGACGCCCGCAGGAAACGATCATTCCGCCGCGGATGCACAGCGTAGAACCGGTTCGAGACGTTCTGCGCCCCCATCAACTGAATCACCGTCACACGGGCCAGGCGCGACATCTCGCCCACCTGGGGTTCGTTGGCGAAAACGTCGATCCCCGCGTTGAGATAGCCGAAATTGACGACCGGCATCTGCAACTTGTCTTCCAGCAGCGCAGGCCAGGGCTCTGCCACGAATTTTCCATAGGTCTCGGACCCGCCCAGTGCCGCCACGAAAGGCCGCGCAAGATCGCGGCGCGGCCCGCGAAACAGCAGTTTCGATCTGCCATAGCGACACGGAAAATAGTCCAGGGCGCCATCGCCCGCATATTCGAAAGCCATAATCCCACCTCAGTTTTCGACTCACCCAAGGTGGAGATTGCGCGCCAAGCCTTTCGAAAGGGATAAAGCGAAAATACGACACAATCCCTTAAGTGTTCTGTGCCATCGTCCCGGAAAGCCTTGCGCGCTGCACTGCAGCATGCGTATGGTCGAGACGCAATCACATGAGGTGAAGAAATGGCGATTGAAACGGTAGGGATCGTTGGCGCAGGGCAGATGGGCAACGGGATCGCCCATGTTTTCGCGCTGGCCGGTTACAACGTTCTGATGAATGACATCGCGCAAGAGAGCCTGGACAAGGCCCTTGCCGTGATCGAGAAAAACATGGCGCGGCAGGTGTCGCGCGGCAAGATTTCCGAAGCGGACAAGACCGCCGCGCAAGCCCGCATCAAGACCACGCTGACGCTGACCGATCTTGGGCAGACCGATCTGGTGATCGAGGCCGCGACCGAACGTGAATCGGTCAAGGACACGATTTTCGCGACGCTGGTGCCGCATCTGAAACCGACGACGCTGCTGGCCTCGAACACCTCGTCGATCTCGATCACGCGTCTGGCCTCGAAAACCGACCGCCCCGAGAAATTCATCGGCATGCACTTCATGAACCCGGTGCCGGTGATGCAACTGGTCGAACTGATCCGCGGCATCGCCACCGACGACGAAACCTATCAGATCATGCTCGACGTGATCGCCCGGATCGGCAAGACCTCGGCTTCGGCCGAAGACTTCCCGGCCTTCATCGTCAACCGGATTCTGGTGCCGATGATCAACGAGGCAGTCTATACGCTGTATGAAGGCGTCGGCAACGTCCGCTCGATCGACGAGTCGATGAAACTGGGCGCGAACCATCCGATGGGCCCGCTGGAACTGGCCGATTTCATCGGCCTCGATACCTGCCTGGCGATCATGCATGTGCTGCACGACGGGCTGGCGGATACGAAATACCGCCCCTGCCCGCTTCTGACGAAATATGTCGAGGCTGGCTGGCTCGGGCGCAAGACCGGGCGCGGGTTCTACGACTATCGCGGCGAAACCCCAGTTCCGACGCGCTGATCGCCCCCGAAACGCAACAAGAACCCCGCCAGTGGCGGGGTTCTTCGTATCCAACATCCCGTTTCAGGGCCTCAGTCGCGCAGATTGAGCGTGTGATGGCGCAGATCGGCCAGCCATTGCCGCGGGTTCTTCAGCGGTTCACGCAAGTCTTCCGGGCTCAGCGCGTGGCCGATTACCGGCGCCTGCGGCTTGTTCAGCGCCGCCTTGATCTCGTGCAACAGCAACCCCTGCCGCAACGTGGCACTCAGCTTGTTGGCGATCTGATAGAGCCGCGTGTTGTGCCCGGGGAAATAGATCGGCAGCACCGACGCACCGGAGCGCGCCACCATCTTGGCCGAGAACGGGTTCCATTCGCCCTCGATCGCGGGGCCGAAGAAGGTTTCGGAATGTGCCACGGCCCCCGCCGGGAACAGTACGATCACCCCGCCCGCCTTCAGCGTTGCCATGCATTCCGCGCGCATTTTCAGGCTTTCGGCCTGCGCGTTTTCCTCATGCGGAAAAGGAACCGGCAGCATGAATTCGGCGATTTCGGGAATGCCGGTCAGCAACGAGCGCGTCAGGATCTTGTAATCGGTGCGCACCTGCCCGATCAGATGGGCCAGCACCATGCCGTCGACCAGCCCGTGCGGGTGATTGGCCATGACGACCAGCGGGCCGGTGGGCGGAATGCGGGCGATCTGCTCTGCCGGGGTCTTGACGTCGATCCCCATGATCTCGAGCGCCTGCGGCCAGAACGCCTGCCCCACAGGGGCACCGCGACGTTCAAACTTGCGGATCAGGCTCAGCAGCTTGAGCTTCGCTGTTGCCCATTCGATGGTGCGGATCGTCGCCACCTTCCAGGGGTTGGTAAAGGTGCCCGCATATGACAGGCGTCGCTTGTCGTAAGGCTTGGCAACCGTGCCCGCCGTTATCTGTTCGTCCACTGCCGGACCCTCTTGTTGCGCAGGCTCAGTTATCCTCGCCGAAGCGATCGGCCACAAGAGCCTCCAGCGCCGCGGCCAGTTCTTCTGCCTGCGGGCCGCTGGTGCGCACCGCAATCGACGTGCCGCGCGAGGCGGCCAGCATCAGCAGGCCCATGATCGAATCCCCGGAAACGGACATGCCGTCCTTCTCGACTTCGGCGCGGGCGTCATGCGCCTCGACCACTTCGACGAAACGGGCAGAGGCACGCGCATGCAGCCCCTTCACGTTGACGATCTGCAAAACCTTGGAAACCATTACTTCGTTTCAGTCCCGTAAGCCGAATAGCTGTTGATGTATTTGCGCCCCGCATCCAGCGCAGCCTCGACCGCGGCATGCACGTTCAGACTGCGCGATTTCGCCAGTTTGATCAGCAAAGGCAGGTTGGCGCCATAGATGATTTCGCGTTCACAGGATTCGCAGGCCAGCAAACTCAGGTTCGAGGGCGAGCCGCCGAACATGTCGGTCACCACCACCACCCCGTCGCCACTGTCGACCGCATCGGCGGCGGCGCGGATCTCGGCCTGTTTCAGGCTGCGGTCATGGTCGTCCTCGATGGTAATCGCGCGGATGCCGGCTTGCGGCCCCACGACATGCTCGACCGCGGCGAGGTATTCGCGCGCCAACCCACCATGTGCCACGATCACGATCCCGATCACGCGTCGCTTCCTGTCTTCACCCCCGGCATGGCCTGCGCCCGCCGTTCCAATTCCCTATGCCGTTTAGACACCTGCCACCCAGCCTCTGCAAGCGCTTTGGCCATGGCTTCCGTTACGGCAACCGACCTGTGCTGACCGCCGGTGCAACCGAAGCCGACCGACAGATGACTCTTGCCTTCCTCGACATGCGCGGGCAGCAAGAACAGCAGCAATTCCTTGAGTTTTCCGACGAATTCCGCATAGCGCGGATCGGCCGCGACATAGGCCGCCACCGCCGCATCCTGCCCGTTGAGCGGCCGCAGCGCGGGCTCCCAATGCGGGTTGTTCAGAAACCGGCAGTCAAACATCATATCCAGCCCGCGCGGCACCCCGCGCTTGTAGCTGAAGCTGTGCAGCGACAGGGACAGCCGCGCGATCGCCCCCATGTCGAACCAGCGCGCCACTTCGGCGCGCAGATCATGCGGCGTCATCGCCGAGGTGTCGATCAGAACGTCGGCACGCATCTTGATCGGCGCCAGAATGTCGATCTCCTGCAAGATCCCCTCTTGTGGCGCATCGGCGGGAGCCAGCGGGTGGCGCCGGCGCGTCTCGGAATAGCGCCGCAGCAGCACATCGCTCGTGGCATCCAGGTACAGCACCTCCAGCTGCAGATCGGGCGCACGCGTCAGCCGGTCGATCGCCTCGATCAGCGCATTGGCCGAAAAGTCGCGGTTGCGTACATCAATGCCCAACGCCAGCGGCTGCATCAACGGCCCGTCCAGCAGCCGGGGGATCAGGCTCAGCGGCAGGTTGTCGATGGTTTCATAGCCAAGGTCTTCAAGCGCGGCGATCGCGGTCGAGCGCCCGGCACCGGACGGCCCCGTGACCAGCACGACGCGGCGGCCCTCCTGACCCTCGGCTTTTCTTCCCTGACTCACGCGACTCGCCCACCTTTCAGCCATTGCAGGACTGCCGCATCAAGATGACCATGTTGCACGCGCAGCACAAGAGGCACGGACCTGCCTAAAAGGTCATGTTTACGCTGTGGAGGCAGGCGTTCGGGCTCTTCCCGGCCCAGATCGACCACCAGAGCGATCCGCGCCGCAGGCAGCGCCGCAGCGCCCAGCAGGCCCACACCGCGCGCTTCGATCATTCCGCTCAGCGCCTCGGGCGCGCGTGCCCAGACCTCCGCGCCCTCGGCCCACAGATCAACCCGATCATCGGCCACGAGCCGCGCACCCAGTGCCATCAGGCGCAACGCCAGCAACGACTTTCCCGCGCCCGACGGCCCCAGGATCAAGACCCCGCGCGTCGCATCCAGCGCAACAGCCGTGCCGTGGATGTTGGAAACGGGCGGCCCGGACATCACAGGCCGCCCCGCTCAGATCGGCAGACCGACGACGAAGCGCGCACCCAGCGGCTCCGAGGTAATGTCGGCATCCGTCGGACGAATGTTCTCGGCCCAGATCACCCCGCCGTGCGCTTCGACGATCTGCTTCGAGATCGCCAGCCCCAGCCCGGAATGATCCCCGAACTGCCCGGCCGGACGTTCGGAATAGAACCGTTTGAACACCTTGGTCAGCGCCTCCTCGGGGATGCCGGGGCCGGTATCCTCGACCACGACCAGCACGCGATTGTCGCGCCGCCGGGCCCAGACCCGCACCGCGTCGCCTTCGTCGCAGAAAGAGATCGCATTGGTAATCAGGTTCACAAAGACCTGCGCAAGCCGCCCCTCAAGCCCGGTGATCATGATCGGCTGCGGCGGCAGATCGGTGATGAACTCGACCCCTTTTTGCGCCGCTTGCGCGCCCAGATGCTCGGCCAGGTTTCCGACCATCTTCAGCAGATCGAAGCTCTCTTCCTCTTCCTTCACCAACTCGCTGTCGAGCCGCGAGGCGTTGGAGATATCGCTCACCAGCCGGTCGAGGCGGCGCACATCGTGGTCGATCACGTCCAACAGCTTGGTACGCTGGTCATCTCGCTTGACCATGTGCAGCGAGGCCACGGCCGAGCGCAGGCTGGCCAGCGGGTTCTTGATTTCATGGGCCACATCGGCGGCGAATTGTTCGTTCGCGTCGATCCGGTCATAAAGGGCCGCCACCATGCCCCGCATCGCCCCCGACAGCCGCCCGATTTCATCGGGCCGCGCCGTCAGGTCGGGGATACGCACCCGCCCCGGGCTCATCTTGCGGGCATTCTTGTCGCGCCCGATTTCCGCGGCCGCCGCCAGATCGCTGAGCGGGTTGGCAATGGTCGAGGCCAGAACCAGACTCAGGCCGATCGAGACGATGATCGCGATCACGAACATCTGCAGCACCTGCTCGCGCTCGACCCGCACCAGGTGGTCGATCTCGCCGGCGGCAGAAGTCATCGCCATCATGCCGACCATCTGATCCTTCTGATAGATCCCGGTCGCCACAGAGAAGGTCGTCGCCCCCTGCGGGTCGCGACTGGTGGCCATCCGCGTGTGCCCAGGGGTCACCGTCGGCACCAGCGCCTCGGCCGCAGCCCGCGCATCGTAGCCCTGCGGGTTGTTGTCGGTGCTATGGGTCAGCGCCGCCACCCAGTCCCAGCCCCGGTTCAACAGGTCGGTAATCACCGTCGAGCGCTGATCGACACCGAAACCGCTGACCTCTTCGCGCTCGGCCGTCGCCACCTCTTCCGAAGACATCAGCAGATTGCCGCGCATGTCGAAGACATAGACCCGCGCACCCTCGGGCAGTTCGATCCCGGCGAATGTGTCGGCCAGATCAATCCCGTCACCCGCCGCCAGATTGACCGGGGCATCCTTGGGCAGACGCGCCTCGAAGACATCGGCGATCAGCTCGGCCTCGCTGACGATCGCGCTTTCACGCTGGAACACCAGACTGTCGCGGAACGGGTTGAGATACAGCACCCCCGCGACCATCACCACCATCGCCAGCAGGTTGAAGGTGATGATCTTGCGCGCCAGCGGCGAGCGGTTCAGCGCGATCATCCCGCGCCGCGCCCGGCCACGCGCCAGATCCTGGTCGACGACCCCTTCGGGGGCAACCCAGTCCTCGCCCAGAAGCACGTCCGGCTCCACGCTTTTGGACTGACCCAATCCTATCCGCACCGCGATGCTCATTCTTCGTTATAGCGATAGCCGATGCCATAGAGCGTCTCGATCGCCGAGAACTCGTCATCCGCAGACCGCATCTTCTTGCGCAAGCGTTTGATATGGCTGTCAATCGTGCGATCGTCGACATAGACTTGATCGTCATAGGCCACATCCATCAGCTGATCGCGCGACTTCACGAAACCGGGCCGCAGCGCCAGTGCCTGCAACAGCAGGAACTCGGTCACCGTCAGGGTCACCTCCTGCCCCTTCCAGGTCACCGAATGGCGCAGCGGGTCCATCGTCAGCGGCCCGCGTACGATCACCTTGGTCTCTTCGGTGACGGCCACCTCGCCAGTGGAAATCGCATCCTGGCGCCGCAGCAGGGCACGGATGCGTTCGACCAGAAGGCGCTGGCTGAACGGCTTCTTCACATAGTCATCTGCGCCCATGCGCAGGCCCAGAACCTCGTCGATCTCGTCGTCTTTCGAGGTCAGGAAGATCACCGGCATCGTGGTTTTCTGACGCAGCCGCTGCAACAGGTCCATGCCATCCATGCGCGGCATCTTGATGTCCAGCACCGCCATGTCCGGCAGCCGCTTATTGAAGGCGTCCAGCGCCGCCTGCCCGTCATTGTAGGTTTCGACTTCGAAGCCTTCGGCCTCCAGTGTCATCGAAACAGACGTAAGAATATTGCGATCGTCGTCGACCAGCGCGATCCTGGACATGCCCGTCACCCTTTAACTGCTCATTTCATTTTTATTTCCGGCATCTTCCGCTTTCCGGGCCTCAGAATCAACTCCGATATGCGAATCACTCGCCATTCCCGAATCATCAAAGACTAAAAAACCGAAGGTTTGACTAATTTGCCTCACCTTTTCGGCATGGTTGCGCTAAACCGGCGATGGTTGCGCTAACTGCGTCAAACCTTCCTGTTCCATCACCAAACCGTCATGTTATAGGGGCCACATCTGGTGGGCAGGGCCCGCCGGATCGGTATTCCCATGGCCCGGGGTGCCGGTAGGAACCCAACGAACCGCCGCGCGACGGCATCGGGAGCAACAGATGATCATCGGACGTGTGAACCCGGCGAAACGCCTGGAAGATCAAGGCATCACTGGTCTGGGCAATGTCTATTACAACCTGCTGGAGCCGGCGCTGATCGAAGCGGCGATCAAGCGCGGCGAGGGCACGCTGGGCAAGGGCGGTGCATTCTACTGCTCGACCGGCGCGCATACCGGCCGTTCGCCGAAAGACAAATTCGTCGTGCGCACCCCCGGCGTCGAAGACACGATCTGGTGGGAAAACAACAAGCCGATGGACCCGGCCAAGTTCGACGTCCTTTACGCCGACATGCTCGAGCACATGAAGGGCAAGGATTATTTCGTCGAGGATCTGTTCGGCGGCGCCGACCCCGAACATCGCCTGGACGTGCGTCTGGTGGCCGAACTCGCCTGGCATGGCCTGTTCCTGCGCACCATGCTGCGCCGCCCCGAGCGCGCCGAGCTGGACACCTTCACGCCGGAATGGACGATCATCAACTGCCCCTCGTTCAAGGCCGACCCCGAGCGTCACGGCTGCCGTTCGGAAACCGTCATCGCGCTGAACTTCGACAAGAAGGTCATCCTGATCGGCAACACCGCCTATGCCGGTGAAAACAAGAAGGGCGTGTTCACGCTGCTGAACTACATCCTGCCCGGCAAAGGCATCATGGCGATGCACTGCTCGGCCAACCACGCCATCGGCAACCCCGATGACGCGGCAGTGTTCTTCGGGCTTTCGGGTACCGGCAAGACCACGCTCTCGGCCGATCCGTCGCGCACCCTGATCGGCGATGACGAACACGGCTGGTCGGACAAGGGCATCTTCAACTTCGAAGGTGGCTGCTACGCGAAAACCATCAACCTGTCGAAAGAGGCCGAGCCGGAAATCTACGCCACCTGCTCGATGTTCGGCACCGTGGTCGAAAACATGGTCTTCGACGAGGAAACCCTCGAACTCGATTTCTTCGACAACTCGCTGACCGACAACATGCGCTGCGCCTATCCGCTGCATTACATCTCGAATGCCTCGGAAAACTCGCTGGGTGGCGCGCCGAAAAACGTCATCATGCTGACCTGCGACGCCTATGGCGTGCTGCCGCCGATCGCGCGGCTGACGCCCGCTCAGGCGATGTATCACTTCCTGTCGGGCTTCACCTCGAAGACCCCGGGCACCGAAGTGGGCGTGACCGAGCCGCTGCCGACCTTCTCGACCTGCTTCGGCGCGCCCTTCATGCCGCGCCGCCCCGAGGTCTATGGCAAGCTGCTGCAGGAAAAAATCGCGGCAGAGGGTTCGTCGTGCTGGCTGGTGAACACCGGCTGGACCGGCGGCGCCTTCGGCACCGGCAAGCGGATGCCGATCAAGGCCACCCGCGCGCTGCTGACCGCCGCGCTTGACGGCTCGCTCCATGACGTCGAGTTCCGCAAGGACCCGAACTTCGGCTTCGAAGTGCCGGTCGAGGTGCATGACGTCGACACCAAGCTGCTGAACCCGCGCGACACCTGGGCCGACAAAGACGCCTTCGACGCGCAGGCCGCCAAGCTGGTCAAGATGTTCTCCGAGAACTTCGCCCAGTATCTGCCCTTCATCGACGAAGACGTGAAGGCGGCGGCCATCGGCTGACCCTGACGGACAGTGAACAGCAAGGGGCCGGGTCATTCCCGGCCCCTTTTGCATTGCCCCTTCCCCCATCCCTGCGCTTGTGGCCATAGTGGGCCATGCATCTGTTCCACCCCCTGCTTGTGCTTGGCATCCTGGCCCTGACGGCGCTGGCCGCGGCCGGGCTGACACTGGCCATCGCGCGGATCAGCCATCCGCGCCCGCGCGGCCCGCACCCGCCCAGCACCGCCCTGCCCGCCCCGGCGGGGGGCCGGATTGCCACTGCGCTGGCGGCACGGCTTGCCGCGCATCCCGGCCTGAATGCCCTGCAACTGCTGGGCGATCCGATCACCGCCCTTGCCGCGCGGCTGGCCCTGATCGAGACCGCACAAAGCAGTGTCGATCTGCAATATTACATCTGGCAGAACGACACTGCGGGCGCGCTGATGCTCGACGCGCTGCGCACCGCAGCCAATCGCGGGCTGCGGGTACGCCTGCTGCTGGATGACAACGGAACCGCCGGCCTGGACGAGACCCTGGCCGTCTTCGCCGCCCATCCCAATGTCGAGGTGCGGCTGTTCAACCCCTTCCCGATCCGCCGGGCCCGGGTGCTGGGCTATCTGTCGGATTTCGCGCGCCTGAACCGGCGGATGCACAACAAGGCGATGGTGGTCGATGGCAGCGCCGCGATCCTGGGCGGGCGCAATATCGCGGACGACTACTTCAACCGCTTTGCCCCCGGCGGGCTCTATATGGATCTGGACGTGGCGGTGGCCGGGCCGGTGGTGCCCGAGGTCGCCGCACAGTTCGACCTGTATTGGAATTCGGCGTCCTCGATCCCCGCGCCGCTTCTGTTGCCCCCGGTCAGCCCCGACCGGATCGCCGCGCTGACCGCACAGACCCTTGCCCGCCTGTCGCAGCCCGATGCGACAAGCTATGTCGCGGCGTTGCGCATGGCCAGCACCGCGCCGCCGCTGCTGGCCCCCGATGCCCCGCTGACCTTCGCGCCGGCGCGGCTGCTGTTCGATCCGCCCGAAAAGATCACCGGGCTGTTGCAGGGCAAGAAGATGCTGTGGCGCCACCTGGTCGAGGCCCTGGGCCAGCCGCAATCCGAATTGCTTCTGATTTCGCCCTATCTGGTGCCGACCCGGGTCGGGGTGCAGGCCTTGGGGCGTTTCGCGGAAAGCGGGGTGCGCACGCGCATCCTGACCAACAGCTTCGCCGCCAGCGACGTGCCATTGGTGCATTCGGGCTATGCGCACCGCCGCCGTCCACTGCTGCGGTGCGGTGTCGAACTGTTCGAATACGCCCCCGATGCCGACCCCGTGCATGAACCCGAAGGCCCCAGCGCCTTCCTGGCCGAGTTTGTCGGCCGCCGTATCAAGGGCACCTCGCCGTTTTCGCGCAACAAACTGCACGCCAAGGTCTTTGCCGTGGACCGCACCCGTGTTTTCATCGGGTCGTTCAACTTCGACCCGCGCTCGATGCGGCTGAATACCGAGCTGGGCCTGCTGATCGAGGCCCCCGATATTGCGCAGGGCATTTCCGATGCCTTCGAAACCTATTTTCCAACGCGTGCCTGGCGGGTGACACTCGGTCCTACACACCGCCTGCGCTGGTCACGCCCCGGAAAACCGGATCTGCACCACGAGCCCGGCACCAGCCTGCGCAGCCGTGTGGCCCTGGGCATCGCCCAGCGGCTGCCGATCGAATGGATGCTGTAGCCCTATTTGCGGGTGCGCTTGACCTTGCGGGCAATGCCCCGTTCGCGGGCCTTGAAAGCCGCCGGTTTACGCCCGCGCCGCGGCCCCTTGCCGCCGCCGCGCCCCCCGGCCGGAAGTGCCGCGCCCTCCAGCTCCAGCAGTTCCAGCATCAGCCCCCCGGTCATCGGGATCGCCTCGGCCAGCCGCACCAGAACCCGCTGGCCCACGGAAATCGTCAGCCCGGTATCGGCGCCCATCAGGGTCTGGCTGTCGCGGTCGTAGTGGAAGAACTCGCGCCCGATCTCGCGCACCGGGATCAACCCGTCCGCGCCGGTTTCGTCCAGCTTCACGAAGGCGCCGAATTTCTGCACGCCGCTGATCCGCCCGGTGAATTCCGATCCCACCCGGTCGCTCAGATAGGCGGCCAGATAGCGATCGGTCGTATCCCGCTCGGCCATCATGCTGCGCCGTTCGGTGTCGGAAATCTGTTGGGCGGTTTCTTCCAGCATCTCGATATCCTGCGCCGACAGCCCGTCCTTGCCCCAGCCATGCCCGGCGATCAGCGCGCGATGCACGATCAGGTCGGAATAGCGCCGGATCGGCGAGGTGAAATGCGCATAGGATCGCAGCGCCAGCCCGAAATGGCCCAGGTTCTGCGGGTGGTAATAGGCCTGCGTCATCGACCGCAGCGTGCTGATGTTCAGCAATTCGTCAAACTCGGTGCCCTCGGCCTGCGCCAGCAAGCGGTTCAGATGCGCGGTCTTCAGCACCTGCCCCTTGGCCAGCGTGAACCCCGAGGCCTGCGCCACTTCGCGCAGCGCATCGAGCTTTTCCGGGCTCGGTTCTTCGTGCACCCGATACAGCAGCGGGCGGCGCAGCCGCTCCAGCTCCTCGGCGGCGGCGACATTGGCCAGCACCATGAATTCCTCGATCAGGCGGTGCGCATCCAGACGGTCCTTGAACCGGACCGAGGTCACCTTGCCTTCCTCGCTGATGACGATCTGCCGTTCCGGCAGATCCAGATCAAGCGGCTGGCGCGCCGCCCGCGCCCGGGCCAGCGCGTGATAACAGGCAAACAGCGGTTCGATGATCTCGGCCACCAAGGGCGCGGTCTTGGCATCGGGCGCGCCGTCATGCGCGGCCTGCACCTGCCCGTATTCCAGCGAGCCGACCGAATTGATCACGCCGCGCGTGAACCGATGGCTCAGCTTGTTGCCCGCGCTGTCGATCTTCATGCGCACCGCCAACACCGCGCGCGGCACATGTTCATGCAAGCTGCACAGATCGCCCGACAGGCGGTCGGGCAGCATCGGCACCACGCGGTCGGGGAAATAGGTCGAATTGCCCCGCTTGCGCGCCTCGCGATCCAACGCCGAACCCGGCGTGACGTAATGCGCGACATCGGCAATCGCGACCCACAGGATATGCCCGCCCTCGTTGGCCGGGTCGTCGTCGGGCATGGCCAGACAGGCATCGTCGCGGTCGCGCGCATCGGCGGGGTCGATGGTGACGAAGGGCAGATCGGTCAGATCCTCGCGCCCCTCGAACCCGGCGGGCACGGCCGCATCAGCCTCGGCCACCACCGCGTCGGGGAAATCGTCGGGGATGCCGTGCTGGTGAATCGCGATCAGCGACACGGCGCGCGGCGCGCTCGGGTCGCCCAGCCGCTCGATCACCCGGGCGCGGGGCAGGCCCATGCGGCCCTTCGGGCCCATCTGTTCAGCCTCGACCAGCTCGCCGTCGCGGGCGTCGAAGGTCGCGCCCGGCGGCACCAGCCAGTCCTTGTCGGCGCCCTTGTCGATCGGCGTGATCCGCCCGCCCTCGGCCGATTTTCGGAAGATCCCCACAACGCGATGCGCGGCCACGCCGATCTTGCGGATCAGCCGGGCTTCGTAATCATGCGCCTCGCCTGAAACCTCGGCGATCCGGGCCAGAATCCGGTCGCCTTCGGCCAGCGCCACATCGGCGGCACGCGGCACGAACAGGATGCGCGGTTCGGGACCCTCGCCATTCCATTCCACGGCCCGCGCCCATTGGTCGCCCGCATCATCGGGCGCCAGGATCTGCAGCACCGACACCGGCGGCAGCTTGGCGGCATCGTGATAGGTGCTGCGCCGCCGTTCCAGCGTGCCTTCGGCTGCCATTTCCTTCAGCAGGCGCTTCAGCTCGATCCGGGCAGAGCCCTTGATCCCGAAGGCCTTGGCAATGTCACGTTTCGCCCCGGCGCCGGGATGATCGGCAAGCCAGGCAAGGATTTGGTCTTTGGTCGGGATCTGGGTCATGGCCCTGCCTATCATGGCCTGCGCGGGGCGTCACGCGGGGAAAGCGGGGGCCAGCCCCCGCCCCCCCGGAGTATTTGCACCAACAAGAAGATCAGAGGGGTTTCTCCATGTCACGGTGCGGGATGCCCGCATCGTCATAGACCGGACCACAGACGGTGAAGCCCAGCTTTTCATAGAACGGGATCGCGTGGACCTGCGCGCCGAGCTTGGCACTGGTGCAGCCAAGCGCCCTGAGCCGGGTGCAGCCTTCGGCGATCAGTGCCGCGCCAAGCCCGGTGCCGCGCGCGGGTTTCAGCACGCAGACCCGGCCGATCTTGCCGATATCGCCCCGATGCAACAGCCGCGCGGTGCCAACCGCCCGGCCCGCATCCAGCGCCAGCAGATGCACCGCTTCGCCATCCAGATCGTCCCATTCGTCGGCCTCGGGCACGCCCTGTTCGTCGATGAAAACCGCCCGGCGCAGCGCATGGCAGGCCGCCAGATCCGTCGTTTCGATGATTTCGGTCACGCGAAATACTCCTGCAGGATGCGGGCGTAGATGGATTTCAACTGGGTGATCTGTTCGACCGGAACACGTTCGTCCACCTGATGCATCGTCCGCCCGACAAGGCCGAATTCCAGCACCGGGCAGTGATCCTTGACGAAACGCGCGTCCGACGTGCCGCCCGAGGTCGAGAGTTCGGGTTTGATCCCGGTTTCGGCCTCGACCGCGCGGGCGACGAGCGCCACAAAATCGCCCGGCGGGGTCAGGAAGCTTTCGCCCGAGACCTCGGTCGTCAGGGTGAAGGTGACACCGGTTTCGGCTTCGACCCCGGTGATCAGGGTTTTCGCCCAAGCCTCGATGTTAGCGCTGGTGTGGGCGTCGTTGAAACGGATGTTGACGGTGGCAGTTGCGCGCGCCGGGATCACGTTATTGGCCGGATTGCCACAATCAATCGTGGTGATCTGCAACGTGCTGGCGTCGAAATGATCGGTGCCGTGGTCCAGCGGTTCGGCCGTCATCCGGCCCAGCAGATCGACCAGCGCATGCAGCGGGTTCTTGGCGCGGTGCGGATAGGCGGAATGGCCCTGCACGCCCGCCGCCTCGAGGTAGAAGGTCATCGAGCCGCGGCGCCCGATCTTCATCATCTGGCCCATCGTGTCGGGGCAGGTCGGCTCCCCAACCAGGCAGACCGACATCGCCTCGCCCTCGGCATCCATCCAGTCCAGCAGCGCGCGGGTGCCATCGCGGCCCGCGCCTTCCTCGTCGCCGGTGATGGTCAGCACGATCGCCCCCGCAGGCGGGGTGGCGGTCACGAAATCCACCGCCGCCGCGACGAAGGCCGCAACGCCCGATTTCATATCGGTCGCACCGCGCCCCCACAGCTCGCCACCGTGAATTTCGCCGCCGAAGGGATCATGGGTCCAGGCCTTGCCATCCCCCACCGGCACCACATCGGTATGGCCGTTGAAGCCGAAGGTATTCACCCCCTTGTCGCCCCAGCGGGCAAACAGGTTGGGGATGCCGTTGCGATCGACCCGCGTGCAGGAGAACCCCGCCGCCGAGAGCACCCCTTCCAGCAACTGCAATGCCCCGCCTTCAGAGGGCGTCACCGAGGGGCAACGGATCAGCTCGGCGGTGAGTTTGACGGGATCGAGGCTCATGGCGGCTCCTTGTGATGGATGCTCAAGGCTTAGCTCCGGGCGCAGGGCGACACAACAGAGGTGTTGCCCCGGGAGCACCCTGACCGGCCCCGCGCGCCAATCGTGAACAAAACGGTTCCCTCAGGGCGTAAATGCTGCATAGTATTGAGAAAAATAAAGTCCCGAGGCAGGGCAACACGAGCAGGGTCAACGCACCCACATTAAACCAGAGGCCAGGATCGGCAGATCCTGTAGCAGTGTTTGCACTGCCTCCAACATATGGAGGCGGACGTGCCCACAGCGCGTGAGTTGACCTATAACACGAACGCCTCGGCCATGCAGATGGCCGAAACGATTTTCGGTGATGGCGTCACTGTCGTGGGGGCGTCCTATACCGGCGACAGCCGGTCCTCGGCGATCTATTCCAATGGCGATGCGCTCTCGCCCGATGCGACGCCGGGCGACACCGGGGTGATCCTGTCGACCGGCTATGCGACCAGCTTTACCAACTCGCGCGGCGATGTGAACACATCGGCCAGCACCTCGACCAATACCGCCGGGGTAAACAACAACGCCGATTTCAATGCCGTCGCGGGCGCCAGCACCTATGACGCGGCCTGGCTGGATGTGGATTTCATCCCCACCGGCGATACGATGACGATCTCGTTCACCTTCGCCTCGGACGAATATCCCGAATACATCAACTCGATCTACAACGATGTCGTCGGCGTCTGGGTCAACGGGTCGTTTGTCGAGCTGGGCGTGGGCAACGGCAACACCTCGGTCCTCAACGTCAACAGTCAGAACAACGAAAACCTCTACGTCTCGAATACGGGCGATGCCTATAACACCGAGATGGACGGTTTCACCGTGACCATGTCGCTCACCTTCCCGGTCAATCCGGGCGAGGTGAACTCGATCCGCATCGGCATCGCCGACACCTCGGATTCGAACTATGACTCGAACCTGCTGATTGCCGCCGACAGCGTGCAGACCGTGCTGATCGCCAATGACGATACGGTGCGCATCGACCCGGGCAGCAGCCGCACGGTGGATGTGCTGAGCAACGATTCGAACGCGACCGGCGGCGCCCTGACCATCACCCATATCAACGGTGTCGCGGTCAGCGCGGGCGATACCGTCGCCCTGGCCTCGGGCGAGCGGGTCACGCTCAACGCCGATGGCACGCTGACGGTGCAGACCGACGCCGAGGAAGAAACCGTCAACTTCACCTACGAGGTGCAAAGCGCGGATGGCCACACCGATATCGGTTTCGTCACGGTCGAGGTGGTGCCCTGCTTCACCGCGGGCACCCGGATCGCCACGCCGGACGGGTTGCGTGCCGTCGAGACCCTGCGCCCCGGCGATCTGGTTCTGACGCAGGACGACGGGCCGCAGCCCCTGCGCTGGATCGGGCGGCGGCAAGTGGCGGCTGAAGGGGCGCTGGCGCCGGTGCGTATTCAGGCCGGGGCGTTTGGGGCGCATGGCGATCTGCTGGTTTCGGCGCAGCACCGTGTGCTCGTGCGCGATCCGCTGGCCGAACTGCTGTTCGGCGAGCCGGAAATCCTGGTCGCGGCCAAGGATCTGGTCAATGGCCGCACGGTCCAGATCGCGGCGGGCGGCACGGTGGAGTATGTCCACATCCTGTTCGACCGCCATCAGGTGGTGTTTTCCGAGGGGCTCGCCACTGAAAGCTTCCTGCCCGGGCCGCATGTTCTGGGCGCGATGGAGGCTGCGGTGCAGGCCGAGATCTGTGCGATTTTCCCCGAGATCGACCCGAAGACCGGCGCGGGCTACAGCCCGGCGGCGCGGCGCATGTTGCGCAGCTTCGAGGCTCGGCTCTGGTCCGAACTCTCGGCTGCGGCATAGGGGGGCGGATGCAGACTCAGCCACAACCCCACGCCGGATGGTTTGCCGCGCATCTGCCGGATGAAGGCGCGCTGACGCTGGCCCCGCGCGCCCTGCCCGCCCTGTTGCCACAGGGCAGCCTGATGCTCGAATTCACGCTGATGCGTGGCGAGGCCGAGTTGCCGCCGCTGCTCCATCTGGCGCGGGCGGGCACGCAGCCGCGCTTCTTTTCGCTGGGTTTTACCGGACAGGGGCACATCAGCCTGCTGCAACGCCACGGGGCAGAGTTTCACGCGATTTCGCTGGATGCGACGGATGCGTTGGCGGCAGGCGGCCGGATGCGGCTCAGCTGGCGTTGGGACGCAGTGCGGGGCGAAAGCCTGCTGACGCTGGAATCGCTGGATGCGGGCACCCTGCGGCAACGGGCGGGCACCGACCCGCTGCCGATGCCGCGCGACGATCTGCTGGCGCTGTGCGCGGGCGAAGGCCCGGGGGGCGACGCGCGGATCGGACCGCGGGTCGACTGGCTGGCCCTGGGCGATCATCTGCACCCGCTGGGCCCCGCCGCCTGCTTTGCGCCTTCCACGCCGCTGCAAACGCCCCAGGGCCTGCGCCCGGCAGGCAGCCTGCGTGCGGGCGACTGGGTCGAAACCGTCGATGCCGGGCCGCAGCAGGTGCTCTGGTCGGGCCGCGTCAGCCTGCCTGCGCTTGGCAATCTGCGCCCGGTGCGGCTCAGCGCACCGTCCTTCGGCGAAACCCACGATCTGTGGCTGCTGCCGCAGCATCGCGTGGCCCTGTCCGGCCCGGCCGTCGAATATATCTTCGGCGAGGATGAGGTGCTGGTCGAGGCCCGCCATCTGGTCGACGGGTGCAGCGCGTTGCAACCCGACCGCCCGAACGTGCTGGGCTGGCACGGTATCTTGCTGGCCGATCACCACCTGCTGATCGCCGACGGCTGCCGCATAGAAAGCCTGAACACCGGGCGGCTGGCGCGCCAGCCTGCATTGGCCGCAACAACGGCGCTTGCGGATCTGGCGCGCACGGGCACCCTGCCCGAACACCGCCACCCCGCGCGGCGCGTGCTGTCGGGCTACGAGACGATGACGCTGGCAGCGGTTCGCGCCCAAGGCCGTGGTCCCGTGGCGGCCTGAGCCGCAGGCGCCAAATTCCTGCGACACATTCGATCCGGCAGCGGCAGTCTCACGAATTTTTATTGCGCTGCGGGTGCAAAGTGCCTAAGCACGGTGCAACCGAAAAAGGAACCGATTCATGGCGCATGATGGGGCTGATATGACCAAGACCGTTCTTCTGACCGACCTGCTGGCCTTGACCGAGGCCGCCCTGCCCGAAGTGGCCAAACTGACCGCCGATGCCACCGAAGCGCTGCGCGCGCTGGTCACTGTCAACGGCAAGATTTCCGCCGCGGCGCTGGAAGCGAACCAGTTCGCCGCCCATGCCCTGTCCTGGCTGACCACCTATAACCAGTCGCTGATCCAGCTGCGCGGCTGGGCCGGTCGGCTGGCCGAAACCGGCCAGTTCGGCGAGATGGAAAGCCTGATCCTGCAAATCGGTTTTGGTGAATATCTGGCGCAGATCCAGGGCGGCATTCCGATGTCGCAGGGCGAAACCGCCCGTCTGGCCGATCTGGGCGTCAGCTGGACCCCGGGCGCCGAAGCCGCCGCCCTGATCGCTGGCGGCAACACGCAGGCCGCGCGGATGGCGCTGGTCGCGCAGATGCAGGACAATCAGGGCCGTGCGCTGTTCGGCGCCTCGGGTCTGGACGAAGAGCTGGAAATGATCCGCGATCAGTTCCACCGCTATGCGGAAGAACGCGTCATCCCCTTCGCCCATGAATGGCACCTGAAGGACGAGCTGATCCCGATGGAAACCATCGAGGAACTGGCCGAACTGGGCGTCTTCGGCCTGACGATCCCGGAAGAATACGGCGGGCTTGGCCTGTCCAAGGCCTCGATGGTGGTGGTGACCGAGGAACTGTCGCGCGGCTATATCGGCGTGGGCAGCCTTGGCACCCGCAGCGAAATCGCGGCGGAACTGATCCTGTGCGGCGGCACCGAGGAACAGAAACAGAAATGGCTGCCGGGTCTGGCCTCGGGCGAGATCCTGTCGACCGCGGTCTTCACCGAACCGAACACCGGCTCGGACCTTGGCAGCCTGCGCACCCGCGCGGTCAAGGATGGCGACGACTGGGTCGTGACCGGCAACAAGACCTGGATCACCCACGCACAGCGCACCCATGTGATGACGCTGCTGGCGCGCACCGACCCGAACACCACCGATTACCGCGGGCTGTCGATGTTCCTGGCCGAAAAGACGCCCGGCACCGACGACAACCCGTTCCCGACGCCCGGCATGACCGGCGGCGAGATCGAGGTTCTGGGCTATCGCGGCATGAAGGAATACGAGCTGGGCTTCGACGGTTTCCGCGTGAAGGGCGAAAACCTGCTGGGCGGCGAAGAGGGCAAGGGCTTCAAACAGCTGATGGAGACCTTCGAGTCGGCCCGCATCCAGACCGCCGCGCGCGCCGTTGGCGTGGCCCAGGCCGCCTGCGAGATCGGCATGCAATATGCCATCGACCGCAAGCAATTCGGCAAATCGCTGATCGAATTCCCGCGCGTCGGCGGCAAGCTGGCGATGATGGCGGTGGAAATCATGATCGCGCGGCAGCTGACCTATTTCTCGGCCTGGGAAAAAGACCACGGTCACCGCTGCGATCTGGAGGCCGGCATGGCGAAACTGCTGGGCGCCCGCGTGGCCTGGGCTGCGGCCGACAACGCGCTGCAGATCCACGGCGGCAACGGCTTCGCGCTGGAATACGCGATTTCGCGCATCCTGTGCGACGCGCGCATCCTCAATATCTTTGAAGGTGCAGCCGAAATTCAGGCGCAGGTCATCGCCCGCCGCCTGCTGGGCTGATCCTGAAGCAAACGACGCGAAAACGGGGCCTTCGGGTCCCGTTTTCCATTGCGCCCGCCCCGCGTTCAGGAAATCTTGCCCGAAAACAGGAGAGCGCCATGATCCGCCCAGCCACCCCCGCAGATGCCCCGGAACTTGCCGCGATCTATAATGACGCGGTGCGCAACACGACCGCGATCTGGAACGAGGTCGAGATCGACGCCCAGAACCGCATCGACTGGATCGCGGCGCGGCAAGGCGCCGGTCTGCCGGTGCTGGTGCTGGTCGAGGCGGGCGCCGTGGTGGGCTATGCCAGCTATGGCCCGTTTCGCGCCTTCGACGGCTATCGCGGCACCGTCGAGCATTCGGTTTATATCCGGTCGGATCTGCGCGGCGGCGGGCGCGGGCGCGCGCTGATGCAGGCGCTGATCGCCGAGGCGCGCGCGGCGGGGTTTCATGTGCTGGTCGGCGCCATCGAAGCGGGCAATGCGGCCTCGATCGCGCTGCATGAAAAGCTGGGCTTCACCCATGTCGGGCAGATGCCGCAGGTCGGCCAGAAGTTCGGCAAATGGCTGGATCTGGCACTGATGCAACTGATGCTGGACAATCGGCCCGCGCCCTGATCAGCCCAGCCGGGCAATCCCGTCAATCAGCCGGTTGCGGGCCTCTGGCAGGGCGCGGTGGCTGTGCTCGGCGGCGAAGCGTTCCAGAAAATGCCCGGAAATCCGCAGCCCCTGCCCGATTTCGACCAGTGTCGCGGGCCCCTGCCCCAGCAGACAGGGCGGCAAGGGCAGCAGGCGCGGCGCCCAGTCGCCTGCCCCCGCACGGCTGACCGCGCGGCCCGTTTTCGGGCTGACGAAGGCCAGATCGTCGCGCGTGCCGGTCACCGCGCAGCGGCTCAGGTCAAGCCCGACCCCCAACTCGTCCAAGAGCGCAATTTCCCAGTGCAGGTAGTCGACGATCCAGCCGGGATGGGCCGCCGCGATCACCTCGAACAGCGGTTCGGTCGCGGCATAAAGCGCGGGGTGCGGCGCGCGTTCGGGCAATGCGAAGGCCAGCAGCGCACAGACCGCATTCAGCCCCAGCAGCGCCATCCGGTCCGACATCGCCCCCGCGCGCGAGCGCAGCGGCTCGACCATGTAGGTGCCGAGCTGGTCATGCAATCTGGCGCGCCAGACAACCGCGACATGGCTGCCCGGCTGCAACGCCGCCGCCATCTTGCGCGAGGCACCGCCGCGCACCACCCCGGCATGACGGCCGTGGCCTTCGGTGAACACCTCGATGATCGCCGAGGTTTCGCCATGCGGGCGCAGCGAAAGAATTGTGCCGTGATCTTGCCAGTCCATGCCTTGCCCGGGTGGTGAGGCCGGGGGTTTTGCACCCCCGGACCCCCGCAGGATATTTGGACCAGAAAGAAAGGGGAAGCTCAGTCGTTCAGACCGTCTTCGTCCAGAAGGGTGCGGCCGTCGCGACTTTCGACCTCGATCACCCAGAGATCGGGGTCGAAGCCCCGCTGGCGGCGGATCGAGGCATCGACCTCGGGCTCCGCACCTTGCGACTGCAGCGTCCAGCGGTGGCTGTCGGATTGCCAGTCGAAACCGCGGCTCCACAAGCTGGCCTGACCGTCGAGCGTGGCGCATTTCACCATGACCGCGCCGGAATCCGGTTGGCCGCGCGCCACGACGTAGCCGGGAATCGCGTTCATTTCCAACCGCTTGAGATAAGCGCGCACCCAGAATTCGGTGCGCAGCCGCTCAGTCACCATCTTTGAAATCGAGGCCCATTTCCGAATAGCGCTCGGCCTCTTCCAGCCAGTTCGGGCGCACCTTGACCTGCAGGAACAGATGCACCGGACGGCCCAGGAATTCGGACAGCTCGGCGCGCGCGGCGGTCGAGATCGCCTTGATCGTCTCGCCACCCTTGCCCAAAACGATGCCCTTGTGGCCGTCGCGCATCACATAGATCAGCTGGTCGATCCGGGTCGATCCGTCGGGACGGTCTTCCCATTTCTCGGTTTCCACCGTCAGCTGATAGGGCAGTTCCTCGTGCAGGCGCAGGGTCAGCTTCTCGCGCGTGACCTCGGCGGCGATCTGGCGCATCGGCAGATCGGCGATCTGGTCCTCGGGGTAGAACCACGGCCCGTTCGGCAATTCCCCGGCCAGCCATTCGCGCAGATCGTCGACGCCATGCCCGCGCTCGGCCGAGATCATAAAGGTCTTGGCGAAGGGGTATTCCGCATTCATCCGCTGCGCCAGATCCAGCAGCACCTCGGCCTTGACGCGGTCGATCTTGTTGATCGCCAGCGCGACTGGTTGCTCGCCGCCGCGTTCCTTCAGCGCGGCGATGATCGCCTTCACGCCATCGGTCAGGCCGCGATGCGCCTCGATCAGCAGAACGATGATGTCGGCATCCGAGGCCCCGCCCCAGGCCGCGGTGACCATCGCCCTGTCCAGGCGACGACGCGGGCGAAAGATGCCGGGCGTGTCGACGAAAACGATCTGGGCTTGGCCTTCCATGCACACGCCGCGGATGCGGGCGCGCGTGGTTTGCACCTTATGCGTCACGATCGACACCTTGGCGCCGACCATCCGGTTCAGAAGGGTGGATTTTCCGGCGTTCGGTTCGCCGATCAGGGCCACGAAGCCCGCTTTTGTCTCGGTCATCAGGAGCCCTCCATACGG
Source organism: Paenirhodobacter sp. CAU 1674 (assembly GCF_029222945.1). Lineage (NCBI taxonomy): Bacteria > Pseudomonadati > Pseudomonadota > Alphaproteobacteria > Rhodobacterales > Paenirhodobacter > Paenirhodobacter sp. CAU 1674. The sequence goes on along the minus strand of NZ_JARHUH010000002.1, from coordinate 223,987 downwards.
CTCAGAAGTGCCTTGGCGGCGGCCTGCTCGGCCTGCCGTTTGGCCCCCGCGGTGGCGCGTTCGGCCTCGCCCGAGGCAAGCTGTGCCTCGATGGTGAAGACGGGGGCATGATCGGGCCCTTCGCGGGTGATTGTCACATATTTCGGCGGCGGCAGGCCGCGCGCCTGCGCCCATTCCTGCAGGCTGGTTTTGGCATCGCGTGCGTCTTCCTCGACCGCGTCGATCCGGCGACCCCACAGCCGCAGGATCAGCGCCCGCGCGGTTTCGAACCCGGCATCCAGATAGACGGCGGCGATCACCGCCTCCATCGCATCGCCCAGCAATGCCTCTTTGCGGCGCCCGCCGGTCATCATTTCCGACCGGCCGAGTTTGAGCACCGCGCCCAGGTCGATCTGGCGCGCCACATCAGCGCAGGCTTCCTTGCGCACCAGCGCATTGAAGCGCGGCGCGAGTTGTCCCTCGGAGGCGGATTTGTCGGCCGAGAACAGCGCCTCTGCCATGGTCAGGCCCAGCACCCGGTCGCCCAGAAACTCCAGCCGCTGGTTGTCGGGCCGCGACGGTGTCGAGATCGACGAATGGGTCAGCGCGCGCAACAACAGTTCAGGGCGGCTGAACTCGTGCCCCAGACGGCCCATGAAGGCCTGTATATCGCCGGAAATCTTCACTCGATCCCCTTGAAGAAACGCTCCGGGCGCCAGGTCCAGAAGAAGAACAGCGACCGCCCCGCCGCCGAGAACATCACCCGGTCTGCCCGCCCGATCAGGAACTCGGCCGGCACAAACCCGAGCCCGCCCGACGCCGCCGGGAACCGGCTGTCTTCGGAGTTGTCGCGGTTGTCGCCCATGAAGAAATACTGCCCTTCGGGAACGGTGAAGACCGGCGTGTTATCGGCCACCCAAGTATCGCTGATGTTCAGGATCGAATGGGTCACACCATTGGGCAGCGTTTCGAGTTTGCGCGATTTCACGCAAAGGCCACCCTGCCCCACCGGGTCATTCTCGCAGCGCGGCTTGGAGCCCTGCGGCCCCTGCAGTTCCATGACTTCCTCGAACTTGCCGCCATCGGCCAGTTTCACCGGGGTGCCGTTGATCTGCAGCACGCCGTCGATCACCTGAATCGTGTCACCCGGCAGGCCGATCACACGCTTGATGAAATCGACGCCACGGGTCGGGTGACGAAACACCACGACATCGCCGCGCTCGGGTTCGGAACCGAACAGCCGCCCCTCGATCGGGCAGGCCGAGAACGGGCAGGAGTGCTTCGAATAGCCATAGGCCATCTTGTTGACGAACAGGAAATCGCCGATCAGCAGCGTGTCCTTCATCGAGCCCGAGGGAATCCAGAACGGCTGAAAGAACAGCGTGCGGAACACGCCCGCAATCAGCAGCGCCCAGACCACGGTCTTGACCGTCTCGACGATGCCGTTTTCCGACTTGCTTGCCATTATCTGCCCGATCCTTGTGAAATTTCCCGCCTTCCTTGGCCCGGCTGCGCCCCCGAGTCAAGGAAGCGCGCGCGCCTCGATGACCACGAAGGCTTGAGCCCAGGGGTGATCGTCGGTCAGCGTGACATGCACGATCGCCTCATGGCCCGCGGGCGTCATCTGCGCCAGCCGGTCGGCCGCCCAGCCCGTCAGATGCATCACCGGCTGGCCGGTCGGCAGGTTGGTGACCGCCATGTCCTTCCATGAAATCCCCATGCGCAGCCCGGTGCCCAAGGCCTTGGAACAGGCCTCTTTCGCGGCCCAGCGTTTGGCATAGGTGCCCGCCACATCGGCCCGGCTTCCGGCCTTGGCCTGTTCGGTCGGGGTAAAGACCCTGTTGCGAAACCGATCGCCATGACGCGCCAACACCCCGGCGATGCGGTCGATATTGGCAAGGTCGGACCCGATCCCCAGGATCATGCCCGCGCCGCATCCATCAGACGGCGCATTTCGGCAATCGCGGGCCCAAGCCCGATGAACACCGCTTCGGCGATCAGGAAATGGCCGATGTTCAGCTCGCGGATCTCGGGGATGGCGGCGATCGGCGCCACGGTTTCAAACGTCAGGCCGTGGCCCGCGTGAACCTCCAGCCCCAGACTGTGGGCATAGGCCGCGCCTTCGCGCAGGGCGGCAAGTTCGGCGTCGCGCTCGGCAAAGCGGCCTTCGTAATGCAGGTCGCAATAATGGCCGGTGTGCAGCTCGACCACCGCCGCGCCGATCCGGGCCGAGGCCGCGATTTGCGCCGCATCATGGCCGATGAACATGGACACCCGCGCGCCCGCATCGCGCAGCGGCGAAACATAAGCCGCCAGCCGCGCCTCGTCGCCGGCCACATCCAAGCCGCCTTCGGTCGTGCGCTCCTCGCGTTTTTCGGGCACCAGGCACACCGCATGCGGCCGCGTGGCCAGCGCGATTTCCTGCATTTCCGCAGTCGCGGCCATTTCGAAATTCAGCGGAATGCCGATCCCGGCCTTCAGCGCGGCCATATCGGCGTCGCGGATATGGCGGCGGTCTTCGCGCAGATGCGCGGTGATGCCGTCCGCCCCCGCAGCCTCGGCCAGAAGCGCCGCGCGCAACGGGTCGGGATAGGCCGAGCCGCGCGCGTTACGGATCGTGGCGACATGGTCGATGTTGACGCCAAGACGCAAAGGTTTGGACATGGGAGACTCCGCGTTGTTTGGCGCGAGTATGCGCGAGCGGGGCGGCAGATTGAAGGGGCAGCGCAGCGCCGCGGCCGGTATTTATACCCGGCAGCGGCCGCCTTGGCCCGCAAGGTCAGGCACTCAGGCCTCGGGGCCAGTTTTATCCAGCCGGGCTGCGTCCTTGCGTTCGTCCCGCTTGGCGTGCAGCTTGGCCCGCAGCTTTTCCAGCCGCTCTTTCAGCCGTGTGCGGCGCCGCTTCTGATAGGCGTCGATCAGCGGCAACGAGATATAATAGCACGCCAGCCCGCAGACGATGCCCGGCAGCAGCCCGCCCACCAGATACGGCAGCCAGACATCTTCGAAAAACTGCGCCAGCCCCGACCATTCCGCATGGCCATGGGTAAAAAGCGCCACGACATTGTGTTTCAGATCCGCCCCGGCCGCCAGAAAGGCATCGGCCACCCCGCCGATGCGATGCATTCCCGGCGCATGGCCCAGGATCATGTGGCCCAGTTTCAGCGAGGTGACCGCGATCACCGGAAAGGTGATCGGATTGCCGAAAAACGTGGCCAGCAACGAGGCCAGCACATTACCGCCCAAGAGCCAGGCGATCGCCGCCGCGCCGAAGAAATGCCCGCCGAAGAACGGCGTGAACGAGATGAACACCCCCGCGAAGATCCCGCGCGCGATCCGATGCGGCTGATCGGGCAGACGATGGATCCGGTGCTTGATATAATGAAACCCACGCGCCCAGCCGCGCCGTGGCCAGACGGCTTCGCGCAGCGTCACCAGCCAGGATCGCTTGTCGCGCCGTTTGAAAACCACCGTCTATCCTTCCACCCGATCAGGGTCGATTCAGGGTTTGCGCGCCAGATCCCGCCAGCGCTCGACCTGCGCCACATCTGTTTCCGCCTCGAGCGCCGTCAAGAGCGTGTGCAGATGTTCGACGTCCCGCAACTCGACCTCTACCACCAGCGAGTAAAAGTCCGGTTTCCGGTCGATGAAGTTCAGATCCGAAATATTGGCCTTCTGCTGCCCGATCAAGGAGCAGATATGGCCAAGAACCCCCGCATCATTCGAGATCGTCAGCTTGAGCGAGGCCGAATAGACCGGCGGGTGCTGCCCCAGATGCCAGTGCAGATCGACCCAGCGGCCGGGCTGTTCCTCGAATTCCTCCAGCGCAGGGCAGTCGATGGCGTGGATCACCACGCCCTGCCCGCGATAGGTGATGCCGACGATCCGTTCACCGGGCAGCGGCTGGCAGCAATTGGCGCGGCGGAAGCTCTGATCGGCGGCCAGCCCCAGAACGGCGCGGGTCGGCTCGATCATCTCGGGGCCCTTGGCGGCCAGTTCGGGATAGAGCGCCTCGATCACCTCGCGCGAGGTCAGCTCGGCCGAGCCAAGCCGCGCCATCAGTTCGATCTCGTCGGCCAACCCAAGGGTTTTTGCTGCGGTGCGCAGCGCCTTGTCGGACACCTTGCGCCCGACATGTTCAAACGCCACCCGCGCCAGTTCGCTGCCCAGCTTGACGAAGCGCCCGCGATCTTCCTCGCGCAGGGATTTGCGGATCGCGCCCTTGGCACGACCGGTCGCCACAATGTCCAGCCAGGTCGCCTGCGGGCGCTGGCCCGCGGCGGTGATGATCTCGACCGACTGGCCGTTCTTCAGCCGGGTCCAGAGCGGCACGCGAATACCGTCGACCTTGGCGCCGACGCAGGAATTGCCGATCCGGGTGTGGATCGCGTAGGCGTAATCAATCGGCGTGGCACCTTTCGGCAGCTTGACCACATCGCCCTTGGGGGTGAAGCAGAACACCTGATCGGAATACATCTCGAGTTTGACGTTCTCGAGGAATTCGTCGTGATCGCCCTCGCCGAAACGTTCGGTCAGTTGCGAAATCCACTGCCCGGGATCGACCGCAAACGGGTTCACCGCCAGTTCGCCGTCCCGATAGGACCAGTGCGCCGCCACGCCCGCCTCGGCCACTTCGTGCATCTGCCGGGTGCGGATCTGCACCTCGACGCGTTTGCCGTCGCGCCCCGACACCGTGGTGTGGATCGAGCGATAGCCGTTGGTCTTGGGTTGGCTGATGTAATCCTTGAACCGCCCCGGCACCGCGCGCCAGCGCTGATGGATCAGCCCCAGCACGGCATAGCAATCGGCCTCGGTCCGGGTGATGACGCGGAACCCGTAGATGTCGGACAGCCGCGAGAACGCCAGCTGCTTTTCCTCCATCTTGCGCCAGATCGAATAGGGCCGTTTGGCGCGGCCGAACACATCGGCCTCGATCTGCGATTTTTCCAGCAGGCCGCGAATGTCGGCGGTGATCTTGGGGATCACATCGCCCGATTCCTTCTGCAGGCTGACGAAACGGCGGATGATCGAGGTGCGCGCCTCGGGGTTGAGCACCTTGAACGCCAGGTCTTCCAGCTCTTCGCGCATCCACTGCATGCCCATGCGGCCCGCCAGCGGCGCGAAGATTTCCATCGTCTCGCGCGCCTTCTGCGCCTGCTTCTCGGGCCGCATCGACTTGATCGTGCGCATGTTGTGCAGCCGGTCGGCCAGCTTGACCAGGATCACCCGCAGGTCCTTGGACATCGCCATGAACAGCTTGCGGAAGTTTTCCGCCTGCTTGCTGGCCGAGGACGACAGTTGCAGATTGGTCAGCTTCGTCACGCCATCGACCAGTTCCGCGATATCGGCTCCGAACAGTTCGGTCACCTCGGAATAGGTCGAACGCGTGTCCTCGATCGTGTCGTGCAACAGCGCGGTCACGATGGTCGCATCGTCCAGCCGCTGTTCGGTCAGGATCGCGGCAACGGCAACGGGATGGGTGAAATAGGGTTCGCCGGAATGGCGAAACTGACCGTCATGCATCCGCCGCCCGTAATCATAGGCACGGCGGATCATGTCGGCATTGGTGCGCGGATTGTAATTGCGAACGAGCGCGATCAGGTCTTCGACGTCGATCATTCGCGCTCGCTTGCCCCCGTCAGCTTATTCGCGGCCCTGCGCGTCCATCAGCGCGCGCAGCATGCGCTCTTCGGACATGTCGTCTTCGCGCGGGCGATCCGCCGTTTCGCCCCCCATCAGCAGCGACATCGCGTCGTCTTCCGGCTCGTCGACCTCGATCTGGGTCTGGTTGTTCTCGATCAGACGTTCGCGCAGATCATCGGCGCTTTGCGTCTCTTCGGCGATCTCGCGCAGCGAAACGACCGGGTTCTTGTCATTGTCGCGGTCCACGGTGATCGGGGCACCGGCGGCGATTTCGCGCGCGCGATGGGCCGCGAGCATCACCAGCTCGAAGCGGTTCGGAACCTTGTCAACGCAATCTTCAACCGTCACGCGGGCCATCGGCAACTCCAGTCAGACTTGGGCGGTGTGAGGCGCCTATTTAGGCCCTCAGTCCGGGCTTGACAAGCGCTGTTCCCCGCCAAACGGCGCGACAAAGGGCGCAAGGGCCGCTTTTTCGGCGTCGGGCAGGGCGTCAAGCATCTGCACAACACTCTGCCCCGTCGCCGGATGGCGCCACTGCGGCGCGATTTCCGCAAGGGGAATCAGCACGAAGGCGCGTTCGGACAGGCGCGGGTGGGGCAGGATCAGGGTTTCGGGCGCGCGCACCATCTGCTCGGCCAGGGGCAATTCCCGCCAGGCGGCCTGCGTCGCCGGATCGGGCAGCACCGCCTGCCCCATCGCCAGAAGATCCAGGTCGATCAGCCGCGCGCCCCAACGCTGCCCCCGCACGCGGCCCAGCCGCGCCTCGACGCGATGCAGCGCCGCCAGCACCGCCCCCGCATCCTTGCCACGCAGGCGGCGCGAGTCGAGCACCGCGCAGGCGTTCACATAATCCGGCCCCGACCCCGCAGGAAAGGCGGGCGAACGGTAGAAGCGGCTGATCGCCTGCAACGGCAGCCCCTCCTCGGGCAACATCGCAAGCGCGGCAACCAGCGTCTGCGCAGGCGATCCCACGGGCGAAGGCAGATTGGCCCCCAAAGCAATCAAAATCGAGTGGTTGCACATAAAGATAGATACCCATGCCCGCTTTGCCTTGCTATGTCAGGCGACATAAACACGGCACGCTGGCGTAATTGGGCATTCTTTAACCTGCGTCAACCACTCAACGACGCTGCCAGACGAGCCCGGGGGGGAAAGGACATTTGATGTTTTACAAGGACGAACGGCTGGCGCTGTTCATCGACGGATCGAACCTTTATGCGGCCGCCAAGGCGCTGGGGTTCGATATCGACTACAAACTGCTGCGACAGGAATTCGAACGTCGCGGAAAACTGGTGCGTGCATTCTACTATACTGCGCTGTTGGAAAACGAGGAATATTCCCCGATCCGGCCGCTGGTCGACTGGCTGCACTACAACGGCTATGCGATGGTCACCAAACCGGCCAAGGAATACACCGACTCCATGGGGCGACGTAAGGTCAAGGGCAACATGGACATCGAATTGGCCGTCGACGCGATGGAACTGGCGCCGCGGCTCGATCATGCGGTGCTGTTCTCGGGCGACGGCGATTTCCGCCCGCTGGTCGAAAGCCTGCAACGCCAGGGCGTGCGTGTCTCTGTCGTCTCGACCATCCGCAGCCAGCCGCCGATGATCGCCGACGAGTTGCGCCGCCAGGCCGACAACTTCATCGAACTGGACGCATTGCGGGATGTGATCGGGCGCCCGCCGCGCGAACCGCGTGACGGCGAAGGGGTGGCAGAGTCCTGATCTGCCGACTATGTGTAGCGAAGGGCGCGCGCGGGGACGCGCGCCCTTTTGCATTGGAGACCTCGCATGCTCGAAACCGCCTCGCTGATCGGGCTGTTCTTTTCGGCGATGCTGGCCGCCTCGCCCATACCGATGCAGTCCGAAGTCGTCTTCGTCGCATTGCAGACCGCAGGGGACGTGCCCGTCTGGCAGATGATCGCGGTGGCAGGCGTTGGCAACACCTTGGGCGCGCTGATCACCTATGGGCTGGGCCGTGGGGTCACGCGCTGGCAAGATCGCAAATGGTTTCCCGCAACCCCGGCACAGATGGCCCGCGCACACCGCTGGTTCGAACGCTGGGGCCTGTGGCTCTTGCTGCTCAGCTGGGCGCCGGGCGGCGACCTCGTGTGCCTCATCACCGGAGTGCTGCGCATTTCGCTGTGGCATTTCATACCGCTGGTGTTCATCGCCAAGACCGGGCGCTATGCCGTCGTTGCCTGGCTGACAGCGCAGGCAATGGGGATGGCGGGATAAGGGGCGCTGCCCCCTCGGCCCGTGCCGGGCCTCACCCCCGGAGTATTTCGGCCAAGAAGAAGATCCCGCATTTCTTCTTGGCCCAAATACTCATCTTGCCACGCCCGCCAAAGGCTGGACGCCGGGGCGGGCGCGCATTAGGTCTGGGGCAAGCAAGGAGCGCGCGATGAAACCTTCTTTGACCCTGTATCTGGCCGCCCCGCGCGGATTTTGCGCAGGCGTGGACCGGGCCATCAAGATCGTCGAGATGGCGATCGCGAAATGGGGGGCGCCGGTCTATGTGCGCCACGAGATCGTGCACAACAAATTCGTCGTCGACAGCCTGCGTGACAAGGGCGCGGTCTTTGTCGAGGAACTGGACGAATGCCCCGATGACCGCCCGGTGATCTTTTCGGCCCACGGCGTGCCGAAATCGGTGCCGGCCGAGGCCGCGCGGCGCCAGATGGTTTATGTCGATGCCACCTGTCCGCTGGTCAGCAAGGTGCATATCGAGGCCGAGCGGCATTCCGAGGAAGGCCTGCAGATGGTGATGATCGGGCACGCGGGCCACCCCGAGGTGCTGGGCACGATGGGGCAGTTGCCCGAGGGCGAGGTGCTGCTGGTTGAAACGGTCGAGGATGTGGCGACACTGGCGCCGCGCGATCCGACGCGGCTGGCCTGGATCACCCAGACCACGCTGTCGGTCGACGATACCGCGGGGATCGTCGCCGCCCTGCAGGCGCGCTTTCCCGCCATTGTCGGCCCCGCCAAGGAAGACATCTGCTATGCCACCACCAACCGGCAGGCGGCGGTCAAGGCGATCGCGGGCAAGATCGACGCGCTTCTGGTGATCGGCGCGCCGAACAGTTCGAACTCGCGCCGACTGGTCGAGGTCGGCGCGGCGCAGGGCTGCCGCTATGCCCAGCTGGTGCAGCGCGCCACCGATATCGACTGGCGCGCGTTGGAGGGCATCGCCTCGGTCGGCGTCACGGCTGGGGCCAGCGCACCCGAGGTTCTGGTCGACGAGGTGATCGACGCCTTCCGCGATCGCTTCGATCTGACTGTCGAGCTGGTCGAAACCGCCCGCGAGGACATCGAATTCAAGGTCCCGCGCGTTCTGAGGGAACCTGCATGAGTATCGAATTTCTGCTGACCGCCTTTGTCGTCTGCCTCGCGCCGGGGATCGGCGTTGTCTACACCCTGTCCGTCACGCTGGGTCAGGGCCTGCGCGGCGGGCTTTGGGCGGCGTTTGGCTGTTCGGTGGCGACGCTGGCGCATATGGCGGTGGCGATGGCGGGGCTGGCGGCGGTGCTGCACAGCTCGGCCGTGCTGTTTCAGGCGGTGAAATATGCGGGCGTGGCCTATCTGATGTGGATGGCCTGGGGCACGCTGCGCGGCACCGGCGGGTTGCAGATCAGCGCCGCCGCGCCGCAGCCGGTGGTGCAGATCGTCCGCCGAGGCATCCTGCTGAACCTTCTGAACCCGAAACTGCCGATGTTCTTCATGGCCTTCCTGCCGCAGTTCATGGCGCCCACCGACGGCACCGGCGTGATGCTGGGTCTGGGGCTGGCCTTTGCGGGCATGACGTTTGCGGTGTTCGTGGGCTATGCGATGCTGGCGGCCTCGGGGCGGCAGGCGGTGCTGGGGCGTCCGGCGGTCATGGCCTGGATGCGGCGGGCCTTTGCGGCGTCTTTCGCGGCCTTGGGCTTGCGGCTGGCGCTGGAGCGGGCATAACGCGCGCTCTGACGAAAGGAATTGCGATGCCCGAACTCTTTGCATGGACCGATGGCGCCTGCTCCGGCAATCCCGGCCCGGGGGGCTGGGGCGTGCTGATGCGCGCGATGGAGGGCGACACCATCGTCAAGGAGCGCGAGCTGTCGGGCGGCGAGGCGGACACCACCAACAACCGGATGGAACTGCTGGCCGCGATCAACGCGCTGGAGGTGCTGAGCCGCGGCACCGCGCTGACCATCACCACCGACAGCGCCTATGTGAAGAACGGCGTCACCGGCTGGATCTTCGGCTGGAAGAAGAACGGCTGGAAAACGGCCGACCGCAAGCCGGTGAAGAATGTCGATCTGTGGCAGCGGCTGGATGCGGCGCAGGCCCGCCATCAGGTGACGTGGAAATGGATCAAGGGGCACGCGGGCCACGCCGAAAATGAACGCGCCGATGAACTGGCCCGCGCCGCGATGGCGCCCTTCAAGCGCGCGAAATGAGCGGCTGGGCCACGGCGCTGGCAGGTCTGCCGGTGGGGGCGATCCTTGACTATGCCTCGGTGCTGATCTTCGCGCTGACCGGCGCGCTGGTCGCCTCGCGCCAGCAGCTGGATCTGGTGGGATTCATCTTCATCGCCGCGCTGACGGCGGTCGGCGGCGGCACGCTGCGCGACCTGCTGTTGGGGCGCGATCCGGTGTTCTGGGTCGGCAGGCCCGATCTGATCGTGCTGATCGCCGGGGCTGCCATCGTGGTGTTCTTCACCGCGCATCTGCTGGAAAGCCGCTACCGCGCGCTGCTATGGCTGGATGCCTGCGCGCTGGCCGTTGCGGTGCCGGCGGGGGTGGCGGTGACGATGACGTTGGGCCACGGCCCGGTGATCGTGCTGATCATGGGGGTGGTGACCGGATCGTTCGGCGGGCTGGCGCGCGATGTGGTCTGCAACGAGGTGCCGCTGACGCTGAAACAGGGCGAACTGTACCTCAGCTGCGCCTTTGCGGGGGCCGCGGTGGCCCTGCTGGTCACGGCGGCGGGCTTTGTCGGGCTGCCCGCGCTGATCGCCTGCGGCGCGGTCACCTTCGCGCTGCGCGCCGGATCGCTGCGCTGGGGGTGGAAGCTGCCGGTCTACAAACCGCGTCCCCCGCGCACGCGCGGCTAAAAAAACAGCCGCAGCACCAGCGGCGCCAGAAACGCCGTCAGCACCGCATTCAGCCCCATCCCGATCGAGGCAAAGACCCCTGCCGTATCGTGTACCTGAAACGCGCGCGCCGTGCCGATGCCATGCGCGGCAACCCCGGTGGCAAAGCCCCGCGCGCGCCAGTCGCGCAGCCCCAGCGCATTCAGCATCGGCGTGACGAAGATCGCGCCGATCATCCCGGTCAGCAGCACCAGAACCGCAGTCAGCGTGGGCTGGCCGCCCAGGGCCTCGGAAATCCCGATGGCAACCGGCGCGGTGGCCGATTTCGGCGCCAGCGAGGCCATCAGCGACGCATCCGCCCCCAGGGCCCAGGCAATAGCCAGCGCGGTGAAGACCGCCGTGAACGACCCCGCCAGCAGCGCCGCCGCAATCGGCAGCGCGGCGCGGCGGATCTGCCGCAGATTGGCCTGCAGCGGCACCGCCAGACACACCGTCGCCGGGCCCAGCATGAAATGCACGAACTGGGCGCCTTCGAAATAGTTGCTGTAGGGCGTCGCGGTGGCCCACAGCAGCACCGCCAGCAGGATCACCGCGATCATCACCGGATTGGCAATCGGCCTGCGCCCCGAAGCGCGGAACGCCGCATCGCCCGCCCAATAGGCGAACAGCGTGGCGCACAGCCACAACAACGGTTTGGAGGCCAGATAGGACCAGATCAGCGCGGCATCAGTCATCGGGATGGCTCCGCGTCAGGCGGGCGACAAGGGTGAAGATCACCGCCCCCACAATGATTGCTGCCAAGGTCGAGACGACCAGCGCCAGCGCCAGCGCCGGGCCGTATTTGGCCAGCGTCGGCAGATGCGCCACCACCCCCACACCCGCGGGCACGAACAACAGCGACAGATGCGCCAGCAGCCCCTGCGCCGTGGGCCGGATCAACGCCCCCAGACGCGGGCTGAGCGACAGCGCCACAACCAGCCCGACCATCCCCAAAACCGGCCCCGGCAAGGGCAGATGCGCTGCACGCGAGATCACCTCGCCCAGCAGTTGAAACAGAAAGACGATGGCAAGCGCGGGCACCATGGGTCGCTCCTTTCCTGCGGAAAACGGGCTCAGACTAGCGCCGCGCGCCCCATACGAAAAGGGAAAACCTCGCATATCTTGTGGATAAGCGGCACGCTTCCGCCAGATCATGGGGTTCGGCGTTGACACGCCCCGCCCTGCACCCGAAACTTGCAGGTCAACCCGAACGGAATCGGAAAGGCCCGCTATTGCGCTTCTCGCGACTGCGACTCAATGGCTTCAAAAGCTTCGTGGACCCGACGGATCTGGTGATCCACGACGGGCTGACGGGGGTTGTCGGGCCCAACGGCTGCGGCAAGTCGAACCTGCTGGAGGCGCTGCGTTGGGTGATGGGCGAAAACCGCCCCACCGCGATGCGCGGCGGCGGGATGGAAGACGTGATCTTCGCGGGCGCGGCCACGCGCGGGGCGCGCCATTTCGCGGAAGTGTCGCTCAGCATCGACAATACCGAACGGCTGGCGCCTTCGGGGTTCAACGACAGCGACACGCTGGAAATCGTGCGCCGGATCACCCGCGATGCTGGCTCGGCCTACAAGGTCAACACCAAGGACGTGCGCGCGCGCGACGTGCAGATGCTGTTCGCCGATGCCTCGACCGGGGCGCAAAGCCCGGCCCTGGTGCGGCAGGGCCAGATTGCCGAGCTGATCAACGCCAAGCCCAAGGCGCGGCGCCGCATTCTGGAAGAGGCGGCGGGGATTTCGGGCCTGTATCAGCGCCGCCACGAGGCCGAGCTGAAGCTGAACGGCGCCGAACAGAACCTGCTGCGCGTCGATGACGTGATCGAACAACTGGCCGCGCAGCTGGCGCAGCTGGGCCGTCAGGCACGCCAGGCCGCGCGCTACCGCGAGATCGGCGAGGCACTGCGCCGGGCCGAGGGGATGCTGCTGTATCGTCGCTGGCGCGAGGCCGATCTGGCCCGGGCCGAGGCAGAGGCCGGCCACCGCGACAGGGTGCAGGCCGCCGCGCAGGCCGAACTGACCGCCCGCGCCGCCGCGAAGGACCGGGCGACGCGCGAAGACGCCCTGCCGCCCTTGCGCGAGGAAGAGGCCGTGGCGGGCGCGATCCTGCAGCGCCTTGTGGTGCAGCGCGATCAGCTGACCGATCAGGAAACGCAGGCCGCACAGCGCATCGAGACGCTGAAGAACCGCATCCTGCAACTGGATCGCGATATGGAGCGCGAGGCCGGGCTGAACCGGGACGCGGACGAAACCATCGCGCGCCTCGAATGGGAACTGGGCCAGTTGGCAAAGGCCGCCGAAGGGCATGACGACAAGCTTTCCGCCGCCTCGGACATCGCGCAAGAGGCCGCTTCGGTCCTGCAGGATCGCGAGGCGACGCTGAGCGAGCTGACCGAAGATGTCGCGCGGCTGGCAGCGCGCCACCAGTCGGCGCAACGTCTGGTGGCCGACACCCGCACCACCGCCGAGAAATCCGAAGCCGAAGCCGCGCGTGCCGAAGAGGCCGCGGCGCAGGCAGAAGAGGCGCTGGAACGCGCGGCCGAGGCCTTCGAGACCGCGCAAACCGCGCAGGAAGAAGCGCAGGAGATGGCCGAGGCCGCGGAAGAGGCCCTCGGCGCCGCCGAAGAGGCCCGCGCCGCGATCCAGTCGCGCGAAAGTGCCGCGCGGGCGATGCGCTCCGAGGCCGAGGGCGAGGCCGGGGCCCTGCGCGCCGAGGTCAGCGCGCTGGCCCGGCTGGTCGAGCGTGAATCCGCGACCGGCAAGCAACTGCTGGATCGGGTGCGGGTCGACAAGGGCTATGAAGCGGCCCTTGGCGCGGCGCTGGCCGACGATCTGCGCGCGCCCGAGGTTGAGGCCGCGGCGAAATCCGGCTGGGGTCTGCTGCCCGATTACGACGCCGCCCAGCCCCTGCCCGTGGGGGTCGAACCGTTGTCGGCCCATGTCGAGGTGCCCGCCGTGCTGACCCGCCGGATCGCGCAGATCGGGCTGGTCGCCGACCGTGACGAAGGCGCGCGGCTGCAGGTGCAACTGGCCCCCGGGCAGCGGCTGGTGTCGATGGCGGGCGATCTGTGGCGCTGGGACGGGTTCCGCGCAGGGGCCGAGGATGCGCCCACCGCCGCCGCGCTGCGGCTGCAACAGCTGAACCGCCTGGTCGAATTGAAACGCGATCTGGAAGATGTCGCGGCCCGGGCCGAGGGCGCACGGCAGGCGCATGAGATGCTGACCCGTCAGCTGGCCGAAGCCAGCGCCGCCGATGCCCGTGCCCGCGAGGCGCGCCGCACCGCCGATCAGCGCGTGGCCGAGGCGGGACGCGCACTGAGCCGGGCCGAGGCTGACCGCGCGCTCAGCGCCTCGAAACTGGAAAGCGCGGGGCTGGCCGTCAACCGCCATGCCGAGGCCGCCAGTGCCGCGCGGATGGCCCTGCGCGAGGCCGAGGGGCAGCTTGCCGCGCTGCCCGATCTGGACGCCGCCCGCGCCGAGGTGGACGCGGTGAAGATGGCGGTCGAGGCGGCGCGGGTCACGATGTTGACCCGGCGTTCCGCGCATGACGAGATCCGCCGCGAGGGCGAGGCCCGGCTGCGGCGGCGTCAAGAGGTCACCAAGGAGCTGTCGGGCTGGAAGCACCGGCTGGAGACGGCCGAGAAACGCTCGACCGAGCTGGCGGCGCGGCGCGAGGAGACCGAAGCCGAACTGGAAGAAGCCGCGGCCGTGCCCGAAGAGCTGGCCGCCAAACGCGACGAGTTGAACGAGGCGATCGACACGGCCGAAGCGCGCCGCACCGCTGCCGCCGATGCGCTGGCCGCCGCCGAAGGCGCGCTGCGCGAGGCGCAGATCGCCGAACGCGACGCGGAGCGGCTGGCGGGCGAGGCGCGCGAAGCCCGCGCCCGCGCCGAAGCCCGTGTCGAAGCCGCCCGCGAAACCGTCGCGCATGCCGCCGAGCGGATCACCGACGAGACCGAACAGACGCCCCAGACCCTGCTGGAAAGTCTGGATGCCGACCCCGATCAGATGCCCTCGGCCGAGGATCTGGAAATCGAGGTCGGGCGGCTGAAACGCGGACGCGACGCGCTTGGCGCGGTCAACCTGCGCGCCGAGGAAGACGCCCGCGAGGTGCAGACCGAACACGATGCGCTGGTGCAGGAAAAGACCGATCTGGAAGAGGCGATCCGCAAGCTGCGCGCGGGCATCTCGGGGCTGAACCGCGAGGGGCGCGAACGCCTGCTGACCGCCTTCGAACAGGTCAACGAAAGCTTCCGCACGCTGTTCACCCACCTCTTCGGCGGCGGCACGGCGAACCTGCAGCTGGTCGAAAGCGACGATCCGCTGGAGGCGGGGCTGGAAATCATGTGCCAGCCGCCGGGCAAGAAGCTCAGCACGCTGTCGCTTCTGTCGGGCGGCGAGCAGACGCTGACCGCGATGGCGCTGATCTTCGCGGTGTTCCTGGCCAACCCCGCGCCGATCTGCGTGCTCGACGAGGTGGACGCGCCGCTTGATGATGCCAACGTCACCCGCTTCTGCGACCTGCTGGACGAAATGACCCGGCGCACGGACACCCGTTTCCTGATCATCACCCACCACGCGGTGACGATGAGCCGGATGGACCGGCTGTTCGGCGTGACAATGCAGGAACAGGGTGTGAGCCAACTGGTCTCGGTCGATCTGAAACGGGCCGAGGCGCTGGTGGCTTGAGCCGAGGGGGCGCTGCCCCCGCCTGCGGCCCCCCCGGGATATTTCGACCAGAGAGAAATACAGGGTTTGGGCTTGCAGGGGCGGCGGCGCAGTCCTAGCCTCCGCGCGACAAGGATGGAGGCCCTCATGGCAAAGATCGAGAACCGTCTGGCAGAGCTGGGCATCACCCTGCCCGCCGCCCCCGCACCGGCCGCGAACTATGTGCCCTTCGTGCGCACGGGAAATCAGCTGTTCGTGTCGGGGCAGATTTCGGCCACGGCAGAAGGGTTGATTACCGGGAAGCTTGGCGCAGATCTTGCGACCGAGGAGGGCGCGGCGGCAGCGCGGCGCTGCGGGTTGTCGCTGATTGCGCAGGCCAAGGCCGCGCTTGGCGATCTGGACCGTGTGGTGCGGGTGGTGAAACTGGTGGGCTTTGTCAATTCGACGCCCGAATTCATCGAACAGCCCAAGGTCGTCAACGGCTGTTCCGACCTGATGGTCGAGGTCTTCGGCGAGGCCGGGCGGCACGCGCGCTCGGCGGTGTCGGCGGCATCCTTGCCGCTGGGTGTGGCGGTGGAAATCGAGGCGATCTTCGAGGTCGCCTGATGCTGCACCCCGATTTCCTGCGCCTGCCGATCGCACATCGCGCGCTGCATGACCGTGCCGCGGGGCGCCCGGAAAACAGCCGGGCCGCCGTGCAGGCGGCTGTGGCGGCAGGCTATGGGATCGAGGTCGACATCCAGCCTTCGGCCGATGGCGTGCCGATGGTGTTTCACGACTACGACCTGAAGCGTCTGACCGGCATCGCCGGGCCCGTCTGCGCGCGCAGCGCGGCGGAGTTGGGCGCGACCCGGCTGCTGGATGCGCCCGACGGCATTCCGACGCTGGCCGAAGTGCTGGGGATCATCGCGGGGCAAGTGCCGCTGCTGATCGAGTTGAAGGACCAGGACGGCGCCATGGGGCCGGGCGTCGGCCCGATGGAACATGCGGTGGCGGCCGTACTGGCAGGCTATGCCGGGCCGGTCGCGGTGATGTCCTTCAACCCGCATGCGCTGGCCGCGTTTCGGGCCGCCGCGCCGGGGGTTGCGGTGGGGCTCACGACCTCGGCCTACCGGGCGGAGGATTGGCCGCTGCTGCCCGCCGATGTGCGCGCCCGTCTGGCCGGTATCCCCGATTATGACCGGGTCGGTGCCTGCTTCATCTCGCATGAGGCTGCGGATCTGGGCAGCCCGCGTGTGGCCGCGCTGAAGGCGCAGGGGGCGGCGGTGCTGTGCTGGACGATCCGCTCGCCCGCAGCCGAGGCCGAGGCGCGCCGCGTGGCCGACAATGTTACCTTCGAGCAATATCTGGCTGCCCTGCCCGCTTGACGCCGCAGGGCGGCGCGCCACCTTGGGCCAAAAGGGGTGCGCATGACGGACACGATCGAAATCACCATGCTGTCATCGGTGGGGGATATTCCCGCCGCCCAATGGGATGCCTGCGCCTGCCCCGAAGCGGCGGAGGGCCGCGCGCTGGACCCGTTCACCACGCATCGTTTTTTGCACGCGCTGGAAACCTCGGGCTCGGTCGGGCCGGGCACCGGATGGGACCCGCGCCCGATCGTGGCGCGCAAGGCCGGCGAGGTGATCGCCGTCGCGCCGCTGTATCTGAAAACACACAGTCAGGGCGAATATGTGTTCGACCACGCCTGGGCCGACGCGTTCGAGCGCGCGGGCGGGCGTTACTACCCCAAGCTGCAATGTGCGGTGCCTTTCACCCCGGTCACCGGGCGCCGCCTGCTGACCCGCCCCGGATACGCGGCCGAGGGCCGCGCGGTGCTGCTGGCCGGGATGGCGCAGATTGCCGGGCAGGCCCGGGTGTCTTCGGCCCATGTCACCTTTTGCGCCGCAGACGAGGTTCCACTGGCCGAAGCTGCGGGTTTTCTGCACCGGACGGGCCAGCAATTCCACTGGCTCAATCGCGGCTATGACAGTTTCGAGGGCTTCCTGGCCGATCTGTCCTCGCGCAAGCGCAAGGCGCTGCGCAAGGAACGTGCCCGCGCGCAGGGCTTCGGCGGCACGATCCGCGCGCTGACGGGCGATGCGATCACCCCCGCGCATTGGCAGGCGATGTGGGCGTTTTATCAGGATACCGGCGCGCGCAAATGGGGGCGGCCCTATCTGACGCGGGCCTTCTTCGACGCGTTGCACGATATGCGCGACGATGTGCTGCTGATCGTCGCCGAACGCGACGGGCGCGCGGTGGCGGGCGCGCTGAACCTGATCGGGCGCGAGGCACTGTTCGGCCGTTACTGGGGCTGCGTCGAAGATCACGCCTTTTTGCATTTCGAACTGTGCTATCATCAGGCGGTCGACTGGGCGATCGCGCAGGGCCTGCGCCGGGTCGAGGCTGGCGCGCAGGGCGAGCACAAGCTCGCCCGCGGCTATCTGCCGGTGGCCACCCATTCGCTGCATTGGATCGGCCATTCGGGCCTGCGCAGGGCGGTCGCCGAGTATCTGGACGCCGAACGCGCCGCCGTGGCCGAGGATATCGCGATGCTGACCGAAGACGGGCCCTTTCGCGCACCGTCCCCCGGATCGGGGCGGTAATACCGGATATTCGGAAACCGAATGCCGGTTCGCGCGTTGACTTCAAAAATTTTCACTCACGGATGAAGGACAGACGGATGGATCTTGCGCAAATTGCGACGTTGAATGGCTGGCTGACGGAGGAACGGATCAACGCCGCCGTGCTGCTGGCCGCAAACGTGGTCTATGCGCTGGTGATCCTGCTGGTGACGCTGGCGGTGTCGGGATGGCTGCGGCGGCGCATTTCGGGGCTGACGCAACGCCATCCGCGGCTGGACCCCACATTGTTCGGGTTCCTTGGCAATCTGGCCAAATACCTTGTGCTGGCGATGGGCGTCATCTTCATTCTCAACCGCTTCGGCATCCAGACAACGTCGCTGGTGGCGCTGATCGGGGCGGCGGGTCTGGCGATTGGTCTGGCGCTGCAGGGCGCATTGTCGAGCCTGGCGGCGGGGGTGATGATCATCCTGTTCCGCCCGTTCCGGGTGGGCGACTACATCGAGGCCGGGAGCGAATCCGGCACGGTCAGGGAAATCTCGCTGTTCTATACCGAGTTGCGCACCTACGACGGGCTGCAGATCATCGTGCCGAACTCCGACATCTGGTCGTCCGCGATCAAGAATTACTCGGCCAATCCCACCCGCATGGTCGATCTGACCGTGGGCATTTCCTATGATAGCGATCTGAAACGCGCGGGCGAAATTCTGGAACGCATCGCCCACCAGGACCCCCGCGTCCTGGCCGAGCCCGCGCCCTTCGTGAAGGTCAAGGAACTGGGTGACAGCGCGGTCAATTTCGTGTTCCGCGTCTGGGCCGACAGCCCCGACTGGTGGGCGCTGAAATGCGATCTGAACGAGGCGATCAAGACCGCCTTCGACGCCGAGGGCATCGGCATCCCGTTCCCGACGCAAACCGTGATCTACGAACCCACGCGCGCGGCTGAAGGCACCAGCACGGCGCAGCGCCCGAACTGACACGAAAACGGGGCGCCCTGTGCAAGCGCCCCGTTTCCTTGCCGTCCGGCCAGTCGCCTCAGATCGCGGCCAGCAGGCTTTCGCCGCCCGACGCCTCGCAGGTGCCGGGGCTTTCCTCGCGGTGCAGCACCTTGACCACGCCATCCTCGACCAGCATCGCATAGCGTGCCGAGCGGTTGATCAACCCGGCGGGCGGCGCGCTGAAATCCATGCCAATCGCGGTGGTAAAGGCCGATTCCGCATCGGCCAGCATGGTGATGCCTGCCGCGGCGGCGCCGGTCGACTCGCCCCAGGCCTTCATCACGAAGGGATCGTTGACCGCCAGACAGATGATTTCGTCCACGCCCTTGGCATCGAATTTCGGCTTGGTGCGGATGAAGCTGGGCACATGGGCCGTGGTGCAAACCCCGGTATAGGCCCCCGGCACCGCAAAGATCACCACCTTGCGTCCTGCCAGTTTGTCGCCCAGGCTGACCGCCTCGGGGCCCTCGGCCCCCAAATGCAGCAGCGTGGCGCCGGGAAGTTTGTCTCCGACCGTAATACTCATGTTGCTCTCCCTGTCGCGTTGCACATCGTTCGCAGCACGATATAGGGTCGGGCGGAGTTTGGACCAGAGGGGATATGATGGCGGGCATCGTAATTGTGGGGGGCGGTCAGGCGGCGGCCTCGATGGCGGCAAAGCTGCGCAGTCTGGGCTATGTCGGCGCGGTGACGATTGTCGGCGAAGAACCCGTGCCCCCCTATCAGCGCCCGCCGCTGTCCAAGGCCTATCTGCTGGGCGATATGCCGCTGGACCGGCTGACACTGCGCGCCGATGACTGGTGGGCTGCGCAGGACATCACGCTGCGCACCGGCACCCGCGTCACCGCCATCGACCGTGCCGCGAAAACAGTGCGGATTGGCGACGAGGTGCTGGGCTATGACCAGCTTGCGCTGTGCACCGGGGCGACGCCGCGCTGGCTGCCCGAGGCTATCGGCGGGCACCTGCCGGGGGTGCATGTGGTGCGCACGCTGGCCGATGTCGATGCGATGGCGCCGCAATTCGTGGCCGGGCGACGGCTGGTCGTGATCGGCGGCGGCTATATCGGGCTGGAGGCCGCAGCCGTCGCGCGCAAACTGGGGCTGGAGGTCACCCTGATCGAGGCCGCCCCGCGCATCCTTGGCCGCGTCGCCTGCGCCGAAACCGCCGATGCGATCCGTGCCCTGCATACCACGCACGGGGTGGAGATCATCGAAGGCGTCGGGCTGGCACGCCTGCTGGGCGATACTGCCGTGACCGGCGCGGAACTGGCCGATGGCCGCATCATTCCCGCCGATTTCGCGATTGTCGGCATCGGTGTGACGCCGGAAGCCGGGCTGGCGCAGGCCGCCGGGCTGCGCGTTGAAAACGGCATCGCGGTGGATGCACAGGGCCGCACCAGTGACCCGGCGATCTGGGCTGCGGGCGATTGCGCGGCCTTCCCGCTGAACGGCCGCCCGGCCCGGATCGAATCGGTCGGCAATGCCATCGACATGGGCGAGCTGGTGGCCGCCAACATGCTCGGCGCCGGGCGCGATTATGCGCCGAAAGCCTGGTTCTGGTCGGATCAGTTCGACATGAAGCTGCAGATCGCCGGGCTGAACACCGGCTACGATCAGGTCGTCGCGCGGGCGGGCGAAGGCGGCGGTGCGGGGCAAAGCTTCTGGTATTTCCGCGCGGGCCAGCTGATCGCAGTCGATGCGCTGAACGATCCGCGCGCCTACATGATCGGCAAGCGGCTGATCGAGGCGGGCAAACCCGTGACCGCCGCGCAGATCGCCGATCCCGCAACCGAACTGAAGGCGCTGATGGCATGAGGATCATCGGCGGCGACAAGCGCGGGCTGAAACTGGCCGATGTGGGCGAAGGTGATGCGCAGGCGCATCTGCGCCCCACCACCGACCGGGTGCGCGAAAGCATCTTCAACCTGCTGATCAACGGCACGCATGGCAATCCTGTGCCCGGCGCGCGGGTGCTCGACCTGTTTGCGGGAACCGGCGCGCTCGGGCTCGAGGCGCTGTCGCGCGGCGCCGCCCGCGTGGCCTTTGTCGATGACGGCATGGCGGCCCGCGCGCTGTTGCGGCAGAATATCGAGAAGATGCGCGCGATGGGCGTGACCGATGTGTGGCGCCGCGATGCCACCAACATGGGGCCCTGCCGGGGCGCGGGCTACGACCTGATCTTCCTGGACCCGCCCTATGGTCTTGGCCTGGGCGAACGCGCGCTGGCATCGTGCCTGCAAAACGGCTGGGTCGCCCCCGGCGCCACAGTCGTGTGGGAGGAAAACACCGCCCCCACCGTGCCCGCGCCCCTGGAACAGATCGACCAGCGCAAATACGGCGACACGCTCGTCACCCTGGCACGGATGCCGGCATGAAACCCGCCGCCGTCCTGTTTGATTGCGACGGGGTGCTCGTCGACAGCGAACCCGCGACCTTCGCGCTGATCCAGTCCGATTTCGCGGCCCATGGCGTCACCCGCACGATTCCCGAGCTGGAGGCGCTGTTCATCGGCGGCACCATCGAGGGCGTGGCCCGCACCGGCCGCGAGCTTGGGGCCGACCTGCCCGACAATTGGGTCGAAACCTATTACACGCGGCTCTATGACCGGCTGCGGGCGGGCACGCCCCTGATGCCGGGCGTCCCTGAACTGCTGCAGCGGCTGGATGCGGCAGGCATTCCCTTCGCGGTCGGCTCCAACGGGCGCATGGCCAAGATGGAGGCGACCTTGGGCCAGCACCCGGCCATTCGCGCGCGGCTCGACGGGCTGATGTTCTCGGGGCAGGATCTGGGCTGCCCGAAGCCGCGCCCGGACCTTTACCTGCATTGCGCGCGGGTTCTGGGGGCCGATCCCGCCCGCTGCGTGGTGATCGAAGACAGCGCGACGGGCGCGCGGGCAGCCCGCGCCGCGGGCATGCGCTGTTTGGGCTATGCCCCGCACGGCCCCAACCCGCGCCTAGCCGCCGAAGGGGCCGAGCTGTTTGGCACGATGGATCAGGTCCCCGCCCTGCTGGGGCTCTGATCCCTTCATCTTGGCGCAAATATCCTCGGGGGTCCGGGGGCAGACAGCCCCCGGCGCGCCGGGCCTCAGCCCCAGGTCGGGTGGAAGCGATCGGCCGGGCTCAGCGTGAAGATCTCGCAGCCATCGGCGGTCACGCCCACCGAATGCTCGAACTGTGCGCTCAGCGACTTGTCGCGGGTGACCGCGGTCCAGTCGTCGGCCAGCACCTTGGTTTCGGGCCGCCCCAGGTTCACCATCGGTTCGATCGTGAAGAACATGCCTTCCTCCAGCACCGCGCCCGAGCCCTTGCGCCCATAGTGCAGCACATTCGGCGGCGCATGGAACACCCGGCCCAGACCGTGGCCGCAGAAATCGCGCACGACGCTCATCCGGTGGCCTTCGACGAATTGCTGGATCGCATGGCCGATGTCGCCGAAGGTATTGCCCGGGCGGACCTGCTCGATCCCGATCATCAGCGCGTCATGGGTGACCTGGATCAGCCGCTCGGCCTTGCGGCTCAGGTTGCCGGCCACATACATCCGCGAGGTATCGCCATACCAGCCGTCCAGAATGACCGTCACGTCGATGTTCAGGATGTCGCCATCCTTCAGCACCTTGCCGCCGGGGATGCCATGGCAGACCACATGGTTCACAGAGATGCACGAAGCATGCTTGTAGCCACGATAGCCGATAGTAGCCGATTTCGCCCCGAGTTCGGTCACCCGGTCGCGGATGAAATCGTCCAGCGTTTCGGTCGTCACACCCGGCGCGACCAGCGGCGCAACCTCGTCCAGAATGCGTGCGGCCACATGCCCGGCAGCCTGCATCCCTTCGAAATCGGCGGCCTCGTAAATGCGGATGCCATCCTTGGTCACACGGCCACGGTTCTCTTCCACGCGCTTTCTCCTGCTAACATGGGCCTCTAGATAGTCACAAAACTGCGGCTTGGCCAGAGCCGGGCTTCCCCGTGCCCGCAGCCCGGCTTATACCTTGGCGCAAAGGAGGCCCCCCGATGCCCAATCCGACCGCAGCAATCCTGATTATCGGCGATGAAATCCTGACCGGCCGCACCCGCGAGGGCAACGCCCATCATCTGGCTGGCGAACTGGTCAAGGTCGGCATCGACCTGCGCCAGATCCGGGTGATTTCGGACGATCACCAGACCATCGTCGCTGCGGTGCGCGAACTGGCTGGCAGTCACGATCATCTGTTCACCTCGGGCGGGATCGGACCGACGCATGACGACATCACCGCCGATGCCGTGGCCGAGGCCTTCGGACGCACGATCGACGTGCGCGAGGACGCCCGCGCGATCCTGGCAGCACATTACGCGGCGCGCGGGGTCGAGTTCACGGCCGCGCGGCTGCGCATGGCCCGCATCCCCGAAGGCGCGCGGCTGATCGACAACCCGGTGTCGGGCGCGCCGGGGTTCTCGGTCGGGAATTGCCATGTGATGGCGGGGGTGCCGAACATATTTCAGGCCATGGTCGCGGGGCTGTTGCCCGGGTTGACCGGCGGGGCGCCGCTGATCAGCCGCACCTGGCAGGTGATGGTTGCCGAGGCCTCGATCGCCGACGATCTGCGCGGGCTCGTCGGGCAGTTCCCGGACCTCAGCTTCGGGTCGTATCCTTTCGTGCAGGACGGGGTCTATGGCACCAACCTGGTGGTGCGCGGCACCGATCCCGCACAGGTCGCGGCCGGCCACGCCGCCCTGCAAGCCGCCTTCCCGGAGGGCAAATGACCGATCCGATCTTCGAGGTGATCGACGCCACCTGGCCCGCCGCCAGCACCCGTCAAGCGGGCGGCTTTCTTGTGCGCGAGGGCCGTGGCGGCGGATCGCGCGTCAGTTGCGCCAGCCTTGAGGTGCCGCTGGAACAAGCCGACCCCGACGCCGCCATCGCGGCCCAACGCATCCTGGGGCAACAGCCGAAATTCATGCTGCGCCCGGGGGAAGACGCGCTTGATGCAGACCTGGAGGCGCGCGGATTCGAACTGTTCGACCCGGTGGTGATCTATGCCGCGCCGGTCGCCGAACTGCTGGGCGAGGTGCCCCCGGTCACCGCTTTCGCACATTGGCCGCCGCTGCGCATCGCCCGCGATCTGTGGGCCGATTGCGGGGTCGGCCCCGCGCGACAGGCGGTGATGGACCGCGCGCCCGCACCGAAATGCTGCGTCCTTGGCCGCAAGGAAGACCGCGCCGCGGGTGCCGCCTTTGTCGGCATTCACAACGGCATCGCGATGCTGCACGCCCTGGCCGTGCTGCCCGAAATGCGCCGCAAGGGACTGGCCCGCGCCATGATGTTCGAGGCCGCCCGCTGGGCCCATGAAAACGGCGCCACGCAGATGACACTGGTCGTGACCCGCGCCAATGCCGGGGCCAATACGCTGTATCAGGGGCTGGGGATGCAACCGCTGTGTCACTATCACTACCGCCGCGAGCCGCAGGCATGAGGCGGCCCGCCGCAATCGCCGCCCTGATCTTTGCGCTGGCCACCCCCACGCTGGCCGCTCCGCCCGAACTGACCCTGCCGCAGGGCGCGGGGCTGAGCGCACATGCCACCAACCCCGCCACCAGCTATGACCTGCTGACCGGCCCCTGGCACGCGGGCGGTGGCGAACGGCGGCAGTTGGAAGGCGTGCGCGCCGACAGCGCGTGGCGGCTGCGCGCCAATCAGATGACGACGTTGCAGATCCTGGCGGATCTGCGCGAACAGATCGTCGCGGCGGGCTATCTGCCGCTTTATGAATGCGAAACCGACAGCTGTGGCGGGTTCGACTTCCGCTATGCGCTGGATCTGCTGCCCGAACCCGAGATGCATGTCGATCTGGGCGATTTCCGCTATCTCGCCGCCAGCCGCGGCGCCGAATTTCTGGCCCTGACGGTCAGCCGTTCATCGGAATCGGGGTTTGTGCATCTGACCACGCTGAGTGCGCAGGCCATTTCCACCGCGCAGCCCTCGAACCCGTTGCAGCCCGACAGCCCCTTGCCGGCGCCCGCCCCTGCCCCGGGGCTCGGCCCGACGCTGGAGGCCAATGGCGCGGCGGTGCTGGAAGATCTGATCTTCGAAAGCGGCAAGGTCGAGCTGGAACCGGCCGAGTTCGAATCGTTGCGCGCCCTGGCCGATTACCTGTCGACCCGCCCCGAGATGCGCATTGCCCTGGTGGGCCACACGGATACCGAGGGCAGTCTGGCGGGCAATATCGCGATTTCGCAGAAACGTGCCGCGGCGGTGCGCGCGCGGCTGATTGCCGATTACGGCGTGACGCCCGCGCAGATCAGCGCCGAAGGCGCCGGCTGGCTGGCGCCACGCGCCAGCAACCAGACGCCCGAAGGCCGCGCAAAAAACAGACGGGTCGAGGTGATTATCACCTCGACCCAGGACTGACGGGCCCGACGGAAAGGCCCACCAAGAGGGAAACTTACCAGTTGTCAGGGCCTTTGTCGGCGAAGGTCTGGGCCAGGAAGTCGATGAACGCGCGCACCTTGGGCTGGGTGAACCGCCCGGGCGGATAGACCGCGTAAATCCCCAGCGTCTCCATCGGCAGATCGGGGATTGCCTCTTCCACCAGCCCCTGCTTCATCGCGTCGGCATAAAGGAAGCTGGGCAGATAGGCGATGCCAAGCCCGGCGATCGCGGCATGCAGCAGCGACTGGCCGTCGTTGACCGTCAGCCACCCGGCAGACCGCACCTGCCGCCGTTCGCCGGACGGCGCGGTGATCTTCCACACATTGCCTGCCGACTGGTTCGAATAATGCAGCAGCTTGTGCTCGTTCAGATCGTCAATCTTCAGCGGGCGGCCGTATTTCTGGAAATAATGCGGCGAGGCGATCATCCGGCGCGACGTTTCGGTCAGCTTGCGCGCCCGCAGCGTGCTGTCTTCCAGATCGCCTACGCGGATCGCCATGTCGAAGCCTTCGGAAATCAATTCGACATAGCGGTTGTTCAGTACCATGTTGACATTGATTTCAGGAAACTCCTGCAGGAAATCCCCCAGCACGGGCGACAACAGGTTGACGCCGAAATCAGTGGCCACGGAAATCCGCAGCAGGCCCGAAGGCGCCACCTGCATTGATGTCACCAGCGCGTCGGCCTCGCCCGCATCGTTCAGAACGCGGCGCGCGCGGTCGTAATAGGCCAGCCCGATCTCGGTCGGGGACACCCGGCGCGTGGTGCGGTTCAAAAGACGCGCGCCAAGACGGGCCTCCAGCGCCGATACATGTTTGGAAACGGCGGATTTCGAGATCCCCATCTTCTTTGCAGCATCGGTGAAGCCGCCCTGATCCACAACGGTGGCGAAGGCTTCCATTTCGGTAAGGCGGTCCATTGTACACCCTTCGGGAACATAACAGTCTTTCTGTCTCCAAGCTTTCGGGGCCAAATCGGGCGCAAATGGGGCCACGGGGGGACAATACCGGGGAATTGCGACGGTTGGCCTGCGTCGGGAAACGATTGTTGCGTGAATGGCTGCCTGCCGGTTTCCCCCATGACGCCGCGTTTGACGTGACATGCGCTGCCGCGCGCGTCACCTTGACGCCAGCCAAGGGAGGAAACCATGAGCTATTATCCGCATATGCTCGCCCCGCTCGATCTGGGGCATGTCGTGTTGAAAAACCGCGTGCTCATGGGCTCGATGCATACCAATCTCGAAGAGACCGGCGACTGGAACCGTGTCGCCGAATTCTATGCCACCCGCGCGCGCGGCGGCGTCGGCCTAATGGTCACCGGCGGCATGGCGCCGAGCCGCGAAGGCGGCGTGTTTCCGGGGGCTGCGGGCCTGTTCACCGCGCAGGACATCGCCAATCACCGGATGATTACCGACCGCGTGCATGATGCGGGCGGGCGCATCGCGATGCAGATCCTGCATGCCGGGCGCTATGCCTACGGCCCCGACTGCGTGTCGGCCAGTGCCGTCAAATCGCCGATATCGCCCTTCGCCCCGCGCGCGCTGGACGAAGAGGGCATCGAAAAGCAGATCGCCGATATCGTCACCGCCGCCGTGCGTGCCCGCGAAGCGGGCTATGACGGGGTCGAGGTGATGGGGTCCGAGGGATATTTCCTGAACCAGTTCCTGGTGCGCCACACCAACAAGCGCGAGGATCGCTGGGGCGGCGCTTATGAAAACCGCATGCGTCTGCCGGTCGAGGTGGTGCGGCGCGTGCGCGAGGCCGTCGGCCCCGATTTCATCGTGATCTATCGCATTTCGCTGATCGACCTGGTGCCGGATGGCTCGACCTGGGACGAGGTGGTGACCCTGGCCCGCGCGATCGAGGCGGCGGGCGCCTCGATCCTGAACACCGGCATCGGCTGGCACGAGGCGCGGGTGCCGACCATCGCCACATCGGTGCCGCGCGCGGCCTTCACCTGGCTGACCGCCCGGCTGCGTCCCGAGGTCGGCATTCCGGTCATCACCTCGAACCGGATCAACACGCCTGCGGTGGCCGAGGATATTCTGGCCAGCGGTCAGGCCGATATGGTCAGCCTGGCGCGCCCCTTCCTGGCCGATCCCGACTTCGTGGCCAAGGCCGCCGAGGGCCGCGCCGACGAAATCGCGCCCTGCATCGCGTGCAACCAGGCCTGTCTGGATCACACCTTTTCGGGCAAGATCTCGACCTGTCTGGTCAACCCGCGCGCCGCGTTTGAAACCGAACTTGTGCTGCGCCCCACGACGACGCCGAAAACCATTGCCGTGGTCGGTGCCGGCCCCGCGGGGATGAGCGCCGCGATCACCGCCGCCGGGCGCGGCCATGCGGTGACCCTTTTCGACCGCGCGCCCGAGGTGGGCGGCCAGTTGCGGCTGGCCAGGCAGGTGCCCGGGAAAGAGGAATTCCACGGCCTCACCACCTGGTTCGCCACGATGCTGGAGCGCGCGGGCGTCACCCTGCGGCTGAACACCGACGCCACGCCCGAGGCGCTGGCCGGGTTCGACGAGGTGGTGATCGCGACCGGCGTCACCCCCCGCGATCCGGGCATCCCCGGGCAGGAACGCGCGGTCAGCTATATCGACATCCTGAACGGCACCGTCACGGCGGGGCCGCGCGTGGCCGTGGTCGGCGCAGGGGGCATCGGCTTTGACGTGTCGGAATTCCTGACCGTCAGCGACAGTCCGACCCTGCACCCGGCAGAATGGATGCGCGAATGGGGCGTGGGCGATCCGGCGCAGACGGCGGGCGGTCTGGCCGCGCCGCAGCCCGAACCGCCCGCGCGCCAGGTCACGCTGCTGCAACGCAAGCCCGAAAAACCGGGGCGTCGGCTGGGCAAGACCACCGGCTGGATTCACCGCGCCGCGCTGCAGGCGAAGGGCGTCAAGATGATCGGCGGGGTGAATTACGAACGCATCGACGCGGACGGCCTGCATGTCAGCTTCGGGGCCGCGCGGGAAAACCCGACGCTGATTGCCGCCGATACCGTGGTGCTATGTGCGGGTCAGCTGTCCGACCGCGGGCTGGCCGATCAGCTGATCGCCGCGGGCCGCACGCCGCATGTGATCGGCGGCGCCGATGTTGCGGGCGAGTTGGACGCGAAACGCGCGATTGATCAGGGCACCCGGCTGGGCGCGGTGCTCTGACCCCACCCCCGGCAAAACCGGCGGGGCAATGCCCCGTCGGTGCGGCTCAGGCCTCGCCCTTGGCCTCGGTTTCGACGCAATGGCGCCGGAACGCCTTTTTCAGAAGGTCCAGTTCGGCGCGCAGCAGGTCGACCTCGGCGCGGATGTCATCTTCCAGCGGCACCCCGGTAACGATGGTGAACCGGCCCAGAACCTCGCCCGTGCCAGTGTCACGCAACAGGAAGGTCTGCACCCCGTCGGACAGGATTTCCGCCGGGATCGGCAAGCTCAGCCGCCACTTCCCCTGATGTTGCGCCGCAACCTCCAGCCCGGCCAGGGGCTGTTCCAGATGCACCACTTCCAGCGTCGGCTCCTCGGGGGAAACCACGATCCCTTCCCAGCGCCCGGCCCGGATTCGCGACGTTTCCAGCATCATCTTCCTCTCAGATCTCGGCGCGCGGATGCCGCGCAAAGGTCAGATCGCGCAGCACGATCTGGTTCATCTGCGGCCCTTCGAAGATCAGATCGACCCAGACCTTCTCGATCCGCTTTTCGTTCATCTTGCTATAGGCCAGATCGAATTCCACGAATGTCTCGCCCTTATAAAGCGGCAATTCGCGGACCAGTTGTTCGGTGTTGGGGCCGTGCTTCACGTTCAGCCGGCAAAAGATTTCCAGCGGCTTTTCCAGTTCGACCTGCAGATCGAGCCGAATCAGATGGGTCAGCCGCAGCCCCCGCACCGCCGCCTCGGGCAGGTCCAGAACCAGCGACAGGAACGAACCGTCGAAGCGGAACACATCCATCCGCAACCCGAAGGGCGCGCCATCCTCGGCCCGGGTGTTGCGGATCTGGCGCAGCGTCAGTTCCGAGGTCTGGCAGTCGTGAAACAGCGTGACCTCGCCGCCCATCTTCGCCTGGCTCTGCGCCGCCGCCATGCCCTGCGGCACAACCGGGCCACGCCACAATTCCGGGCGCCAGGCCCAGTCACAGCCCAGCGGGCGCACCACGGTATCGGCCCCGATCACCGGCACTGCCAGACGGCTTTCGGCCACGAACAGCACGCGGTCTACCTCGCGCCGGATCTCTCGGGCGTCCAGACGCAACTGATCCAGATCCCCCAGCTCCAGCTTCTCGGCCAGCCGTGCCGCGCGCGACCAACGCGACAACGCGCGCCGCTGCACCAGCCGGTCCAGAAAGGAATTCTGCATTTTCGTCATCGGACCCCGGGCACCCCAGCAATCGTCACCATTCCAGAAACAGTATCCCGTTATCGTTTCGTTTCCACTAAAGCGAAAGGGCCTGGAAGCGATTTCTTTTCAGAGTCTTGCCCCACGCCCGGATTTTTTGCACCGGGCGCGGCCGGTTGGGTCAATTGGCCGCGCGCGTCGCGCTGGCAAAACTTTGCAACAGATCGATCTGCGCGGAATCGTCCAGCGGCACGGCCTGCAGCGGCATCACGGACAGCGCCGTGACATGCCCGCCGAATTGCCCGATCGCCCGCCAGTAGCGCGCCGCGACCGGCACCGATTGCGGCGCCGAACGGTCATTGATCTTCAGCAGCAGCAGATCACCCTTGCGCGTGACCTTCTCGATCGTCACATCCTTGGCCTGCCCGGATCGGGCCAGCGCGGCGCGCCCCGGTTCCGAACGGAAGAATCCCTCCATTCCCGCGAATCGTGCGGCCATCGGTTCCGTGGTCCGCGGGCCGAGCGTCGCACTGAGCAGCGCACGATAGGCCGGGCGCGGTGCGTTCGGATCGCGCGAGATCGCCGCGCAAGTGCCAAACAGCACGAAGGCACCCTCGGCGGTGTCGCGCGTCGAGGCCGGGTCCACGCAATAGCCGCGCGGCGCGACAAGCGTCAGCGTCCCGTCCGCCACGGTGATACGGTTCGACGCGGGCACACGGCCCAATTCGGATGGCACGCAGGCCCCCACCACGGCCAGAAGGCTCAGCCCGGCAAGCGTGCGACGAAGATAAGAAGCAACAGGCATGTGATCGTCCCAGACAGCGTGCTGCAGACCTATCGTCCCCGCGCCCGTGCGACAACCCTTCAGACTGTGTCAAACGGGCGCAAGGCAAGGGTCCGCGCACAGGCGGCCAGATCTGACGCATCGTGGCTGACTAGCAGCGCGGGGATCTGCGCGGCCAGCAGGTGGCCCATCACGAAACCCCGCATCTCGGCCCGCAAGCCCGGGTCGAGCGCGGCGAAAGGCTCGTCCAGCAGCAAGGCCCGTGGCGCGGCCAGCAGCGCCCGCATCAGCGCCACCCGGGCCCGTTGCCCGCCCGACAGGCGGGCCGGCGCGCGCGCCGCCATCCCGGCCAGCCCGGCGCGCTCCAGCGCCTGCGCCACCGCCGCCTGCCGCGCCGCGGGCCCGCGCACACCGGGCGGCAGGGCCAGCGCCAGATTGTCGCCAATGGACAGATGCGCGAACAGATGCGCCTGCTGGAACATCACGCCGACGCCGCGCCGCTCGGCCGGCAGGGCACGCAGGTCACGGCCCTCCAGCGCGATCTGGCCGTGCAGCGTGAACCCGGGCGGCAGATGCCCGGCGATAGCCGCGATCAGGCTTGATTTCCCCATACCCGATGGGGCGCCCACCCCCAGCACCTCCCCCGCCGCGATCCGCAGACCAATCGGCGCGAACAGCGGCTGCGCTGCCCCCGGGGCGGCGATCGTCACATCGCGAAGTTCAAGAGCCATCGCCCGCCCCCCGCCGATCACGCGCCTGCCAGTCCGGCACGACCAACGCCGCGGCAAATCCCAGCAGCGGCAGCAGCGCCAGCAGCAGGCCATAGACCGCCGCCAGCCGCCGGTCGGCACCGGAACTGAGCGTCACCGCCTCGGTCGCCAGCACCGCGACACGCCCCGCGCCGGGCAGCAGCACCGCCAGATATTGCGCCGCCGACACGGCAAAACCGATCGCCGCCGCCACCATCAGCGGGCGCTGCAAAAGCGGCAGTTTGATGCGTCCCAAGACACGCCAGGGCCCCGCGCCAAGGCCAGCCGCCGCGCGCAGATGCGCAGGGTCGAGCGCGCGCCACGGCCCGGCCAGCGCCAGCAGCACATAGGGAAAGACGAACAACAGCTCGGCCCAGATCACCGCCCAAGGCCCCGGCGGAAGGCCCAGAACCAGAAAGCCGCTGGTCAGCCCCTGCAGGAACCCGATCTGCGGCAGCAGCAGCGGCAGCACGATCAGCGCCCCAAGCCGCAGAGGGCGGCGGGCGCGGTCTTCGGCCTCCAGCACGGCCACTGCCAGGGCCAGCGCCAGCGCGGTGACCGTCACGCCAAGGCCCAGTGTCGTGCCCAGCACGGACCAATCGACCCGACCCCAGCGTGCAAGGCTCGGG
Organism: Paenirhodobacter sp. CAU 1674; assembly: GCF_029222945.1. Classification (NCBI taxonomy): domain Bacteria; kingdom Pseudomonadati; phylum Pseudomonadota; class Alphaproteobacteria; order Rhodobacterales; genus Paenirhodobacter; species Paenirhodobacter sp. CAU 1674. Next base: position 192,128 of record NZ_JARHUH010000002.1, on the reverse strand, counting down.
CCTTCCGGCCAAAGCTGCGGGAAGGTCCAGCGCCCGGCAACGGACCACAGCGCCAGCCCCGCCAGCGCCAGCAGCGGCAGCCCGGCCCCCAAAGCCGCGCCTGCGGCGGCGCATCCGGGCCACGCCCGCCCCCGCCGCCCGGCGCGCACCATGTGCCGCCCCAGCGACGCCACGCCCCGTTCAGCTCCGATCCACAGTGCGACCACCCCAGCGATCAGCCCCAGCAAGACCAGCGCCAGTGCCGAGGCGGGCACCCGCAGCGCCAGATCGGGCGCCATCAGCAGCCGCAGGATCTGCACTGCCAGCGTGGGGGGATGCGACGGACCAAGGATCAGCGCCATATCCACGACCGACAGCGAAAACGACAGGGTAATGAACAGCGGCAGACGCAGCGCGGGGTAAAGCTGCGGCCAGATCAGCCGCGCCCAGACCCGCCCCGGGGCATAGCCCAGACTGCGCCCGACGGCCATTTCGGCGGCGACATCGCGCGACGCCGCCGCGGCCAGCGTGACCAGCAGCAGAAACGGCACCTCCTTCAACACCAGTCCGACGATCAGCGCCCCTCCCCAGGGATCGCCCGGCAAGGGCCAGGCGGGCGGCACACCCCAACCCAGCGGCACCGCCAGCAGACGCGCGATCCAGCCCGAGGGGGCCAGCAGGAACGCCAGCCCCAGCGCCAGCGCCGCATGCGGCACCGCCAACAGCGGCGCCAGCACCCGCGCCGCCCCCGCCCGCCCGATCAGCCAGCCCGACAGCGGCACCGACAGCGCCAGCGCGATCAGCGTCGCCCCCAACCCGGTGACCAGCGTCAGCCAGACACTGCGCCCGATCCCGGGCAGGGCCAGCGCCTGCGCAAACCCGGCCAGCGACAGATCCCCGCCCAACCCGGGCTGCCAGCCCAAGGCGGCCAGCGCTGTCAGCCCGGCGCCCAGCCCCACCGGCGCGCCGATCAGCAGCAGAAGGGCCACCCGCAGCCCGGTCACGGCGCGGTGCGCGCCGCCCATTCCGCCGTCAGGCGGGTCATCCAGCTGGCGTGCGGCTCGGGCAGGGTCGGGCCCAGATCGGCCAGCGCGGGCAAGGCGGGCGCGGTGGGCAGCGCGTCAAACAGGGCCTGCGCATCGGCATCCAGCCGCGCCGGGTCCAGCACCGCATAGCTGCCCAGGACGGTGACATCCTGCATATGCGCCTGCGTCGCCGGTTCGAGCAGGAAATCGGCCACCACCTCGGCCCCTGCGCGGTGGGCCGCGTTGAACGGGATCGCCACGAAGGAAATGTTGCCGATGCTGCCCGCCTCGGGGGTGAAAACACGCACCGTGTCAGGCAGGATGCCCTGCTCGATCAGCGCGGCAGGCGCGGCGGGATCGAAGAACATCGCCACGTCGACCTCGCCATCGGCCAGCAGCTGCGCCTGCACGCTCTCATTCTCGGGGAAGGCCGTGCCCTGGCGCCACAGATTCGGGCGCAGCGCGTCATACCAGGCCCAAAGCGGCGCGGTCTGCGCGGCAAAGGCGGCATCGGTCACCGGCTGCGCCAACACAGCCGGATCGGGCGCCAGTTCGACCAGCGCCTGTTTCAGAAAGCTCGCGCCCATGAAATTGGCCGGGTTCGGGTGGGTCATCCGCCCCGGATGCGCCGCCGCCCAGTCCACAAACCCCGCCATCGTCGCGGGCACCTCTGGCACGCGCGCGGCGTCATGGGCAAAGACGAATTTCGCCAGCCGCCACGGGCTTTCATACCCCTCGACCGGCACGGTGAAATCGACCGAGGCCGGGGCATCCGGGCCAAGATCGACGAAGCGCGCATTGGGCAGATCGGCCACGAAGGGCCCGTGCAGCAGCCCGGCCTCTTTCATCGCCAGAAAATTCGGCCCGTTGATCCAGATCAGGTCGACCGCGCCGCCCGTCGTCTGCCCCGCCGCCTGTTCGGCCAGCACACGGGCGACCGCCTCGGCGGTGTCGGTCAGCTTTACCTGTTCGATCGTCACGCCATAGCGCGCCTCGGTCTGGGTGCTGGCCCAGGCGATGAAATCATTGGTGCGCGGATCGCCGCCCCAGGCGTGCCAATAGACGGTCTGGCCACGCGCCTCGGCCAGGGTGTCGGACCAGTCGGCCAGCGCGGGACTGGCGCCCAGCAAAAGCGCGGCAAGCAAAAGTCGCATCGGTTACCTTTCAGAAAATGCCCGCCAGCCGATCAGCCAGCGGCTCAGGGTGGTCAGCAGGCAGGCGGCAGCGAACAGCAACGCCAGCGCCGGGAAGGCGGCGGGCCACAGGCACATGGCGACGAAAACCGCGATCGTCTCGGCCCCCTCGGTCAGCCCGCCCAGATAATAGATCCCCTTGGCGGGATAGGCCCCCGCCTGCAAGCCGCGTTTGGCCGCGATGCTGGCAAAGGCCAGAAAGCTGGACCCGGTGCCCACGAAGGCCGCGATCAGCACCGCAGCTGGCAGCGCATTGCGCGCCGGATCGGCCAGCGCAAATCCCAGCGGCACCAGCGCGTAGAACAGGAAATCAAGCGCGATATCCAGAAAGGCGCCCCGGTCGGTGGGCCCAACGATGCGCGCGATGGCGCCGTCCAGACCATCGGCCAGACGGTTCAGCAAGATCAGCACCAACGCCAGCGGCCACAGCCCCGCCCAAAGCGCAGGCAGCGCCAGCAGCCCCAGTGCAAACCCAACAAGCGTGACCTGATCGGCGCCCACGCCCCGCGCGGCCAGCCCCTGCGCCGGACCGGCCAGCACGGCGCGCTGCATCGGCAGGAGGGCCGCGTCGATCATCCGCGCCTCCAGCCATGAAACCGTTCGGCCCAGGCCAGCAGGCGCGGGTTGACGCGCGCCTGTTTCCAGCGCCCGGAGGCGTTCTTTGCGGCCTCGGACCAGCTGGGGTAGATATGCGGCGTGGACAGGATCTTGCCCAGACCCAGACCATGCCGCATCGCCAGTGCAAATTCCGCCACGATCTCCCCCGCCTGTGCGCCCACCACCGTTGCGCCCACAATCCGGTCGCGGCCCTGTGCGGTCAAGATCTGCACGAACCCGGTGGTCGCGCCCTCGGTGATCGCGCGGTCCAGATCGGCCAGCGGATAGCGGGTGATTTCCACCGCCAGTCCCCGCGCTGCCGCTTCGGCGACGGTCAGGCCGACCCGCGCCACCTCGGGGCTGGTGAAGACGGCTGCCGGAATCGCTGCGGCGGCGGCGCGGAACCGCCAGAACGGCGCGGCCAGCGCATTGGCCGCCGCGATCCAGCCCTGATGACCCGCGGCATTGGTCAGCTGCGCAGGCCCCGCCAGATCGCCCGCAGCAAAGATATTCGGGTGCAGCGTTTCCAGATAGGCGCCGGTTTCGATCACCCGGTCGGCCGGAATCCCCAACTCCTCCAACCCCAGACCTTGCAAGCGCGCCCGCCGCCCCACGGCGACCAGAAGCGTGCCGAACCCCAGCCGCGTGCCATCCTCCAGCACCGCCTGCACGCCCTCGAACCTGTCAACGCGGCTGTCCAGCAGCAGGCGCACGCCATCGGCCCGCAGGCTGGCGGCCACCAGATCGCTGGCCTCGGGTTCCTCGCGCGGCAAGAGCCGCGGCCCGGATTCGAGCAACGTGACCCCGGCACCCAACCGCGCCAGCGCCTGCGCCAGTTCGCAGCCGATCGGCCCGCCGCCCAGCACCAGCAGGTTTTCAGGCGGCGTATCGAGCCCGGCCAGATGATCCCACAGCGTTTCCGAGGTCAGCGGATGTGCCGCCTCGATCCCCGGGATCGGCGGGATCACCGGCGCGGCGCCCGTGGCCAGAACCACCGCCCGCGTGGTCAGCCGGGTGCCGTTGACCTCGACCGTCCAGGGATCAACCAGCCGGGCATGGCCCCGGATCACCTCGACCCCCAGACTGCAATAACGCGCTTCGGAATCATTGGGGGCGATCGCCTCGATCACCCCGCGCAGCCGTGCCATTACGGCCGGAAAATCGACCTGCGGCGCGGCACAAACGCCCAGCCGATGCGCCCCCCGCGCAGCCGCCGCCGCCTTGCCGCTGGCGATCAGCGCCTTCGAGGGCACGCAGCCGGTATTCAGGCAGTCTCCGCCCATCGGCCCCTCGGCAATCAGCGTCACCCGCGCGCGGGCCGCCGCCGCGACATAGGCCGCCACCAGCCCCGCAGCCCCCGCCCCGATCACCACCAGATTGCGATCAAACCGCGCAGGTCGCGGCCAGCGTGCCCGCCGCCGCGCGCCCGCGATCAGCCGCAGCACCCCGCGCGCGATCCACGGCAACAGCCCAAGCGTGACCAGCGCCGCCACAACTCCGGGCGACAGGATGCCCGACAGGCTGTCGATCTGTGCCAGTTGCGTGCCCGCAAACACATAGGCGGCAGTGCCCGGCACCATACCCAGCTGGCTGACCGCGTAGAACGTGGCCACCCGCATCGGCGTCAGCCCAAAGGCCAGATTGACCGCAAAGAACGGCACGACCGGAATCAACCGCAGCGAAAACAGATAGAAGGCCCCGTCGCGCGCCAGCCCCGCCTCGATCCGCGCCGCGCGCGGCCCCAGGCGCCCATGCACCCAGTCCCGTGCCAGATACCGCGCCGCCAGAAACGCCAGCGTCGCCCCCACCGAGGCGGCAAACGACACCAACAACAGCGCCGCCCAGAACCCGAACAGCGCGCCCCCCAGCAAGGTCAGCCACACCGCAAAGGGCAGCGAAACCGCCGTGACGGCGACATAAAGCGCGAAAAACCCCGCCGCCAGCGCCAGCGGATGCGCCGCCCGCAACGACTCGGCCTGCACAAGCCAACCGCGCAAGGCCGCCAGATCGGGCTCGGCCACCAGAACGGCGGCCAGCACCGCCAGCCCCAGCACCACCAGAAAAAGGATTGGTTTGCGCACGCTTTGTCCTTCGGTCGGCCCCTGCCTCTCGTCATAGCGGCAGCGGGGGGATAAAGTCCATTTCGCAGCCGCACGGCATTTGTTACATGCCGCCGGGAGCGGGGCGGATCGGCGCGCAATGTGCCCGACCTGCCCTTTTTTCTTTTGTTGCCCAGACAGGTTTGGCATGGTGCATCAGCACTTGGGGGTTCGATGTATTTTCTAGGGCTGGACGGCGGCGGCACCGGATGCCGCGCAGCACTCTGCGATGATACGGGACGCAGGCTTGGTGAAGGCCGTGCGGGCCCCGCGAATATCGCAACGGATTACGACATGGCCCGTGCGAATATTCTGGCCGCCTGTTCGCAGGCGATGGCCGGGATTTGCCCACCCTCGGCGGTGCGCGCCGTGCTGGGCGTGGCGGGGGCCAACCTGTCGGGCGCGGGGCAGCAACTGGCCGCCTCGATGCCGTTTGCGCATCTGCGGGTGGTGCAGGACATCGTGATTTCGGTGCGCGGCGCCCTGCATAACGATGACGGGATCGTCGCGGCGCTTGGCACCGGCTCGGTCTTTGCGCGTCAGCTGGACGGCGAAATCCGCTCGGTCGGGGGCTGGGGCCTGCGGCTGGGCGATGAAGGTTCGGGCGCTTGGATCGGCCGCGCCATCCTGATGCGGGCCACCCGGGCGCTGGATGGGCTCGTCGCTGCGACGCCGCTGCTGGCCACCCTGTGTGGCGAAATGGGCGGCGGCCCCGGCATCGTCAGCTTCAGCCTGCACGCGACGCCTGCGGATTATGCGGCCCTGGTGCCGCGGGTTCTGGCCGCGCGCAACGATCCGGCCGCCCATGCCGTGCTGGAGGCTGCGCGCGCCGAAATCCGCGCCCTGATCGCGCATCTGCAGCCCGATGGCGCGTGCCTGCCGGTCTGCTGGCTGGGGGGGCTTGGCCCCACGCTGGCATTGCCCGACTGGCCGGTGCGCACACCGCTGGGCACGGCAGTGGATGGCGCGCTGTGGATGGCGCAGGAGGAGAAAGAGTGGCCGATCTGATCCTGACCGGCGCCGCGATCTTCGACGGGGCCACACGCCGGACCGGGCAGGCGCTGGTGATCGGGAACGGAACGGTGACTGCGATCCTGCCCGAGGACGAAGCCCCCGCAGGCCCGCGCCAGGCGCTGCCCGGCGGCACGCTGGCGCCGGGGCTGATCGACCTGCAGGTGAACGGCGGCGGCGGCGTGATGCTGGACGGCGCCGCCCCCGATCAGATCGCCACGATCTGCGCGGCCCACGCCGCCCTTGGCACCACCGGCCTGTTGCCCACGCTGATTACAGACACCCCTGCCGCGACCGAAGCCGTGATTGCCGCGGGCATCGCCGCCACGGGGCGCGTGCCCGGGTTTCTGGGCCTGCATCTGGAGGGCCCGCATCTGGACCCGGCACGACCCGGCTGCCATCCGCCGGGATTGATTCGTCCGATGAATGACGACGATCTGGCGCGTTACCTGCGGGCCGCCGCCGCCCTGCCCGCGCTGATGATCACGCTGGCCCCCGCTTCTGCCCGCCCCGATCAGATCGCGGCGCTGGCGCAGGCCGGCGTCGTCGTCTGTCTGGGCCATGCCGAGTGCACATATGCCGAGGCCGCGGCAGCGCTGAATGCGGGCGCGCGCGGCGTCACCCATCTGTTCAACGCGATGAGCCAGATCGGCGGGCGCGAACCCGGGCTGGTCGGGGCCGCGCTGACGCTGCCCTTCGCGGCCGGGCTGATCGCCGACGGCATCCATGTGCATCCCGCCAACCTGCGCCTTGCACTGGCGGCCCGGCCCGAGGGGTTGTTTCTGGTCACCGACGCGATGGCGGTGGCGGGCACGGACATGACCGAATTTCCGCTGGCCGGGCGGCGTATCCTGCGCCGCGATGGCGCGCTGCGGTTGGAAAACGGCACGCTCGCCGGGGCCGATCTGAGCCTGCCGCAGGCGATCCGGTTTCTGATTTCCGAACTGGGCCTTGCGCCCGATAGGGCCCTTGCGATGGCCACGTCGCGCCCCGCCGCGCTGATCGGCGCGCCCGCGGGGCGCATAGCTCCCGGCCTGCCCGCCGATCTGGTGCATTTCGATGCCGACTGGCACCTGACCGGCATCTGGCGAAACGGGGTCGCGGTTCAGGCGAACTGATCGACCGCGTAGCCCTGGATATACAGCAGCGCCGTCAGATCGCCGTGATTGATGCGGATGTCGCATTGCGCCGCGACACTGGGTTTGGCGTGCAGCGCAACGCCCGCCCCCGCCAGCCCCAGCATCCCCAGATCGTTGGCGCCATCGCCCACCGCCATCACCTGATCGTGGCCGATCCCCAGACGTGCCGAAATCTCGACCAGCGCCTGCACCTTGGCTTCGCGGCCCAGAATCGGGCGCGCCACGGTGCCGGTCAGGAAGCCGTCCTCGATCAGCAGCGTATTAGCGCGGTTTTCATCAAACCCGAGCGTGCCCGCGACATGGCCGGTGAAGGCGGTGAACCCGCCCGACACCAGCGCCGCATAGGCGCCGTTCGCCTTCATCGTGGCCAGCAAGTCGTGCCCGCCCGGCATGAAGGTGATGCGGGTCTCGATCACCTCGGCGATCACGCTTTCGGGCAGGCCCTTGAGCAGCCCCACACGTTCGGTCAGCGCGCCTTCGAAATCCAGTTCGCCGTTCATCGCGCGCGCGGTGATGTCCTTGACCCGCGCACCCACGCCCGCCACATCGGCCAACTCGTCGATGCATTCCTGCTGGATCATCGTGCTGTCCATATCGGCCAGCAGCATCGCCTTGCGCCGCCCGGCCTGCGGTTGCACCACCAGATCGACGCCCAGCCCCTGCAGACCTTCCCAGACCTCCCACTGATTCGCGGGCACCTCGGGCAGCGCGAATTCCGCGGCCACCCCGGGGTTGAGCCAGCGCGCCTCGCCCCCCGCCCAGGCATCACGCAGGGATTCCACCGTCACCCGGTCAAGGTTGGCGGCTTTCGGGTCGGCAAGCAGGGTCGCAATAAACATGGGAAGTTTCCGATAGTGGAGCGCGGTGTCGCATTTGTGTGCAGATGCGGCGCATTAGCGCAATTTTCCCGCTTGTGCCAGAGCGGACCTGCCCGTATGTCCGGCGACGGGACACCCCTCCCCAACGAGGGGCGTTTATCTGAGAGGATACCATGACGAATACGACTGCACCGGCCACGCGGCCGGCTAATCCGCGCTTCTCCTCGGGCCCCTGCTCGAAGATCCCCGGTTTCACCCTCGATATGCTCGCCGACGCGCCCTTGGGCCGTTCGCACCGTGCCGCCGTCGGCAAGGCCAAGCTGAAAGAGGCGATCGAGACCACCCGTGACATTCTCGGCGTGCCGGCGGATTACCGCATCGGCATCGTGCCCGGCTCGGACACCGGCGCCGTGGAAATGGCGATGTGGTCGCTCTTGGGCGCGCGCCCGGTCGAGATGCTGGCCTGGGAAAGCTTTGGCGAAGGCTGGGTCACCGATGTCGTGAAACAGCTGAAGCTTGACGCCACCGTCAAGAAGGCCGGCTACGGCGAGATCGTCGATTTCGCGACCGTCGATTTCGACAAGGATGTCGTGTTCACCTGGAACGGCACCACCTCGGGCGTGCGTGTGCCCAATGGCGATGCGATCCCGGCGGACCGCGCGGGCCTGACCATCTGCGACGCGACCTCGGCCGCCTTCGCGATGGATCTGCCCTGGGACAAGCTCGACGTCGTGACTTTCAGCTGGCAGAAGGTGCTGGGTGGTGAAGGCGCGCATGGCGTGCTGATCCTGTCGCCCCGCGCCGTCGAACGGCTGGAAAGCTACACCCCGGCCTGGCCGCTGCCGAAAATCTTCCGCATGACCAAGGGCGGCAAGCTGATCGAAGGCATCTTCGTCGGTGAAACCATCAACACGCCCTCGATGATGGCGGTCGAAGATTACCTGGTCGCGCTGAAATGGGCGCAGACCGTGGGCGGCCTGAAGGGCCTGGTGGCGCGTGCCGCCGCCAACGCCCAGACCGTGTGGGATTTCTGCGCGGCGCGTCCGTGGATCGCCAATCTGGCGGTGGACCCGGCGACGGCCTCGACCACCAGCGTTTGCCTGAAATTCACCGATGACCGCATCAAGGACGCGGCCGCCTTCGCGAAAGCCGTTGCCAAACGGCTGGAAAAAGAAGGTGTTGCGCTGGACATCGGCGCCTATCGCGATGCGCCCGCCGGTCTGCGGATCTGGTGCGGATCGACCATCGAGAAGGCCGATATCGAGGCGATGCTGCCCTGGCTCGAATACGCCTTCGAAGCCGAGATCGCGGCGCAAGCCTGATCCCAAGTGAAAGCGCGGCGGGCAGCCCTGCCCGCCCTTTCCCCCAAGTCCAAAATTTCAGGAGCCCAGATCATGGCCCCCAAAGTCCTCATCTCCGACGAACTCTCCGACGCCGCCGTCCAGATCTTCAAGGATCGTGGCATCGAGGTCGATTTCCAGCCGAAACTCGGCAAGGACAAAGAGAAACTGGCCGAGATCATCGGCAACTATGACGGCCTGGCGATCCGCTCGGCCACCAAGGCCACCGCGGCGCTGCTGGAAAAGGCCACCAACCTCAAGGTGATCGGCCGCGCCGGTATCGGTGTCGATAACGTCGACAAGGAAGCCGCGTCGAAGAAGGGCATCATCGTGATGAACACGCCCTTCGGCAACATGATCACCACCGCCGAACACGCGATTGCGATGATGTTCGCCGTGGCGCGCCAGATCCCCGAGGCCTCGGCCTCGACCCATGCGGGCAAATGGGAAAAGTCGAAATTCATGGGCGTCGAGCTGACCGCGAAGACGCTGGGCGTGATCGGCGCGGGCAACATCGGCGGCATCGTCTGCGACCGCGCCAAGGGCCTGAAGATGAAGGTCATCGCCTACGATCCCTTCCTCTCGGAAGAGAAGGCCGAGAAGATGGGCGTCGAGAAGGTGGAACTGGACGAGCTGCTGAAACGCGCGGATTTCATCACCCTGCACGTTCCGCTGACCGACAGCACCCGCAACATCCTGTCGCGCGAAAACCTGGAAAAAACCAAGAAAGGCGTGCGCATCATCAACTGCGCCCGTGGCGGTCTGGTTGACGAGGAAGCGCTGGCCGATCTGCTGAAATCGGGCCATGTCGCGGGCGCGGCCTTCGACGTGTTCTCGGTGGAACCGGCGACCGAAAACCCGCTGTTCGGCCTGCCGAACGTCGTTTGCACCCCGCACCTGGGCGCGGCGACCACCGAAGCGCAGGAAAACGTGGCGCTGCAAGTGGCCGAGCAGATGTCGAACTACCTGCTGGATGGCGCGGTCGAGAACGCGCTGAACATGCCGTCGATGACCGCCGAAGAAGCCAAGGTCATGGGGCCGTGGGTCGCGCTGGCCGAACATCTGGGCGCGTTCATCGGCCAGATGACCGACGAGCCGATCAAGGCGATCAACGTCACCTATGACGGCATCGTTTCGGAAATGAACCTCAAGGCGCTGGATTGCGCGGTCGTCGCCGGCATCATGAAGAAGTCGAACCCCGACGTGAACATGGTTTCGGCCCCGGTGATCGCGAAGGAACGCGGCATCCAGATCTCGACCACCACGCAGGACAAGTCGGGCGTGTTCGACGGCTACATCAAGGTGACCGTCGTCACCGAGGTGCGTGAACGTTCGATCGCGGGCACCGTGTTCTCGGATGGCAAACCGCGCTTCATCCAGATCAAGGGCATCAACGTCGACGCCGAAGTCGGTCGCCACATGCTTTACACCACCAACAAGGACGTGCCCGGCATCATCGGCACGCTGGGCGGCCTGCTCGGCTCGCATGGTGTGAACATCGCCAACTTCACGCTCGGCCGCTCGGCCGCCGGTGGCGAAGCGATCGCGATCGCCTATATCGACGAGGCGCTCGATCCCGCGGTTGTGAAAGAACTGGAAGCGACCGGCCTGTTCCAGCAGGTCAAGCCTCTGGAATTCAACGTCGCCTGACCTAAATATCAAAGACTACCGACCCCTCGCTTCGGCGGGGGGTTTTGCTTTTGAGGAAGACGATGCGCGCTTATGCAATCGGCGACATCCACGGCCAGTTCGATCTGTTGCGAACGGCACAGGATCTGGTCGCCGCCGACCGTGCCCGCGAGGGCGATTTTTCCGCACCCCTGATCCATGTCGGCGATCTGGTCGATCGCGGCCTGAAATCGGCACAGGTGATCGAGCACCTGATGCAGGGCCAGGCCCGGGGCGAACCCTGGCATGTTCTCAAGGGCAATCACGACCGGCTGTTTTCACTGTTTCTGCACGACCCTTGGGCACGCGACCCGAACCTGCGGGCCGAACGGCCGTGGTTGCACCCGCGTGTGGGTGGGGGGCCAACGCTGTTGTCCTACGGCGTGCGCGCGCCCGAGGAACGCCCGCTGGCCGATGTGCATGCCGATGCGCTGCAGGCGATCCCGCAGGCCCATGCCGACTGGATCGCCGCCCTGCCCACGCATCTGCTGTTCGGTCAGGCGCTGTTCGTGCATGCGGGCATCCGGCCGGGCGTTGCGCTGCGCGATCAGACCGAAGACGACCTGCTGTGGATTCGGGCCGAGTTTCACGACGACCCGCGCGATCATGGCGCGCTGGTGGTGCATGGCCATACCGCCATCGACAGCGTGACCCATTATGGCAACCGGCTGAACATGGACAGTTCGGCAGGCTATGGCGGGCCGGTCTCGGCCGCGGTGATCGAGGGACGCGATGCCTGGCTGCTGACGCCCCAAGGCCGTGTGCCGCTGCGCTAGGCGGCACCTCGTGTCACCCCCCTTGCCTTGACGGCCCCGGGCAAGACAATTAGCGGGTAAGAGGGGGCGAGAATTTCGGGCTGAATACCGTCATGCGTTTGAACACCGACAAAGCAACCGACGCCCTGATCCGGGGCCTGATCGCCATGGCTGGCCTGTTGCCCTATCGGATGCGGGTGCGGGTATTCGGGGCGATCACCGGCTATCTGGTGGCCCCGCTGGGCGGATACATCCGCAGGGCCGTGACCAACCTGCACTGGGTGTTCCCCGACATGCCCCGGGCCGAAACCCGCCGGATCGCCCGCGCGGTGGCGGTGAACTTCGGCAAGAACATCATCGAAAACTATTCCAAGGATGACATGGCCAAGGCCCTGAAAACCGCCAAGATCGGCGGCGAGGGGATGGCCGCGCTGCAACAGGCACTGGCCGAGAAGCGGCCTGTGTTGCTGATGTCGGGCCACATCGGCAATTACGAAGCCTTCCGCATCGCCATGTTCAACATGGGCCATCCGGTCGCGGGGCTGTATCGGCCCGCAAGCAACCCCTATTTCAACAGCCATTATGTCGAGACACTGGAACAACTGTCCGGCCCGGCCTTCGCGCAGAACCGCGCCGGTGTTCTGGGCTTTACCCGGCACCTGCATGACGGCGGCGTGGCGGCGATGCTGTTTGACGTGCGCGCCACCAGATATGGCGATATCGACTTTCTTGGCAAACCCGCCCCGACCTCGACCTTCCCGGCGGAAATCGCCCTGAAGACCGGCGCGCTGTTTTTGCCGGTCTTTGCCCATCGCGGCCCCGACGGGATTTCGCACGAGGTCGAGTTCGAGGCGCCGATCCCGCCCTCAACCTCGCATGAGATGACTGTCGAATTGACGCGCAGGCTTGAAGCGCAGGTGTTACGCTATCCCGAACAATGGCTCTGGATCCACGATCGCTGGGGTTCGGAGTATCTGCGCAAGAAACGCGCGGCAAAAAGGAGTTCGCAGCAATGAAAATCGGTTCCCGCGAAATCGGCCACGCCCAGCCGCCGCTGGTGATCGCCGAAATCGGCATCAATCACGGCGGCTCGCTGGCCGTCGCCAAGGACATGGTGCGGCTTGCGGCTGCCTCGGGCTGCGAATGCGTCAAGCATCAGACGCATATCCTTGAAGACGAGATGACCGACGAGGCCAAGCAGATCTTTCCGCCCAATGCCGATGTCTCGATCTGGGAGGTGATGGCCCGCTGCGCGCTGTCGAAAGAGGACGAGATCGAACTGAAGGCCTATACCGAAAGCCTGGGGATGATCTATCTGTCCACCCCGTTTTCGCGCGCGGCGGCGGATTTCCTGCAAGAAATCGGCGTGCAGGCCTTCAAGATCGGTTCGGGCGAGGCCGACAACCTGCCGCTGATCCGCCACATCGCGCGGATGGGCAAGCCGGTGATCCTGTCGACCGGGATGCAGACCATCGAGACGATCCGCGCCAGCGTGGAAATTCTGGCCACCTCCGGCGTCGACTACGCGCTGCTGGAATGCACCAACCTTTACCCCAGCCCGCCCGAGATCGTCTCGCTCAAGGGGGTGACCGAATTGCAGCGCGCCTTCCCGGGCGTGCCGGTGGGGTTTTCGGATCACTCGATCGGGCCGGAAATGGCGCTGGCCTCGGTCGCGCTTGGCGCCTGCATCCTGGAACGGCATTACACCGACACGCGCTATCGCGTCGGCCCCGACATCATCAACTCGATGGACCCGGCCGAGCTGCGCCTGCTGATCGACCGCTCGCGCGAGATCTGGATCGCGGCGAACAACCCCAAACAGCGCACCGAGGCCGAGGAACCCGTCTATCGTTTCGCCCGCGCCTCTGTCGTGGCCGACCGGGATCTGCCGGCGGGGCACCGGATCACCGAAGCCGACATCTGGGCACGTCGCCCCGGCTCGGGCGAGATTGCGGGCTATGACTTCGACAAGGTAGTGGGCAAGCGCACCACCCGCGCCCTGCCCCGCAACACCCAGCTGAAATGGAGCGACCTGGCGTGACGGCCGGGCGCTTCAGCTTCGTCTGTCTGGAAGAACGTCGGTCGCAGCGGGCGCGGCTGGACAAGATACTGTCGCCGCTGGGCGATCTGCGCTGGCGCAGCTTTCCGCCGCTGTCGCTGCGCGATTTTCCCGAAACCCCTGCCCGCGCGCTGGAGGCCTATAACCGCGGGACCGAGCCACCGCAGCGGGGCCTGCTGCGGGCGCTGAAACTGCGGCTGCTAGGGTGGCAATACAACGGCGCGCGTCGGTATTTCGCCAAAAATCCGGGCCTGACCGCCGTCGCCTGGAACGCACAGGCCGGGCATCGGCGCGTGTTCATGCAGGCCGCGCGCGATGCCGGGGCACGACGGCTGTTTTTCGAACTCGGGCCCTTTGCGGGCACGATCACGGCTGACCCCTGCGGGGTGAATTTTGTCAACGCGCTGCCGCGCGAGATTGCGCCCTATCTGGCCTGGGCCGCCGCGCGGCAGGGGGCCACGGGTGACTGGCGCGCGCTTGGGGCCGCGATCCGCCAGCGCGCGCCTTCGGGGGCCGCCAAGCACAGCCCGGCAGGCGCGCCGCCGCTGGACGAACCCTTCCTGTTTGCGCCGCTGCAATATCCCGGCGACAGCCAGCTGCGGATCTTCGGCGGCGCCTACCCCTCGGTCGAGGTCTTTGTCGACGCGCTGGCCGAAGCCAGCGACGCCCTGCCCGAAGGCTGGCATCTGCGGCTGAAGGAACACCCGACTGCGCCGGTCTCGCTGGCCGCACGGATCGCGGAACTCGGGGCGGGCAAGCGGATCTATCTGGACAACACGACCGAAACCTTCAGGCAGGTCCGCGCCTCGCGCGGCGTGGTCACGGTGAATTCCTCAGTCGGGCTGGAGGCGATGTTCTTCGACAAGCCGGTGATCGCGGGCGGGCAGTGTTTCTGGGCCATCGACGGCATCGCCGATCACGCCCCCGACCGCGCGGCGCTGGCCGCGCTGTTCACGCGGGCCGAGGCCCTGGGGTTTGACCCGGCGGCACGCGATGCGTTCCTTGGCTTTCTGACGCAGGAATATTACCCGCATCTGCGCCAGGACGACTTGCCCCCCGAGGCCCGCGCCGCCGAACTCGCCAAGATCACCCGGCGTCTGGCCCCGCCGCCCGGCGATCCGGTCTGGACCGGACAGTGCCCCGTACAGGAGGGCAAGCCATGCTGAAATTCCTGCGTCGCAAGGTGACTCGCGCGGGCCGCATCGACATCACCCCGCCCGCCCCCGCCCCCGGTCGCGCCGGGCTTGCGCTGGTGGTGATCGCGAAGAACGAGGCCGCGCATCTGCACGACTGGCTTTGCTTTCACGCGCTGGCCGGGGTGCGCGAGGTCATCGTGTATGACAATGCCTCGACCGATGCCACGGCGGCCATCGCGCGCGCCTTCACCGGATGCCCGGTCACGGTGATCCCTTGGCAGATCGAGGCGCAGACCGAATCCCCGCCGATGGTCCTGCCGCGTCAGGTGCTGGCCTATGTCCATGCGATCTGCACCTTCGGCGAGCGCTTCGCGCGAATGGCGTTCATCGACGTGGATGAATTTCTGGTCCCGCAAGAGGCGGATACCATCGAAGGCGCCATCGCCCATCTGGGGGACGCGCCGAACATCTCGTTGCCCTGGGCGATGTTCGGCCACGGCGGGCACGACGCGCGCCCCGATGCCGCGATGCCCTTTGCCTATACCGCGCGGGCGCCGCGTTCCGCCGGGCCGCTGTTGCGGTGGAAATGCATCGTGGACCCCTGCGATGTCACGCAGGTCTCGACGCACAAGTTCCACACTGCCTCGCGCGGGGCACGCACCGTCAACACCGAGGGGCGCGAGACGACCAACAAGGGGCGCAACGAAGCCTTCGCCAGCTTTGCCCATCTGACGCTGAACCATTACTACCTGCGTTCGCGCGCCGAGATGGAGGCCAAGATCCGCGGCGGTGCCGTTTCCGGCGTGGCCGAGGATCAGCGCCGCGCGGCCATCGAGCGCAAGGCCCGCATCATCGAGGCCGACACGATCCGCGACGATGGCGCGATCCGGTTTCTGGCGCGCCACGGCATTGCCGACACCGCCGCCCTGCGCGCGGCCTTCGGGGGGACGCCATGATCCGGCTCAGTTTTCAGCACCTGCGCGACACGCGCAATATCGGCGACCGCTGGTGTTCGCCCTTCGACTATTTCGACTGGGCGGCCGATTCCCGGATCGTTGCGCAGGCGGGCGATCTGCACGCCCCCGGCGACGACTATGACATCGGCATTTTCGGCGGCGGCAAGATCATGCGCGATCTGGCGCGCAGCCCGGCGCTGCGGCTGGGGGACGGGCGGGTGAATATCGGCTGGGGCCTGTCCACGGTGCAGCGCAACCCGCTGTCGCTGGCCTATTGGCGCGCGCGGCGGCGGCTCGATCTGATCGGTTCGCGCGATTGGGACGGAACGGGCGGCGCGGGCGGCTGTGACTGGACGCCCTGCGCCAGTTCCGAGCATCGGCTGTTCGACGCCCCCCCGCCCCCGCAGCACGCGGTGGTGGTCTACACCCACAAGTCGAAAAGCGCGAAGATGGGTCTGCAGGTTCCCGATGGCATCCCGCAGCGCAACAACCACGGCGCCACGCTGGACGAGGCACTGGCCTTCATTGCCTCGGGGGAAACGGTCGTGTCGAATTCCTATCACGGCGTGTTCTGGGCGCTGCTCATGGGGCGGCGGGTGCTGTGCCTGCCGTTTTCCAACAAGTTCTCGCATTACCGGCTGCGGCCCGGCTATGGCACGGCGGCGGGGTGGACCGAGCAACTGGCGCAAGCGCAGGCGCAACCCGATCTGCTGGGCCTGTGCCGCGCGGCCACGCGCCGCTTCAAGGCCAAGGTCGATGCGCAGATCGAGCAAGCCGTGCAACGGCGTGGCGGCTGAACCGCCCCTGCCATGAGTCCCGCTTGCGGAAACGCCGCCAGTCACGATATGGAAACCCATGACCCGTAAAATCCTGTTCGTTACCGGAACCCGCGCCGATTTCGGCAAGCTCGAACCCCTCGCCATTGCCGCGCGCGATGATGGCTTCGAGGTTGGCTTCCTTGTCACCGGGATGCATATGCTGGCGCGCTACGGGCTCACCAAGCTTGAAGTGCATCGGGTGGCGGGGGCCACGGTGCATGAATTCCTCAACCAGCGTGAAGGCGATCCGCAGGATCTGATCCTGGCCAAGACCATTGTCGGCCTGTCCGATCTGATGGTCGAAACGCAGCCCGATCTGGTGGTGTTTCACGGCGACCGGGTCGAGGCCCTAGGCTGCGCGCTGGTCTGTGCCACGAATTACATCCGCTCGGCCCATGTCGAGGGGGGCGAGGTGTCCGGCACGATCGACGAGGTGTTCCGGCACTGCAACACCAAGCTGGCCGCGCATCATTTCGTGTCGTCCGAGGACGCCAAGCGCCGGGTGATGGTGCTGGGCGAACCTGCCGAACGGGTGCATGTGATCGGCTCGCCCGAGCTGGATTTCCACGCAGCCTGCTCTGGCGTCACGCTGGAACAGGTGCTGACGCATTACGAAATTCCCTTTGCCGATTATGGCATTGCGGTGTTTCACCCGGTCACCTCGGAAGCCGACAGCATGGGCCAGCAGGCGCGCGACCTGTTCGGCGCGCTACAGGAAAGCGGGCGCAATTTCGTGGTGATCGCGCCCAATAACGACCCGGGCTCTGCCGATATCTTCAAGGTGCTGAACGCCCTGCCGAAAGATCGCTTCCGGCTGATCCCCTCGATGCGGTTCGCGCATTTTTCCGAACTGATGAAGAACGCGGCCTGCATGGTGGGCAATTCGTCCGCCGGCGTGCGCGAGGCGCCGTTTCTGGGCACGCCCTCGCTCGACATCGGCACCCGGCAGACCAATCGCGCGCAGGCGCCCTCGCTGTTTACCGCCGATGCGGGCGAGCGTGCGGCGATCCTCGATTTTCTGATCCGCGAATGGGGGCACCGCTACCCGCCGCATACCGCCTTTGGCGAAGGTCGCGCGGCCGCGCGTTTCGTCGAGGTGCTGAAAACCCCCGGCTTCTGGGACAAGGGCCTGCAGAAGACCTTTCAGGATCATGCCTGAGTCCCGCCCCCCGCTGTCCGAGCGGCTGGCCCGCGCGGGCTATGGCGTGGCAGGCAGCGTGATTGCATGGCTTGCCCCCGCCCTGCTGCGCCGCCGTCTGGCGCGCGGCAAGGAACTTCCCGACCGCTGGCGCGAAAAACTGGGACAGGCCACGCGGCCCCGTCCCGCAGGGCGGCTGGTCTGGCTGCATGCGGTGGGTCTGGGCGAGGCGCTGGCCCTGCGCGGGCTGATTCTTGCGCTGTCCGAACGCAGACCCGACCTGCGGTTTCTGGTAACGTCGAGCACCCGGACCTCGGCGCAGGTGCTGGCGCAGAACCTGCCGCCGCAGACCATCCACCAGTTTCTGCCGCTGGATGCGCCGCGCTTTCTGCGCCGCTTTCTGGACCATTGGCGCCCGGATCTGGTGATCTGGTCCGAACAGGACATCTGGCCCGGCGCGATCTTTGCCGCGGCCGCGCGCGGCGTGCCGCAAGCGCTGGTGAATGCGCGGATCACCGAGGCGAGTTTCACCCGCCGCCGCCGTCTTGCGCCGCTGTATCGCGCGGCGTTGCGCCCGCTGGCCCTGGTCGATGCGCAAGAGGACGGATCAGCCGCGCGGCTGGCGGCATTGGGCGCGCAGCATGTGGCCGCCTCGGGGTCGCTGAAACCGGCGGGGCCTGCGTTAAACGTTGACGCGGACGAACTGGCGCGGCTGCGCCATGCGCTGCAGGGGCGGCGGATCTGGGTTGCCGGATCGACCCACCCGGGCGACGAGGCGGCCGCGCTCGCTGCGATGCAGGCGCTGAACGACCCGGCATGGCTGCTGATCTTGGCCCCGCGCGACATTGCCCGCGCCGAACAGATCGCGCAGACCTTCACCGCGGCGGGGATGGCGGCCGCGCGCCGGTCGCTGGGGCAGATCCCGGGGCCGGACTGCCGCGTCTGGCTGGCCGACAGCTATGGCGAAATGGGGCTGTGGTATCGCTTGGCCGGGGTGGCGCTGGTGGGTGGCGGTTTCGATGCGATCGGCGGCCACAACCCGTGGGAGCCCGCCCGTCTGGGCGCCGCGATCCTGCATGGCCCCGACACCGCGAATTTCAGCGCCGATTACGCGCAGCTTGCTGCGGCAGGGGCGGCACGGATGGTCCGCGCCGGGGATCTGGCCGGGGCCGTGGCGGATGACGCTGCGAACGCCGCCATGGCCGCACGCGCCGAAGCACTGGTCGCGCAGGCCGCCTCTCATGTATCGCAACTGGCAGACCGTCTTGGCGATCTGATCGAGAGGCCGCCATGCGCCTGAGACTGCGCCTTTTCCTTGCCCTCTGGTCGGCGCTCTGGACGCTGGGATTGCCGCTGATCCTGGCCTATCTGGCACGGCGCGGGCGCAAGGACCCGCTTTACACCGCACATCTGGCCGAACGGTTCGGACGCTACCCCACTGCTGCACCGGGCAGCGTGTGGATTCACGCGGTATCGCTGGGCGAGTTCCGCTCGGCCGTGCCGCTGGCACGCGCCTTTCTGGACCGGGGCGAACGGCTGGTCATCACCTGTTTCACCCCGGCGGGCCGACGCGAAGCCGAGCGTGTCTTTGCCCCCGAACGCGCGGCAGGTCAGGTGCAGGTGGTCTGGGTGCCGTTCGAAGCGGCCTGGGCATTTCGCGGTTTCTTCCGCGCCTTCGCCCCGAAATTCGGGCTGGTGATGGAGATCGAGATCTGGCCGCGCATGGTCTTTGCCGCCCGCGCCGCGGGGGTGCCGCTGTTCATGTGCAATGCGCAATACCCGACGAAATCCATCGCGCGCGACAGTCGCGGGCTGCGGCTGCGGCAAGAGGTGATGCGTGGGTTTGCGGGCGCCTTCGTGAAATCCGATCTGCAGGCCAGCCGCTTTGCCGCCATAGGTGTGCAGAATATCGCGGTGACGGGCGAGCTGCGGTTTGAACAGCCGATCCCGCCTGCGCTGCTGGCCGCGGGCGGGCGCGCGCGCGGGCAACTGGGGCTGAACGGGCGCCGGGTGATCGCCTTCGTCAGCACCGTCGAGGGCGAGGATGCCACCTATATCGCCGCGATGCGCGCAGCGCAGGCCAGTGGCACCGACCCGTTCTTCGTCTATGTCCCGCGCAGGCCCGAACGGTTCGACACCGTGGCCGGGCTGCTGACGCAGGCCGGGTTTTCACTGCTGCGGCGATCCGCCGATCTGCCGCCGGTGCTGGACGCGCAGGCCGATTTCACCGCCCCCGCGCCCCTGCCAGAGGTTCTGCTGGGAGACAGTCTGGGCGAGATGTATTTCTATCTGGCGCTGGCCGATGTGGTCGTGGTCGGCGGCGGCTTCACCCCCAAGGGCGCCCACAACATCATCGAGCCGCTGGCGCTGAAAAAGCAGGTCATCACCGGCCCGGAAATCTGGACCATCGAATACCCGTTCACCGAGGCCGAAGCCGCCGGCGTCGCCCGCCGGGTGGCCGATGCCGCCGAACTGGGCGCGGCACTCAGCAGCCCGACCGAAGGCGACGCCGCGCGGATCGAGGCGTTTTTCACCGCCCATTCCGGCGGGGTCGCGCGGTTCTTCGCGGCCCTGCCCGACAGCCTTGCACAGGCGCGCCGTTAACCCATATCCACCGCGACCGTGCCGGTGAACTGCCGCCCCGCCCAAGCCTCGGCCACCAGCGCATTGGTGCCGCGCATCAGATCGAAGCGCGGGGCCAGCGGGTTTTCGGCCACGCCCCCCGACGCCAGCGCCAGAAAATCGGCCATTGCGGCCAGGAACATGTCGTTGCGCTCGAACACATAGGGCGTGACCAGCCGCGCCTCGGGGGTGATCTGCACCAGCTCGGGTTTCAGGAAATCAATCTCCCACAGCCGGTTCAGCCCGCGCAACCGTGCGCTGCGGATGAACACCGGCGACAGGTAATCCATGCTCACGCAGCCCACCGGCCCGCCGGGCGCCGCCAGATGCAGCGAGGTGGCGAAATCGACGCCGGGATAATCGGCATGCCCCAGACTTTGCGCCGAGCGCAGCGCCAGCTGCGGGAACAACGCGCGCGCCATGTCGACCTCGTGCGACAGGTCCAGCAACACGCCGCCGCCTTCGGGCCGCGCGGCATAGCTGTCGCCAAACTGCCAGTTCGCGCGCCATTGCCGCACGTCATGGCCGATTTCCATCGAGAAACTGTAGATGTCGCTCAGGTCTTCGGCGGCCAGCGCCCGCAGCGCCGGGTGATAGCGCATCATGAAACCGATCATTGAGCGCGCAGCCACGGGGGCCGCCGCGGCATAGATCGCCTCGACCTGTTCCACACTCCAGGCCAGCGGCTTTTCGACGTAGAACGGCAGATCCATCTGCGCGCAGATCTCGATCAGCTCCAGCCGGATCTGGGTGGCGGTGGCGATCACCACCGCGCTCAGATCCCGGCGCTGCGCGAAGGTTTGTGCCGAAAATTCCCGCCACGGGATATGGTCGACCTCGACCCCCAGCACGCGCAGGTTATCCGCATGGCGCCGCCCGATGGAGCCCGCTCCGATGACCGCAACGCGCCCGCTTACCACGCCGCGAACCCGCCATCGACGTTGAGCAATTGCCCGGTGATATACCCCGCCTGCGCACTGCACAGAAACAGCATCGCATCGGCGATCTCGTCAGGCTGGGCCATCCGACCCGCCATGATCAGCTCGCCCACGCGGCGCTGGAATTCCTCGGAATGATTGTTGAACACGGCCCCCGGCGCGATCGTGTTGACGGTGGCCTTGCGCGGCGCCCAATAGCCCGCCAGCCACACGGTCAGCCCGTGAATCCCCGCTTTCGACACGCCATAGGCCGAGAAATTCTTGAACGGCATGCCGTCATAGATCGGGTGATGCGCGCCGTTCAGCGCATACATCGAGGCCACGTTGATCAGCGTCGCGGGATAGTTGCCGACGATATCGCGGTCCATCTGCCGCGCGACCATGAAAGCCCCGGTCAGGTTGGTACGCAGCGTGCGTTCGAAATCGGCCACCGTGGTGTCGGCGAAATCGGGGAAGGATTTGCCCGCGCCCATCAGCATCTCGCCGGTGATCGCGGCATTGTTCAACACCACATTGGGCTGCCAGCCGTCGGCCAGAACGCGCTTGAAGATTTCGGTCACCTGATCTTCGTCGCCCACATCCAGTTCGTAGAAACGGAAGTTCGCGTTGCCCTCATGCGCGGCCTGCAGCGCCTCGGCGCGGTGGCCCGGCAGATCGGTGGCCACGACCCGCGCGCCCTGCGCGAGCATGCGCCGCACATAGGTCGACCCGAGCACCCCGCCCGAGCCGGTGATGAAGATCGTGCGATCGGAAAGTTGCTGGTTCATCGCTCACTCCTTGGCGGTTTGCAGGCGCTCGGCCATCAGCATCTCGACCAGTTTGAAGTCAAACGGGCTATCGATGTCGATGCAGCGCTCGGGCGGCATTTCAAAGGGAATCACGCGGCCCTCGTAGATGGTGCTGGCGCGGCGCAGGTAATCGGCCTTCAGCACATAGGTCGAGGCGGCATGTTCCCACACCTTCGGCGCGGCCTGACGCGACCAGACGCCGCCGGGCAGCGGTTTCGATACATGCAGCGCGCCGGTTTCATCGGCCTCGACCAGGTTGAAATAGGGGTTCTTGCGCGCCTCGCAGACGCTCATCACCATGTCGGGCTGTTCGGCGGCGAACAGATCCAGCGCACCTTCCAGATCCTCGGGCAGGCGCAGCGGCGAGGTGCAGTCAAGGTCCACGAAGGTATCCACCGGCGCGCCAAGGGCGGCCTGACCTGCCTCCAGCGCGTGCTGCCAGACGCCCCATTTCGGCGCCGCATCGGTGGCCAGATGCGCGGGTCGCAGGCCGATGTCCAACGCGCCGCGCGCCACGGCGTGTTCATAAATCCGTTCATCATCGGTAGAGACCACCACCGCGTCGATCCGCGGGCAGGCCAGCAACTGATCCAGCGACCAGTCGATCAGCGGCTTGCCCATCAGCGGGCGAAAATTCTTGCCCGGCACACCCTTGGAGCCCTTGCGGGCACCGATATGGCCCAAGATCATTGGGACTCTCCTGTGTTGTCCTGCGCAATCAGCGCGCTGTAATAGTCAATCGTGCGGCGCCGCAGCGGGCCCAGCGTGCGGTCCGACCAGATCAGCCGCCGCCCCTTGCGATCGACGAATTCGAACCCCTCGGGCTGCACCGCCAGATCCTGCCCCTTCAGGTTCAGCCCCGGGAAGGTCACCGCGATCAGCCCGGCCCAGCGGCGCCGGTTCCAGGGCAACGCCCCGCGCAGATAATTCAGCCAGCGCCAGGGCGTCATGAATTCGGTCGGGAATTTCACCGCCATGCTGCGCGGGATCGCCCGCATCACGGGCTGCGCCACCCATGAGATAAACCGCTCGTCCGCGATCATCGGCCGGATGCCGAAGCCGCCGTGTTCGTCAAACAGCGCCCGGAACCGCGCCGCGATGAAGCTGCAGTGCGCGGGGTGATAGACCACGATCGAGGAATTGCCCCGCGCATAGCGCCGCCCGCCGGTCCAGCGCCACAGTGCCCGCCCCAGTGCCCCGAAGGGCAGCAGCGCACTTTGGAAAATCGCGATGGTCTGCGGGGTCTTGGCCAGCGAAAACAGCGCGGTGATGTCGCCCAGAACCAGCGTGTCCAGATCCAGATAGATCGCGGGCAGGTCGTCAGGCACCACGCCCGCTTCGAACATCGCCAGTTTCGCCTGACAGCCGCCGGTGCAGAACTCGGGACGCAGGAAAAATTCCGGGAAGGGCCGCACCACCACCTGCGGCAAAAGCCCCGGGCGGTCGCGATCCGAGATCAGCACGACCCGCGGGGCCGAGCTGGCGCGCGCGACCGTCTGGCGGATCAGCGCGTTCAGCTCGTCAACGCCGTATTTGTCGCCCCACAGGATCAGCACGAGTTGCCATTGCGGCGCTGTGCCCGCTTGCTCAGTCACTGCTCTACCACCCGATCACTGTTCGTCCCTTCGTGTATCGGCTTTTCCCGCGCGGAGTTAAAGCCCCCGCGCGGGGCGCAGGCCATGGCCCGCTCAGGGCCGCTCGATGGCGATTGCAGTGCCTTCGCCGCCACCGATGCAGATCGCCGCGATGCCGCGTTTCAGGCCGCGCCGTTCCAGCGCATGCAACAGCGTCACCATGATCCGCGCCCCCGAGGCGCCGATCGGATGGCCAAGCGCGCAGGCCCCGCCATGCACATTGACCCGGTCATGCGGCACGCCAAGCCGCGCCATGAAGGCCATCGGCACCACGGCGAAGGCCTCGTTCACCTCCCACAGGTCGACATCCTCGACCGACCAGCCCAGCCGCGCCAGCAGTTTCTCGGCGGCGGGCACCGGGGCGGTCGGGAAATCGGCGGGGGCCTGCGCGTGGCTGGCATGGCCCAGAATGCGGGCGCGCACGGCCAAGCCCTCGTCCCGCGCCACCGCGCCCGAGGCCAGCACCAGCGCCGCCGCCCCGTCCGAGATCGACGAGGAATTCGCCGCCGTCACCGTGCCCCCCGCGCGGAAGGCGGGTTTCAGGGTCGGGATCTTTTCGGGGCGGGCCAGACCCGGCTGTTCGTCCTGTGCGACCTCGGTCGCACCGCTGCGCGTGGCCACGCTGACCGGGCAGATTTCGGCATCGAACCCGCCCGAGGATTGCGCCGCCAGCGCGCGTTCCAGCGAGGCCAGCGCATAGGCATCCTGCGCCTCACGCGTAAACCCGAAGGCCGTGGCACAATCCTCGGCGAAAGTGCCCATCAGACGGCCCTTGTCATAGGCGTCCTCCAGCCCGTCGAGGAACATGTGGTCAAGCGCCTGCGCATGGCCCAGCCGCGCGCCCGAGCGCATTTTCGGCAGCAGATAGGGCGCGTTGGTCATGCTCTCCATGCCGCCTGCCACCATCAGCCCCGTGCCCCCGGCGGCGATTTGATCATAGCCCACCATCGCCGCCTTCATCCCGGACCCGCACATCTTGTTCAGCGTCGTTGCGGGCACGGACTGCGGCAGACCGGCGGCAAACCCCGCCTGGCGCGCCGGAGCCTGCCCCTGCCCCGCCGGCAGAACGCAGCCCATCAACAGTTCTTCGACACGGTCGGGCGCGACACCCGCGCGCGACAGCGCCGCAGCAATCGCGGCCCCGCCCAGTTCACCCGCAGTCACCGGGGCAAAGGCCCCCTGCATGCCACCCATCGGCGTGCGCGCCGCCCCCACGATCACAACGTCAGCCATTCTTTCCTCCCTCAGAAATCTTACCCACGGATACCGAATGGTAAGCATTGCCGTCTAGCCTGCGGTCAGACGAACTGACGCCGGAGGGCCAGAATGAACCTTTATGCCGAATCTGTCGAAGGCGTTCTTCTTGTGCGCGTGGACGAGGAACGGCTGGATGCCGCCATCGCGATTCGCTTCAAGGACCGGATGCGCGAGGTGACAGCCCAACCCGCGACCCGCGTCGTGCTGGACATGTCGCAGGTGGAATTTCTGGACAGTTCCGGCCTGGGGGCGGTGGTCGCGGTGATGAAGGCGCTCGCACCGCGGCGCAAGCTGGAACTGGCCGGGCTGACCCCGAATGTGGCCAAGGTCTTTCACCTGACACGGATGGATTCGGTATTTCGGATTCACGCCGCCATCAGCGATGTGACCGAAGAGGGGATTCGCAATGCTGGCTGACCGCGCCGCGCGCCCGGCTGCGCGACAGGCCGGCGCCCCGGACCGGCCAGAGGCCCGGATCTTCCATCACAGTTTCGCGGCCGACGCCCTGTCGGTCCGCGCCGCCCTGCGCGCGGCCCTGGCGCGCTTCATGCGGCAGATGACGCGCGACGAGGCCGGCACGCTGGAACTGGTTCTGGCCGAGGTGCTGAACAACATCGTCGAACATGGTTATGGCGACAACGGCCATGGCACGATCACCCTGTCGATGGTGCGTGACCGCCGCGGGCTGAGTTGCTCTGTCAGCGATGACGGCGTTGAACTGCCTGCCGATTGCCTGCTGCATGCGGACACCGTGCAGGACCTGCGCCCGCAACCTGACCATCTGCCCGAAGGCGGGTTTGGCTGGTTTCTGATCCGCGATCTGGCCGAAGATCTGGGCTATCACCGCAGCAACGGTCGCAACCTGCTTGCTTTCCGGTTGCCATTGAAACCGCTTGAGCCCTGACCAGAGAGGCGGCACCTACACCGCGCGCAACGATCAGTTCAACTGGAACTGCAACGGATAACGGCCGTCTTCGAAATCACCGAACAGGTCCTGCAGATCCGGGTGCTCGACCGGCTCGCCGGAGTAGTCCGCAACAAGATTCTGCTCGGACACATAAGCCACATAATAGCTGTTATCGTTTTCGGCCAGCAGGTGATAGAAAGGCTGATCCTTCGAAGGGCGGCTTTCTTCGGGGATCGCGTCATACCATTCCTGGGTATTCGAGAACATCGCATCGACATCGAAAACCACGCCCCGAAACGGATGCTTCCGGTGGCGGACGACTTGGCCCAGGGAGTATTTCGCGCGGGTAGTATGCATGGCAGCCCTCATACTGGCTAACTACTGCTTAAGCACTGCCGATGTCCACAATTCAGCCACATTTTCACGGAAACAGTCTGTGGACTCTGTCCCGACAGTTCTGCGCCGCCCTGCGGCTTTGTGATTTCCTCCGAGGCGAAATTTGCGTAAAATACCGCAAAACAAAGCCGGACGGGCAGAGCAGTAATGAACAAATTCTTGAAACTGGCCATCGTGCTGATGGTCGCGGCCTGCGGTGGCGGCAACTCGCAAGCGCCGCGCAACCTTGACAACGCCTGCGCCCTGGCGCGTGAAAAGCCGCAATACTATTCGGCGATGAAACGCACCCAACAGCGCTGGGGCATTCCGGTGCATGTGCAGATGGCGACGATTCATCAGGAATCGAAGTTCATCGGCGACGCGCGCACCCCGTTCCGCTTCGCACTGGGCGTGATCCCGCTGGGGCGGCAAAGCTCGGCCTATGGCTACAGCCAGGCGCTCGATGCAACCTGGGATGACTACCGCGAGGCAACCGGCCGGCGCGGCGCCAAGCGCGACCGGATTCAGGACGCGACCGATTTCATGGGCTGGTATATGGCGGGCTCCAGCGAGAAACTGGGCATTTCCAAATCTGACGCGCGCAACCAGTATCTGGCCTATCACGAGGGCCGCACAGGTTTCGCCAATGGCAGCCACAATTCGCAGACATGGCTTCTGGCGGTGGCCGACAAGGTCGACGCCCGCGCACAGCTTTATCGCGCGCAGCTGTCCAGCTGCCGTCGCTGAGGGCTAGTCCGCAGGCTTGCGCCGGGAGATTTCCGAGGGGATCGAGAACATCGACGACCCCAGATCGACGCCTTTCGTCAGATCACCGAGAATCACGGTGGTCTGCGACCCGCTGTCATCGGTAATCACCCATTGCCGCAACTCGGTCGGCGCGGCGGTGAAAACCAGCTTGATCGAACCATATTCGGGATGCTCGGGGTCCTGCGCAATGACGCTGGTCGTCTTGGCATCCGCCGTGTGGCCGACAACCATCTTCGCCCGGCTCAGGTCGACATTCGCAGCCAGAATCAGGTTCAGCGGCGTCTTCGAAAGCGGATATTGCTCGGGGCCCGAGTTCGATTTCGGGTCGAAAATCGCCACTTGACCGCCGCCCGCCATCACCAGCGTCTTGTCGGAACTGTATTCGAACCGCGCCCGGCCGGGGCGTTTGATGAAAACCGTGCCGGTCGAAATCGAACCGTCGGCATTGACCTGCGTGAACTCGGCCTGCGCAGTCTGCAGGCTGTTGAGATACCGCGAAATTTCGCCCAGCGAGATTTTCTCGGCAAAAGCCGGGACCGCAAGAGCGAGCGACAGAACGGGCGCGAGGGCGAAGCGAAGCATTTTCATGGTTCCAATCTAATCTTTCGCGCTCAAAGCGAAAGCCCCGCCGGGGTCACATCCGACGGGGCTTTCATCACGGTTTCGCGCGAAACCTTACTGTTCGGGCACCAGAATTTCGCGTTTGCCAACATGGTTGGCTGCCGAAACGATGCCCTGATCTTCCATCTGCTCGACCAGACGCGCAGCCTTGTTGTAGCCGATCCCCAGTTTGCGCTGGATATACGAGGTCGAGCATTTGCGATCCTTGATCACGATCGCGACCGCCGTGTCGTAAAGCGCATTCTCGGCATCGTCGCCGCCGCCCAGACCCAGCACCGCGTCGATATCGCTTTCGCGGTCTTCGTCCACGCCCTCGACCACGCCCGACATGTAGGACGGCGGCCCGAAGGATTTCAGATGGTTCACGATTTCCTCGACCTCTTCGTCGCTGACGAAGGGGCCATGGATGCGGGTGATGCGGCTGCCGGTGCCCATATAGAGCATGTCGCCCATGCCGAGCAGTTGTTCGGCGCCCATTTCCCCCAGGATCGTGCGGCTGTCGATCTTGGACGTGACCTGGAACGAGATCCGGGTCGGGAAGTTGGCCTTGATCGTGCCGGTGATGACATCGACCGAGGGCCGCTGCGTCGCCATGATCAGGTGGATACCCGAGGCCCGCGCCATCTGTGCCAGACGCTGGATGCAGGCTTCGATTTCCTTGCCGGCGACCATCATCAGGTCGGCCATCTCGTCGACGATCACCACGATATAGGGGATCGGCGCGGGCTGGAATTCATCGGTTTCAAAGATCGGCTCGCCGGTTTCCTCGTCGAACCCGGTCTGCACGGTGCGTTTGAACATCTCGCCCTTGGCCATCGCCTCGCGCACGCGGCCGTTGTAGCCCTCGATGTTGCGCACGCCCATCTTGGACATCTTGCGATAGCGTTCTTCCATCTCGCCCACGACCCATTTCAGCGCGACGACCGCCTTTTTCGGGTCGGTCACCACCGGGGACAGCAGGTGCGGGATGCCGTCATAGACGCTGAGTTCCAGCATCTTCGGGTCGATCATGATCAGCCGGCATTCCTCGGGCGAAAGTTTATACAGCAGCGACAGGATCATCGTGTTGATCGCCACCGACTTGCCCGAGCCCGTGGTCCCCGCGATCAGCAGGTGGGGCATCTTGGCCAGGTTGGCGATGATCGGCTCGCCGCCGATATCCTTGCCCAACGCCAGCGGCAGACGCATGTTGCTGTCGCCGAAATCGCGCGCCGAAAGGATCTCGCGCAGGACCACCTTTTCACGATGCGCATTGGGCAGTTCGATCCCGATGACGGACCGGCCCGGCACGGTAGACACCCGCGCCGACAGCGCCGACATAGACCGCGCGATATCGTCGGCCAGGCCGATCACGCGGCTGGCCTTCAGGCCCGGCGCCGGTTCCAGTTCATACATCGTGACCACCGGCCCTGGACGGACCGAAACGATCTCGCCCTTCACGCCGTAGTCATCCAGCACGTTTTCCAGCATCCGCGCGTTTTCTTCCAGTGCCTCGTCCGACAGGCTGTGACGCTGGATCGTGCCGGGGTTGGTCAGCAGGCTCAGCGGCGGCGCCTCATAGGCCGGATGTTCGGGCGCCTCGAACCGCAGCGCGGGCTGCGCCTCGGCCATCGCCTGTTTCGACGGCGCCACGGGTTTCTTGGCGGGCATGACCACGCGGCGCTCGGGCGTCGGCGCGGTCGGGATCACCTGCCGGTTCAGTTCGGCACGCGGATTGGCGATCAGGGGCGCGGGCATCGGCGGGATTTCATCGTCCAGCGCCGCAAAGGCGTTGGTGTCGAAATCATCCTCGGACGCCCATTCCTCTTGCGCCCAGTCCTGCTCGGTCCGGGGATCGGTAAGATCTTCACCATAAGCGGGGTCGGCGGCATAGCCATAGGCAACCGCATCATCCTCGGGTGCGAAGGCCTGCGCCGACTCGGGCGCCGGTGCAGGCGCGCGCAGCGTCGGCTGCGGGGTCTGCACCATGCCGGGCATGTAGCGCGGTTTGGCCTGCAGCGGCGGTTCGGTGCGCAGCATGGGCGCGGCGGCGGACTTCGTGCCGCGCGCCAGACGCGAGGCGACAGCGGCCAGAACCGACGCGGGGGCCGTGACAACGGGTTCCTCGGCGCGCGGTGCGGCGCGCAACGGAGCGGCCATAACCGGAGCGGCCATAACCGGGGCGGCAACGGTAGGCTCGGCATGAAGCGGCGCACTCGCGCGGGTTTTCACCGCCTGCGCGATGCGCGCCTTGATCCGGTCTTCGGACGGGGTCTGCGCCTCGCCATGGCTCCAGTCATAGCTGGTTTCGAACAGTTCGGGTTCCAGTTCCTCGGGCGCGCGCATGGCCTCGGCGTCCATAGGACGGCGAATGCGCGACAAGAGCGAGGGGCGCTCTGCCGTCATCGGCTGCGCGTAGGGGTCGGCATAGCGCGGCGCGTAATCGGCCTGCGCCGCGGCGGCCTGCTGCGCCTCCCAGGTCGCCAGATCGGCGGCCCGCTCGGCGGCCAGGGCACGGCGTTGGCGCGCACGTTCGGCGGCATCCTGCGCGGCGCGGACCGAAGCCACGGCGCCCTTGCCCAGCAGCGTCATCAGCATGGCATAGACCGCGACCGAGCCCAGCATGAGGAAGCGGAAAATCGCGCGCAACTCGCTGCGTTCGAACCCCAGAACGAAGGCAGCCATCGCCAGCGCCAAGGCGGCGAACACCACCGACATCAGTTTGAGCCCGACCGAGCCCGAGACCGGCGACATGCCCAGGATCGACCCTGCGATCATATCGCCGAAATGGCCGCCCAGACCGAAGGCCTGTCCCCATTCCGCCCCCGGCACCAGCAGCGCGGCATAGACCGACGCCAGCGCCACCGCGATCGGCAGGAACATCGCCCGCGCCATCGCGCGTTCTTCGCCGCGATGCGTGATGAAGCGCACACCCCAGGCCAGCAGCCCGGCCGGCAGCAGCCACGCCCCGTGCCCCACGATGACAAACAGCGGC
This sequence comes from Paenirhodobacter sp. CAU 1674, assembly GCF_029222945.1. NCBI lineage: Bacteria > Pseudomonadati > Pseudomonadota > Alphaproteobacteria > Rhodobacterales > Paenirhodobacter > Paenirhodobacter sp. CAU 1674. Next base: position 161,513 of record NZ_JARHUH010000002.1, on the reverse strand, counting down.
GAGGCCAGCCCCGCGCCGATCCGGCCAAGCCAGTTCTGCACCGGCTCATCCGAGACGGCCATCCAGCTCGGGTCTTCGGGGGAATAGCTGCCCAGCATCATCACCGCCAGAACGCCCAGAAACACCAGCGCCCCGCCCAGCAATTCCTTGCCGCGACGCTCCAGAATGGCCTGCGTGTTCTGGTCCAGAAGCGGGTCGCGCTGCCTCACCTGATAGGATGCCATCTTACCACCGTCCTCATTTATAGAGACAGTCGCGGAGCAAGATCAGCCCGCGCTGCGTTTCTTCTTTTGGGGCGACCAGGGCCACCCGGATATATCCCTTGCCGGGGTTTTCCCCGTTCACATCGCGCGACAGATAGGCGCCGGGCAGAACCCGCACCCCGGTTTCGCGCCACAGTTTCAGCGCCGCCGCCTCGCCATCCTCGACCGGAAGCCACAGGAAAAAGCCAGCATCGGGCAGGCGGAAACTGTTCACACCTGCGAAAACTTCTTCGGCAATCGCGTATTTCTCGGCGTAAAGGCGGCGGTTCTCGACCACATGCGCCTCGTCGGCCCAGGCCCGTTCGGACACGCGCTGGATCGGCAGCGGCAGCGGCGCCCCCGCATAGGCGCGCAACTGGCGAATCCGGCGGACGCATTCGCGCCCGCCCGCACAGAACCCGGACCGCAACCCCGGCAGGTTGGAGCGTTTGGACAACGAATGGAACACCACCACACGTTCGGGGTCGTGGCCTTCGTCATTGGCCACTTCCAGCGCGCCGGGCGGCGGCGCGGTGCGCCACAGTTCGGAATAGCATTCGTCGGCAAAGATGATGAAATCGTGCTTCTCGGCCAGCGTCAGCAGCGCCGACAGATAGCCGCGCGAGGCCACCGCCCCCTGCGGATTGGCGGGCGAGCACAGATAGGCAATCGCGGCGCGATCCAGAACTTCGGGCGGCAGGCTCGCATAATCGGGCAGAAATCCGGTCTCTTCGGCCGCGGGCACGAAAACGGCCTCGGCGCCCACCGTCGCGGCGGCCACGGCATAGACCTGATAGAACGGGTTCGGGATCAGGATAACCGGCTTTTGCCCGTTCTTCGCCTCGGGGCACAGCGCGATCGCGGCGTTGAACAGCCCTTCGCGGGTGCCGTTCAGCGCCATGATCCGGTCGGGCGCCACATCGGCGCGGTAGCGCATCTTCAGCCAGGCCGAAATCGCCGCCAGCAGCTCGGGCGTGCCGTCATTGGCCGGGTATTTGCCGAATTCGGCCAAGCTTTGCGCCAGAACCGGCCCGACGAAATCGGGCATCGCATGGCGCGGCTCGCCAATGGTCATGGCAATGGCCTCGCCGCCCGGAGCGTGCGAATCCAGAAGCCCCCGCAACCGCGGGAACGCATATTCGGGCAGGTTCGAGAACCGCTCGGGAAATGCCATAACTTGCCTCATGTCTCGGGATCATTGCGCCCCGTTTGACAGACAGGTTACCCAAGCGCGACGCGCACGTCCAGAAAAAGCGATGAATCCCCGGCGCTTGCCCACAGGAATTGTGGCATTTCAGTCAAGCGCCGTCTCCGCCGCCTGTCCCAGCCGCAACAGACACTCCTCGGCACCCGGCGCGGCCATCAGGCTGATCCCGGTCATCGGCAGGCCGGTGGGCAGGGTCAGCACGCACAACCCGAAGATGTTGCCGATCCGGGTATTGCGCAGCGCCAACAGGTTTTCGGCGGCGAAATAGGCCGGGTCAGACAGCAGCCGCGCGGCATCGGGCGGCAGGATCGGCGCGGTCGGCACCAGCACCGCATCATAGCCCGCGACCGCCGCCAGATACTGCGCCCGATACTGATCGAGCGCGGCCCAGGCGGCGACATAATCGGCAGCCAGAACCCCGGCCCCGGTGCGGAAGCGTTCCAGAATGACCGGATACATCTTGTCCGGCGCTGCCTCGATCACGTCTTTCCACAGGCCATAGGCCTCGGGCGCGAACAGGACCCCCGACAGATCCATCGCGGGGGCGATCATGGGCAGGCTGCGGCGTTCGATCCGCGCACCCGCGCGGGCAAGCCGGTCCACCGCGGCCTCGAACCCCTGCACGGGTTCCGCGCGGGCGCCGTCAAGGGGCAGGCCCTCCAGCACCAGCAATCGCATGCCAGCCAGGGTGCTCTCGCGCAGATCGGGGGCCTTGCCCCCTTCGATCGCAGCCAGCACCAGGGCACAATCCTCGACCGTGCGCGCCAGCGGGCCGATCGTGTCGAACTTGGCGCACAGCGGCACGACACCCTTGGTCGAGACCCGACCATGCGTGGTCTTCAGGCCCACCAGATCGTTCCAGGCCGACGGGATGCGCACCGAACCGCCGGTGTCCGATCCCACCGCCGCCGCCGCCAGCCCCAGTGCCACCGAAACCGCCGCGCCCGAACTTGACCCGCCCGGCGCAAGCTTCGGGTCGATGGCGTTGGGCGGCGTCGCCGTCATCGGGTTCACACCCAGCCCGGAAAACGCGAGTTCGGTCATATGCGTCTTGCCCAGACAGACGGTGCCCGCCAGCGTCGCCTGCGCCAGAACGGCGGCATCCGTCGCCGGCACCCGCCCCGCCAGCAATTGCGACCCGGCCTCGGTCGCGGTGCCCGCACTGTCGAACAGATCCTTCCAGCTGAGCGCCACACCATCCAACGGCCCGCGCAGAACCCCCGCCCGCGCCCGGCCACGCGCCGCCATTGCCTCGGCCCGGGCACGTTCGGGCGTCAGGCGCGCATAGACATCCGGGATCGCCGCGGCGGCCTCCAGATAGGCCTCGACCTGATCGACCGGATCGAGCTTGCCCGCCGCAATCGCCCGCCCCTGTTCTGCCGCACTTGCCGAACGTCCCACCATCGCGCACTCCTTTTTCATCCCGGCGCGAGGCTAGCGACAAGGCCGCGCATGGACAATCCCGCACGGCACGGCATAGTAGCGCCATGAAACACGATTCCGATGTCTTGATCGCGGGCGGCGGGCTGAATGGCCCGGCCTTGGCACTGGCTCTGGCGCAAGCGGGATTGCGGGTGACGGTGATTGACGCCGCCCCCGCGCGGGCCCGGGCCGATGACGCCTTCGACGGGCGCGCCTATGCGCTGGCGATCGCCTCGCAAAAGTTGCTGGCGGCAATCGGCGTCTGGCCTGCGGTGGCCGAACACGCCCAGCCGATGATGGAGGTCAAGGCCTCGGACGGCGAGGCAGGCGAAGGCGGCGCGCCGTTCTTTTTGCATTTCGACAGCCGCGAGCTGGATCAGTCGCCGGTCGGCTACATGCTTGAAGATCGCTATCTGTATCGCGCTTTTCTGGACGCGATGCAGGCCGCGCCCGGCATCACACTGATTCAGGCGACCTCGGTCATCGCGCAACAGGTCGTGCCCGGCGGCATCAGTGTCACCCTGTCCGACGGTCGCGCGTTGAGCGCGCGCCTGCTGGTCGGGGCCGACGGGCGCCGCTCGGGCGTGGCGGAACGTGCGGGCATCGGGCGCGAGGGCTGGGGCTATGGCCAGACCGCGCTGGTCGCGGCCATTGACCACGAGTTGCCCCATAACGGCATTGCGCATCAGTTCTTCATGCCCTCCGGCCCGCTGGCGATCCTGCCGCTGCCCGGCAATCGCAGCTCGATTGTCTGGAGCGAGACCGACGACAACGCCCGTACCATCGCGGCGCTGTCGGACGAGGATTTTCTGGCCATCTTGCGCCCGCGTTTCGGCGATTTTCTGGGCAAGATCAGCCTGGCGGGCCCGCGCTTCAGCTATCCGCTGAACCTGACGCTGGCACGCGCCTATGCGGCGCCGCGCGTGGCGCTGATCGGCGATGCCGCGCATGGCGTGCATCCGATTGCGGGGCAAGGGTTGAACCTCGGGCTGCGCGATGTGGGCGCCCTGGCCGAAATCGTGGTCGAGGCGATGCGGCGGGGCGAAGACATCGGCGCGCTGGATGTTCTGGAACGCTATCAGGGCTGGCGGCGGTTCGATTCCACCGCGCTCGCGCTCGGGATGGATTCTGTCAACAAGCTGTTTTCGAACAGAAATCCGATTCTTCGGGCGGGGCGTGATTTGGGCATGGGGCTGGTCAATGCAATCCCCGCGCTGCGGCGGGGTTTTATGCGGCAAGCCGCGGGCCTGTCCGGCCCCCTGCCCCGGCTGTTGCAGGGTCGTCCGCTTTAATCCAGCGGACGCGCCTCGTCGGCCAGCAGGATCGGAATGCCGCCACGGATCGGATAGGCCAGTTTCGCCGCCTTCGACACCAGTTCCTGCCGCTCGGCATCATAGGTCAGCACCGCCTGCGTCAGCGGACAAACGAGCGCCTCCAGCATCCGGCGGTCGAAAAGCGGCTTGTCCTGAGGCAGATCGTCACTCATTGCAGCTTGTCCTCTCCGCCCCGGCAGCGCAGCGCAAATTCCATCAGGGTCACCAGCGTCTCGCGCCGACTGACCAGATCGGGCGCCTCCAGCAGCGCCTGCTTGTCCTCGGGGTCCAACGGCAAAAGCATCGCCAGCGAGTTGATTAGCAACTCGTCCTCGGCGTCTTTCAGCGTGTCCCAATCGGTGTCGAGCCCCTGCGCCTCGAAATAACGGCACAGCAGATCCATGAACGGCACACGTTCGAAACCCGGGTCATGTTCGGCACGCCCCAGATCGCGCGCGAAATCGGTCCAGGACACCTGCGCACGGATATAGGGGGTGAACCCGCCAATCTCGCGCAGCAGCCGGAATCGCGAGATCCCCGACAGGGTAATCATGTAGCGCCCGTCCTCGGTCTCGGAAAAGCCGGTCAGCCGCCCGGCACAGCCGATGCTGTTCATGCGCGGCGCGCCATCGCGGCTTTTGCAGGGCTGGATCATCCCGATCAGCCGGTGCGGCGTCTTCAGGCAATCCTCGACCATCTGCAGATAGCGCGGCTCGAAGATATGCAGCGGCAAACGCCCCCGGGGCAACAGCAGCGCCCCGGGCAGCGGAAACAGCGGAATGGTTTCAGGCAGGTCGGCGGCTTTGATCATGCCCAACACCTAGCGCGCCCGGACGATCAGGCAAATATCATCGACGACAGTCGGCGGCGGCCCTTTGCCGCAATCGGATCGTTCGGCTTGAGCGCGTCGAAAATCGTGAACAGTTGCGTTTTCGCGGCGCCGTCGTTCCATTCGCGATCACGCCGGAAAAGTTCGAGCAGCTGTTCGACCGCCTCTTCGACCTGCCCCGCCGCATGCAGCGCCTGCGCATAATCGAAGCGCGCCTGATGATCAGCCGGGTCGGCCTCGACCGCGGCTTTCAGCGTATCGAGCGGCCCCGCCTTCTGTGCCTGCTTGGCCAGCGCAAGCTGGGCCCGCGCGGCCTCGACCGGGGCGGAAGTGGCGATCTTTGCGGGCACACCTGCAAGGAAGGTTTCCGCCTGATCCAGATCGTTCAGCGCCAGATGCGCACGGATCAAGCCACCATAGGCCTCGGCGCTGTCCGGGTCTTCGCCCAGGATCGCGGCGAAGGTTTCGGCCGCATCAACCGCGGCACCTTCGCTCAGCATTTCCTCGGCCGCGGCAATCGCATCGGCCAAACCACCGTCGCCCGCCATCGCGGCCAGTTTCTCGACGAATTTCTTCAGTTCAGAGGCCGGCAAAGCCCCCTGAAAGCCGTCAACCGCCTGCCCCTGCCAGAAGGCATAGACCGTCGGGATCGATTGCACCCGCATCTGCCCCGCGATCATCTGGTTTTCATCGACGTTGACCTTGGCCATGACGACCTTGCCCTTCGCCTCGGTCACCGCGGCTTCCAGCGCCGGGCCAAGCTGGCGACACGGGCCGCACCACGGCGCCCAGAAATCGACGATCACCGGAACGGTCATCGACTTGTCGACCACCTCGGCCATGAAGTTGGCCTCGGTCACGTCAAAGACCAGATCGGCAGCCGTCGGGGATGCGGCGGGTTTTGCGTCGTTACCAAACATGTCTCGCTCCTTTCGGATTGGGTTGCCCCCTATATGCGCGCGAGCAGCCGCCGCGCCAAGGGGCGGTGCGGGGGCTTACAGATCAAATGTCGCGAAAACCGGTGCGTGGTCCGAAGGTTGCTCCCACCCCCGCGCGGCGCGCAACACGCGGCTGCCATGCGCCGCGTTGGAAATATCGGGCGTGGCCCAGATGTGATCGAGCCTGCGGCCCTTGTCGGCAGCGTCCCAGTCCTTGGCACGATAGGACCACCACGAATACAGCAGACCCTGCGGAATGTCCTGCCGGGTGATGTCGACCCAGTTCCCGGCATCCTGGGTCTGCGCCAGATGCTCGACCTCGATCGGAGTGTGGCTGACGATTTTCAGCAGGCTCTTGTGGTTCCACACATCGTCTTCGCGCGGCGCGATGTTCAGATCGCCCACCAGGATCGCCTTTTCGGGGCGGTCAGCAAAGAAATCGTCGCGCATATGGGTCAGGAAATCGAGCTTCTGACCGAATTTCTCGTTCACCGTGCGGTCGGGGATGTCGCCGCCCGCAGGGACATAGAAGTTGTGGATCGTGACGCCGTTTTCCAGCCGCCCGGCGACGTGGCGTGCGTGCCCCAGACCCGCGTAATCGCCCGCCGCGACCTCGGTGATCGGCAGTTTCGACAGGATCGCCACGCCGTTATAGCCCTTCTGCCCGCGCGCAACCATGTGGCGGTACCCCAGGGCGTGAAACTGCTCGAGCGGGATCTTCTCGACCGGGCTTTTGCATTCCTGCAGGCACAGAACATCGGGGGCTTCTTCGGTCATCAGCTTGCACACTAGCGCTTCGCGCAGGCGGACCGAATTGATGTTCCAGGTGGCGAGGGTGAAACTCATGCGCGCTCTCCGTGTCAGGCGGCGCGATACTGGCCCGGGTGGCGCGCAAGGGCAACCCGATTGCTGCGACGGGCGCGCCGGGGGTTTTGCACCCCCGGACCCCCGCAGAGTATTTGAACCAAGAAGAAGGGGATTTCTTCTTGGCCCAAATACTCAAAATCCCGGCCGGATTTACTCGGCCCAGCCGGAGATGGATTTGACATCGCAGAATTCCTCGATGCCCCAATGCCCGCCTTCGCGTGCCCGACCCGAGGCGCCGACGCCACCGAAAGGCGCGCCCGCCCCGCGGCTCTGGCCGTTCATCTCGACCATGCCCGAACGCAGCGCACGGGCCAGGCGGTTGCGCCGCGCGCCATCGCCCGATTGCACATAGTTGGTCAGCCCGTAGGGCGTGGCGTTGGCGATGCGCAGCGCCTCTTCTTCCGTGTCGAAGGGCATGATCGCCAGGACAGGCCCGAAGATTTCCTCGTTCATCACAGTCATGTCCGGGGTGCAATCGGCAAAGATCGTGGGGCGCACGAAGAAACCGCGATTGAGGTCTTCGGGGCGGCCGGGGCCGCCGGCCAAGAGCCGCGCGCCTTCGGCGATGCCGGTTTCGATCAGGCCCTGGATTTTCTCATACTGGCTTTTGTTCACCACCGGGCCGATATGCTTGCCCGGCAGGCTGGCCGGGCCGACCTTGGTTGCCTCGGCGGTTTCGCGGGCAATCTCGATGGCGCGCTCGTAGGCGCTGCGTTCGACCAGCATCCGGGTCGGCGCGTTGCACGACTGGCCCGAATTCTGGAAGCAATGGCGCACGCCGCGGGCCACAGCCTTGTCGTCGGCATCGGCGAAGATCAGGTTCGCGCCCTTGCCGCCGAGTTCGAGACAGACACGTTTGAGCGTCTCGGCCGCGGCTTTCGAAATCGCCTTGCCCGCGCGGGTCGAGCCCGTGAAGGAGATCATCTCGATATCGGGGTGGGTCGAAAGCTGCGTGCCCACGCCCACGCCATCGCCGTTCACCAGGTTGAAGACACCCGCGGGCACGCCGGCGTCATGCAGGTATTCGGCAAACAGAAGCGAGCTGAGCGGGGCCTCTTCGGAAGGTTTGAGCACCATCGTGCAGCCCGCCAGAAGCGCGGGAATGACCTTGAGCGTGACCTGGTTCATCGGCCAGTTCCACGGCGTGATCAGGCCCACGACGCCCACCGGCTCCATCGCGATCATCGCGCCGGGGGTGCCGTCGCCCAGCGGGCGGATCCACTGGAAATCCTGCGCGGCCTTGATGAAATTGGCGATGTGCCAGCTGCCCGCGCCGACCTGGCTTTCGCGGGCCAGATCAATCGGCGCGCCCATTTCCAGGCTCATCGCCTGGGCCATTTCCTCGGCCCGGGCCTGGTAGATCTCATAAATCTTCTCGACCAGCGCCAGACGTTCGGCGGGGGGCGTGGCGGCCCAGCCGGGCAGCGCGGCCTTGGCGGCGGCGACGGCGGCTTCGGTATCGGCAACATCCCCCAGCGAGATGACCGCGCAGGGCTCTTCGGTCGAGGGGTCGATCACGGCGCAGTCGCGCGGGGCCGCCGGGGCCACCCATTGGCCGTTGATGTAAAAGTCACGTTTCTCGATCATGCGGAATCCTCCTGTTGCCCGGAGGGTGGCACCGCAGCCTGGCAAGGGCAAGGTGGCGCTTTGCGAAACTGCTGCGCAAATCGACCGCCTGCCCTAGCGGCGCGCGTCCGGAGGGCCTATGTTCCGGCCACAGACATTTCTACAGGAGGGACCCATGGGCCTGCGCATCAACGATATTGCCCCCGATTTCACCGCCGACTCGACCGCCGGCAAGCTGACCCTGCACGAGTGGATCGGCGACAGCTATGCGATCCTGTTTTCGCACCCGAAAGATTTCACCCCGGTCTGCACGACCGAGTTCGGTGCCGTGGCGCAGCTCGCCCCCGAATTCGCCAAGCGCAACACCAAGGTGATGGGCGTTTCGGTCGACTCGGTCGAGGAACACATGAAATGGAAAGCCGATATCGAGGCCGTCGCAGGTGCGCCCGCCGATTTCCCGATCATCGACGACACCTCGCTGAACGTCGCCAAGCTGTATGACATGCTGCCCGCCGAGGCCTATCTGCCCGATGGCCGCACCCCCGCCGACAGCGCCACCGTGCGCACCGTCTTCATCATCGGCCCCGACAAGAAAGTGCGCCTGACGATGACCTACCCGATGTCGGTCGGCCGCAACTTCGCCGAGATCCTGCGCGCGCTGGATGCCGTGCGCGCGACCGACGGCGTGCCCTTCGCCACCCCGGCCAACTGGGTGCCCGGGCAGGACGTGATCGTGGCGATGTCGGTCTCGACCGAAGATGCAAAGGCCCGTTTCGGCGATGTCGACGTGAAGCTGCCCTATCTGCGCACCGTCAAGGCGCCGAAATAATCGCGGCACGCTGCACCGATCCGAAGGGCGCCCACGGGCGCCCTTTTGTTTTGCATCTGTCCTTTGACGCGACAGCGAAACGCAAAAGCCCCGGTGTTTCCACCGGGGCTTTCGTCTGTCCAAAGCGCGCGATCACTCGTCGGCTTTTTCTTCTTTCTTCTCGGGGGCGATTTCCTCGCCGGTCTCCTGGTCGACCATCTTCATGCCAAGGCGCACCTTGCCGCGATCGTCGAAGCCCAGAAGCTTGACCTTCACTTCCTGCCCTTCTTTCAGCAGTTCGTTCGGGTGGTTCAGGCGCTTGTTCGCGATTTGCGACACATGGACCAGACCGTCACGCTTGCCGAAGAAGTTCACGAAGGCGCCGAAATCGACCAGCTTCACGACTTTGCCGGTGTAGATCTTGCCTTCTTCCGGCTCTGCCACGATCGAATAGATCATGTCATAGGCCTTCTTGATGGCGTCGCCATTGGCCGAGGCGATCTTGATCACGCCGTCATCGTTGATGTCGACCTTCGCGCCCGACACTTCGACGATTTCACGGATGACCTTGCCGCCCGAGCCGATCACTTCGCGGATCTTGTCGGTCGGGATCTGCATCGTCTCGATCCGCGGCGCATGGGCCGAGAATTCCTGACGGCCGGCCGACAGCGCCTTGTTCATCTCGCCCAGAATGTGCATCCGGCCGTCCTTGGCTTGCGCCAGGGCCTGCTCCATGATCGCGGGCGTGATGCCGGCAACCTTGATGTCCATCTGCAGCGAGGTGATGCCCGCTTCGGTCCCGGCAACCTTGAAGTCCATGTCGCCGAGGTGGTCTTCGTCACCCAGAATGTCGGTCAGAACGGCGTATTTGCCGTCTTCTTCCAGGATCAGACCCATCGCGACACCGGCAACCGGTGCTTTCAGCGGAACGCCCGCATCCATCATCGACAGCGAGCCGCCGCAGACCGAAGCCATCGAGGACGAGCCGTTCGATTCGGTGATCTCGGACACGACGCGGATCGTGTAGGGGAAGTCGGTCGCCGCGGGCAGAACCGCCTGCAGCGCGCGCCATGCCAGTTTGCCGTGACCGATTTCACGACGGCCGGGCGAACCCACGCGGCCCACTTCGCCGACCGAGTAGGGCGGGAAGTTGTAGTGCAGCAGGAAGTTCGAGCGCGAGTTGCCATGCAGCGCATCGATGATCTGTTCGTCATCGCCGGTGCCCAGCGTGGTCACGACCAGCGCCTGGGTTTCGCCGCGGGTGAACAGCGACGAACCGTGGGTGCGCGGCAGGATGCCGACTTCCGACACGATCGGACGCACCGTCTTGGTGTCGCGACCGTCGATGCGGGCGCCACCGTTGATGATGTCACCGCGCAGGATGCTCGACTGCAGCTTCTTGATCGCCGAACCGAGGTTCGCATCGGCCAGGTCTTCATCCGTCAGCGCGGCCTTGATCGCCTCTTCGGCCGCCGCAAGGGCGTTGGAACGCTCTTGCTTGTCCTTGATGGCGAAGGCGGCGCGCGTTTGCGCCTCGCCCGCCGCTTTCACGCGCTCATACAGATCGGCATAATCCGGCGGGGAGAAGTCGAAGGGCTCCTTGGCACAGTCTTCGGCGAAGTCGATGATCATGTCGATCACCGGCTGCATCGCGTCGTGACCGAATTTCACAGCGCCCAGCATTTCGGCTTCCGACAGCTCGTAAGCTTCGGATTCGACCATCATCACGGCGTCCTTGGTGCCCGCAACGACCAGATCCAGACGCTGCTCGGGGTTCTCGCGCAGTTTCTGCATGTCGTCGACATCGGGGTTCAGAACGTATTCGCCGTTCGCAAAGCCCACGCGCGCAGCCCCGATCGGCCCCATGAAGGGCACGCCCGAAATCGTCAGCGCCGCCGAGGCCGCGATCATCGCGACGATATCGGGTTCGTTGACCAGATCGTGCGACAGCACGGTGCACATCACCAGAACTTCGTTCTTGAAGCCCGGCACAAACAGCGGACGGCACGGACGGTCGATCAGACGCGAGGTCAGCGTCTCTTTTTCCGACGGGCGCGCCTCGCGCTTGAAGAAGCCGCCCGGCACTTTACCGGCGGCATAGTATTTTTCCTGATAGTGGACGGTGAGCGGGAAGAAATCCTGCCCCGGCTTCGCCTGTTTGGCGAAGGTCACGTTGGCCATGACCGAGGTCTCGCCCAGCGTGGCGATGACCGAACCGTCGGCCTGACGGGCAACCTTGCCCGTTTCCAGGGTCAGCGTCTCGTCGCCCCACTGGATAGATTTTTTCGTAACGTTGAACATTCAGCGTATCCTGTCTGGGAGCACGCCCGGCCCTCCGGGTCTCCCGATTGCGTGGCGGCCCCATTGCCGCCGCCCCTATCCTTTGCATGTGCCCGGGGCCTGGCCTCACGTCGCAGATTGCTGGCCCTTACAGGAAAACAGCCGTTTTGGGAAGCAGGGAGTTGCGCCGCATAAATGGCCCCACCGGCAGAAAAGCGCGCGCGTTTCCGGCTTGGCCCGACTGCCGGGGCGGCGTAATCCTGTTCTGGCGGGCCCTTTGCCCGCGGTCTTGCGCGTGGTTGCCCCTGATGGAAGAGCTAGAGATCTTTCGACGTCTTGGCCTTGCCCTGGCCATCGGGCTGCTTCTGGGGCTTGAACGGGGCTGGCATGCCCGCGACGAAGCCGAGGGCACCCGGATCGCAGGGCTGCGCACCTTTGCCCTGACCGGCCTGCTGGGCGGGATCTGCGGCGTGCTGACCCAGGTCGCCGGTCCGGTCTTTCTGGGCTTTGCCTTTCTCGCGCTGACCCTGCTCGTCGCGCTGTCCTACTGGATGCAAAGCCGCGCCCATGACGATCTGGGCCTGACCACGGAGATCGCGCTTCTGCTGACTTTCGCGCTCGGGGCGGCGGCGCTGCTGGGGGACATGGCGGCGGCCGCCGCCGCTGCCGTGGTGGCGACCGCGCTGCTGGCGCGCAAGCGGGTGCTGCATGGCTGGGTCGCCCAGATCCAGCGCTTCGAACTCGCCGCTCTGGTGCAGCTGGCGGTGATTTCCGTGGTCATCCTGCCACTTCTGCCGCGCCGGGGGTTCGGCCCCGGTCAGATCCTCAACCCCTATGAATTGTGGTGGGCCGTCGTGCTGGTGGCGGGCCTGTCCTTCCTGGGCTATGGCGCGATGCGGGTGACCGGCACGCGGGTTGGCGCGGCCATCGCGGGCCTGTTCGGCGGGCTCGCCTCTTCGACCTCAACCACGCTGGCCCTGTCGCGGATGGTGCGCGCTGACCAGAGCCTTGGCCCTTCGCTGGCGGTCGGGGTGGTGATTGCGGGCTCTGTCACCTTTTTGCGGGTGCTCGTCGTCGGTTCGGTTTTCTCGCGCGATCTGCTGGCCGCACTTGCGCTGCCGCTGGCGACCATGGCCGCGACGGGGTTTGCCGGGGCGGGCCTTCTGTCCCTGTCTGCCCGCAAAAGACACAAGACCACCTCCGATCTGAGCGGCCTGACCAACCCGCTCGCGCTTGGCACGGCGCTGTCCTTCGGCGTGGTGCTGATCGTGGTGCTGCTGGGCACCCATTACCTGCAACGCTGGTTCGGCGCAGGCGGTGTCTATGCCGCGGCGGCACTATCGGGGCTGACCGATGTCGACGCGCTGACGATCTCGGTCGCGCGGCTCAGCCACGGCGATCTGGCGCTGCACACCGCGGCCACGGCCATTGTGCTTGCCCTCGCGGTCAACACCGCCGTCAAGGGCGGCATCGCGCTTGCCATCGGCAGGGCGGGGTTCGGCCTGCGGGTTCTGGTCGTCTATGCGGCGGTGCTGGGCGCGGGCGCTGTGGCGCTGTGGCTCGGGCCCTGATCCGCCCGCAACCGCCCCGGCGCAAAGCAAAACGCCCGCCTCTTGCGAGACGGGCGTCTGTTTCCGAAACCGGAAAGGATCAGCGGCGCAGGCCGAGACGCTCGATCAGCGACTGGTAACGGGCCACATCCTTGGCTTTCAGGTAGTCCAGCAGCTTGCGGCGCTGAGCAACCATCATCAACAGACCACGACGCGAGTGGTTGTCTTTCTTGTGTTCTTTGAAGTGCTCGGTCAGCGTCGCGATACGCGAGCTGAGGATCGCAACCTGAACTTCCGGCGAACCGGTATCGCCTTCTTTGGTGGCGAAATCTTTGATCAGGCGGTTTTTCTCTTCAACGGTAATCGACATCGGGGTCTCCTTGCAGGTTAGAGGAATGGCGCAGGCCGGGATGTCGTCCAGCAAGGCCCATGGAGTCACTGCCACAGACGCGGCAGATGCGCGCCTATAGGGGAAATCGGCACAAAAGAAAAGCCTGAATCACACGCCCTGCGGCAAGGCGCAAACCGGGCGCGTCCAACGCCGACATCTTACATGTAGGCAAATTCCGCCGGGGTCACCAGGACGATGTCTTCGACCGTCAGATCCCCGGCGTCCATCACCTCGGCCAGACGCACGCCGTTCAGAACGACCCAGGCGGCCCCGGCCGTGCCGTCCGAAGGCTCGATGCTCAGCTGAGGCGCGGTCGCGGCATCCGGGTCATAGACCACGGCGATCTGGTCGCTTTGCAGGTCGAAATCCTCGATGGTGGCCGGATCGGCAGGGTCGATCCATTCCCCCAGAGCGAACAGGTCACCCCCTTCACCACCCGACGCCCAGTCCCCCGTGCCGATCATCAAGGTGTCCGCCCCTTCGCCGCCATTGAGAAAATCCATCCCGTCCCGATCCGTGTCTCCGCTTTGTGCATCCGGCACAACCCCGACAAGCAGGTCGTCACCCGCACCGCCGAACAGTTCATCCTGTCCCAGCCCACCGTCAAGCGTATCGTCGTCGGCGCCGCCTTCCAGGCTGTCGTTGCCGGCGCCACCTGCCAACAGATCGCGGTCCGCACCACCCGACAGCACATCCGCGCCACCCCCCCCGTCCAGCGTATCCGCGCCGAAAGAACCCGACAGATGGTCGTCGCCCGCCCCGCCGATCAGGGAATCGTCGCCATCCTCGCCACTCAGACTGTCGCCGCCCGCGCCGCCCTGCAGCAGATCCGCCCCCTCGCCACCGTAAAGCGTATCATCGCCTTCGCCGCCGTCCAGCGTATCCGCCCCCGCATAGCCGTTGATCTGATCGTCGCCGCCCGCGCCCGCGACCAGATCGTCCCCCACATCGCCCCACAGCATATCGTCGCCGTCGGTCGCGTCACCCGACGGCGCCCGGTCTACGGCTTCGACCCCGGGGGCCGAGGTCACGGTGCCAGTATCGCCCGCATCGGGATCATCAAGCAGATCGCCCGTGCCGCTCTCGCCCTCGGCATCGGCATCGGCATCGGTGCCGGTTTCTGTATCCTCATCGTCCGGGCTGTCCCCCGGCAGCAATCCCATCGAGGCACCCGCCAGCAAAAGGCCCAACAATCCTGACAGAAAGAACATCGCAACATCCCCGCGCACCGTGTGCAACATTAGCGGGAAAGTCCTGCCAAACCAAAAACAAAGCCCGGCCATTCCAACGGATTCGGCGGTTTTCTTGAGCTATGGTTAACGCGCCGGACGCCAGAGTTCGGGCTGCTGTTCATAGGCGATATAAAGCGGATGCTTCGGCGCGCCGGCCTTGGTCAGCCCCAGATGGTGCAAATCCCGCCCCGAGCCGCGCAGCAGATCCTCGACCGCACGCCCCCGGTCCAGATGCGCACCATGCGCCCCCCAGGCACAGACGATCCGATCCGCTGCACCCCCGGCCCAGGACAGGCTTTCCAGAATCGCCGCATCGTTTTCCGGCCCGACCGGATCGGCCTGCGCGCGCATCACCTTGGGATCGGTGGCACGCCAGGCAAAGATATTGGTGACCCGAAACCCGCCGAACCCCAGCGTCCGCGCCCGGCGTTCGCAGCGCTCGACGGTCGGATCGTTCTGCACCTCGGTCGCGGTCGAGGGATTGAGCATGATGAACAGCGCCCGCGGCCCAGCCGGGTTCCAGACCCGCGTCAACAGGTAACGATAGCTCTCGCAGTCGGAATAGACCGCAATCGAGGCGGCATCGCCTTTCAGGTGGGTGCGTGTGATCATGCCCCCTTTTCGCGCAGCCCCCGGTGCAGCGCAAGCCACCCGCGACGGATGCCTCCGGCGGGAGTATTTGGGCCAAGAAGAAGCCGGCATTTCTTCTTGGCCCAAATACTCGAATCCCCGCCGCGAAACCGCGTTACAGATTGAAGACGCGGCTCGGGTGCAACTCGCCCGATCTGTAGATGCCCACCGCCACCGGCTGCCCCTGATAGCTGGCCCAGACCTCGTCGCCGAATTCGACGCCCGACGCGATGACCATGCCCGGGTTGCCGTTTTTCAGCCGAACGGCGCCCTCGGGTGTGGCGCGCACCTCGTCCAGATCGGCCAGCCCCAGTTCCAGCGGCAACAGTTTCGCGTCCAGCTCGGGGCTGCGCGCCAGCGCGTCGATCTGGTCGAGGCTCAGCCCGTCGGATGCTTCGAACGGCCCCGACCATTCGCGCCGCAGCCACAGCACGTGGCCCAGGCACCCCAGCGCCGCCCCCAGATCGCGCGCGATCGAACGCACATAGCCGCCCTTGCCGCAGACCATTTCCAATTCGATCGTGTCGGCATCGGGGCGGCCCAGCAGCGTCAGGCTTTCCACCCACAGCGGGCGCGCGGCCAGCTCCATTTCCTCGCCCGCGCGCGCCAGCGTATAGGCGCGCTCGCCGTCGACCTTGACGGCAGAAAACTGCGGCGGCACCTGTTCGATGTCACCCGTGAAGGCGGGCAGCGCGGCTTGGATCTCGGCATCCGAGGGCCGCAGATCCGAGGTCGCGATCACCTCGCCCTCGGCATCGTCGGTATTGGTCGCCGCCCCCAGCCGCACCTGGAAACGATAGCATTTCAGCGCGTCGGTAATATAGGGCACGGTTTTCGTGGCCTCGCCCAGCGCGATCGCCAGCACCCCCGTCGCCGCCGGATCGAGCGTGCCCGCATGCCCGGCCTTTTTCGCATCCAGCGCCCAGCGCACTTTGCCGACCACGGCCGTCGAGGTCACGCCCGCGGGCTTGTCCACCACGATCCAGCCGGAAATATCGCGTCCCTTTTTGCGTGCCATGGCGCCCTCCTGAGTGAAGGACGGGGGTTAGCGCGAAGCGGCGCGTCGGTCAATCGTGGGTCACGACGCCAATGATCGGCCCCATCGGCACCCCCAGATCGGCGCGGCCCAGATCCGGCGCAATCAGGCGCGAGATCGACCCATCCAGAAACAGCGCATCGGGCGTGCCCAGCGCATCCCGGAACAGCCGGGCAAATTGGTGGAAGGTGACCGGCACGTTGGAAATCGCAAAATAGGCAGTCTGACCATCCGGGGCCACCCCCACACCGTTACGGATGTTCAGGCTGTCGCTGTCGGGCAGGAACCGCGGATGCAGCGCGCCTTCGATCACCAGCATCGGCCCGGACTGGGTGGCAAAGCGGCACGCGGGCGGCGTTTCGACATAGCGGTGCGATTCGATCACCGCAAAGGCCTTGCCCACGCAGAACACGCCATTGGGCAGCATCCCGAAATTGCCGGGCCCTTCGGAGGTGACAATACCGTGCCGTTCCTGCCCGTTTTCGACGAACAGCCCCACCGGGGCCCGGTCGGCATGATACATCCCGGCATTCATCGCAAAAGCCAGATGCTCGCCCGGCGCCAGCGTGGCCTGCAACCGCTCGGGCGTTCCGATCAGCGCCCCCGAGGCATCGTTCAGCCACAGCCGCAGATCGTCGCCCGCCTGCGCCTCACATACCGTGAAAGAGGTGTCCTCAAAACTCAGATCGCGACACGGCCCAGCCAGGGCGGGCCCGGCCAGCAGCATGAAAAGCGCCGCCTTACTCCAGATCGTCTTCGTCATCATGGCCCCGCGCGATATCGCGTTGCACCGTCTCATCCGAAAACATCCGCCGGGTCTCATCCAGACGGTCGAAGGTCTCGTCCAGCCGGAAGCGCAGCGCGGGCGTGTATTTCAGCGTCAGGGCCTTCGACACCAGATGGCGCAACTCGCCCTGATGACGGCGCAGCGCCAGCAGCATCTCCTGCGCGTCCTGCCCGCCCAGCGTGCCCCCCAGCGGCGCGACATAGGCCGTCGCCACCTTCAGGTCGGGCGAGGTGCGCACCTCGCCCACGGTAATCGAGATCCGGTTCAGATCGGGGTCGTGGACATCGCCACGCATGAGCACATCCGAAAGGGTGCGCCGGATCAGCTCACCCACGCGGAGCTGACGTTGCGAAGGGCCATCGCCCGAGGAAAAACGGTTCTTTGCCATGCGCTGCACATAATCCTTTGCGCGCGCGCCCGCAACGGGGCTTTGCCAAGCGGCGTCCCGCGCGCTATGCACGAGCCCGTCACAAAGGAGAGAAGTCATGAACGATCTGCCGGGTATTGTCATCACCGGGGTGTCGGGCCGGATGGGCCGGATGCTCGCGGCCACCGTGGCAGGGTCGGACAAGGCGCGGCTGGTGGGCGCGGTGGAACGTCAGGGTCACGACTGGATCGGGCGCGATCTGGGCACCTGCCTCGGAGGCCCGGAGACGGGCGTGATCGTCACCGACGATGCGCTGGCTGCATTCTCCAAGGCGCAGGCGGTGATCGACTTCACCGCACCCGCCGCGACCGTTGAATTCGCGGCCCTGGCCGCACAGGCCCGCGCGGTGCATGTGATCGGCACCACCGGAATGGAACCCACGCATCTGGCCGCGCTGAAAGCCGCCGCGCGCCATGCGGTGATCGTCCGCGCCGGCAACATGAGCCTTGGCGTCAACCTGTTGACGCAGCTGACGAAAAAGGTGGCGGCGGCGCTGGATGTCGAGTGGGACATCGAGATTGTCGAAGCCCATCACAACAAGAAGGTCGATGCCCCTTCGGGCACCGCCCTGATGCTGGGGCAGGCCGCCGCCGAGGGCCGCGGCATCGCGCTGGAAGACAACACCGAATCCGGGCGCCACGGCATTACCGGCGCGCGCAAACCCGGTGCCATCGGCTTTTCGGCGATCCGGGGCGGCGATATCGTGGGCGAGCATGACGTGATCTTCGCCACGGCGGGCGAACGCATCGTGCTGCGCCATATCGCCACCGACCGCGCGATCTTTGCCCGCGGCGCGCTCAAGGCGGCACTCTGGGGGCAAAGCCAGAAACCCGGCGAATACGACATGCTCGACGTGCTGGGGCTCTGAACCCGGCGGCTTCTTTCTGGCGAAAATATCCTGGGGGTCCGGGGGTGAAACCCCCCGGCACTGGCCACAGATGCGACCCCGCCTCAGAAGTCGATGGCGATTCCCTTCTTCTCCCAATCGCCATAGCGCACGGGTTCGGGCCCATCGCGCCCGCCCAGTTCGGTGGGCAGATCCAGGGCCCTGGCGGCGCGGCGGCGCTCCTCGGCCTCGGCCAGCGCGCGCTGCGCGGCGGGGGGCAGATCGGCGGGGATTTCGGTCTCGGGCTGTTCGGACATGCGGGATTCCTTGTCTCGATGCTGGGCATGATATAGGCCCCAAGCCAATCTGGAACAAGACGAAGGGCCGCAGGCCATGAGCAAACCCGACCCTGCCCGGCGTGCCGCCCTCGGCCTGATCGTGGGCGTCACCGAAGATCGCATGACGCTGGCCGATCAGATCGCCACCGACGCCCTGCTGGGACTGGAGCCGGGCGAGAAAGCCCGCGCGCAGCGCCTGGCGCTGGCCACGCTGCGCCATCTGGCGCAGGCCGACGCGATGCTGAAACCGCATCTGCGCCGCCGCCCGCCCACCGATATCGTGGCGCTGCTGCGGCTGGCGACGGTCGAACTTTGCGCCCTGTCCCAAGCGCCGCATGGCGTGGTCGATGCGGCGGTAACGCTGGCGCGTTCGGGCGGGCGGCGGACCGACAGTTTCGCGGGGCTGGTCAACGCGGTGCTGCGCAAGGTCGCAACCGAAACCGACCGCTGGGCCACGCTGCCCGCGCCGGCACTGCCCGGCTGGCTGCGCGGCCGGCTGATGTCGGCCTATGGCAAGCAGGCCGTGCAGGCGATGGAGGCCGCGCATCTGGCGGGCGCCCCGCTGGATCTGACCGCCAGAGGCGACGTGACAGCCCTTGCCGAGCCATTGGAAGGCGAGGTTCTGCCGACCGGCAGCCTGCGTCTGGCGGCGCGCGGCCAGGTCTCGGATCTGCCGGGCTTCGCGGCGGGCGACTGGTGGGTGCAGGATGCGGCGGCGGCGCTGGCCGCGCGCACGCTCGCCCCCCGCCCGGGCGAGCGGGTGCTGGACCTGTGCGCCGCGCCCGGCGGCAAGACGCTGCAATTGGCCGCCGCCGGGGCCGATGTTACCGCCCTGGATATTTCCGAACCGCGGATGGCGCGTGTGCGCGAGAATCTGGCGCGCTGCCAGCTGACCGCGACGCTGGTCGTCGCCGATGCGCTGCACTGGCAACCCGCCGCACCCTATGACGCGATCCTGCTGGATGCGCCCTGTTCGGCCACCGGCACGATCCGCCGTCACCCCGACCTGCCCTTCGTCAAGGATGCCAGCCAGATCAAAGAGTTGTTCGGGCTGCAAACCGCGCTTCTGGATCGTGCGCTCGGCTGGCTGCGCCCGGGCGGACGGCTGGTGTTCTGCACCTGCTCGCTCTTGCCCGACGAAGGCGAGGCGCAGATCCGCGCCGCGCTGGAACGCCACCCCGAGCTGTGCGTGACACCGCCCGATCTGCCCGGCATCGCGCCCGAGTGGATCGGCCCCGAAGGCGGGTTGAGGCTGCGCCCCGATTACTGGCCCGAACGCGGCGGCATGGACGGGTTCTACATCGCCTGCCTGCAGCGCCCGGCCTGATCCCCCTTCCCCGCCCATGCGGGAATTGAGCGGTGACAGAACCCGGGGCGCGGATTATGGTGCGCGCAATTCAGGCGGCTGCGGCACCCCCGCGCCGCGACAGGATCGGGGCAACCGGCGGCATGGCAGAGCAACACCCCACGGGGCAAAGGCAGGCCCGGCTGAGCAGCGCGCTCAACCGGATCGCGGCGCTGCGCGCGGCGCGGGCCAAACCCGCCACCGGCTTCGTCAGCCAGCCCGAACCCCGCACCATCGGCTCTTACGCGCGCGGCAAGCAGTTGATCGCGGGCAATTTCCTGCTGGCGGGGTTTCTGATCGAGGGGCCCGGCCTCTCGATCTGGGATCTGCCGATGCCCGACCCGAGTTTCGAAGAGGCGCTGCACGGTTGCGGCTGGCTTGACGATCTGGCCGCGGTGGGCGACCGCCCGGCACGCGAACGGGCGCAGGGCTGGGTCTTCGACTGGATCGACCGCTTCGGCGCCGGGCGGGGGCCCGGCTGGACCCCCGATCTGACGGGTCGGCGCCTGATCCGCTGGATCAACCACGCGATCTTGCTGCTCAACGGACAGGAACGCGCCCGCGCCGACGGGTTCTTCCGTTCGCTTGGACAGCAGACGATCTATCTGTCGCGGCGCTGGAAATCGGCCTCGCCCGGCCTGCCGCGGTTCGAGGCACTGACCGGGTTGATCTATGCCGGGCTTGCGCTGACCGGGATGGAACGCCTTGCCGGACCCGCAGCGCAGGCCCTGGCCGCCGAATGCGCGGCCCAGATCGACGCCGAGGGCGGCATTCCAACCCGCAACCCCGAAGAATTGCTCGAGGTCTTCACCCTGCTGATCTGGGCCGCCGCCGCGCTTGGGGCCGCGGGCCGCTCCCCCGCCGCCGCGCATCTGGAGGCGATCGAGCGAATCGCCCCCACGCTGCGCGCGCTGCGCCACAGCGACGGCGGGCTGGCACGGTTTCACGGCGGCGGGCGCGGTCTGGAAGGGCGGCTCGATCAGGCGCTGGCGGCCTCGGGCGTGCGGGCGGGCCACCCTGAAACGCTGGCGATGGGATTTGCCCGGCTGCATGGCGGGCGCAGCAGTATCATCGTGGATGCCAGCGCACCGCCCAAGGGCCCGGCCTCGGCCAATGCGCACGCCTCGACGCTGGCGTTCGAGCTGACCTCGGGGCGCAGGCCTTTGGTGGTCAATTGCGGATCGGGCGCGATGTTCGGGCGCGACTGGCACCGCGCCGGGCGCGCCACCGCCAGCCATTCGACGCTGGCGATCGAGGGGTTCTCCTCGTCCCGGTTGGGCCCCGAACGGATGCTCGGGCGCAGCCCGCGCGCCTGTTTCGACGAAACCCCGACCGAGGTCTGGGCCCGCGCCGAAGGCGACCCCGCGCATCACATGATGTTCGGCCATAACGGTTACGTCCCCACCCATGGCATGACCCATATCCGCACGCTGGAGCTGAGCCCCGACGGGCGCAGCCTGCGCGGCGAGGATACCCTGGGCGCGATGACCGGGCCCGACCGCAAACGCTTCGACACGATCTTCGAGCGCGAGGGGCTGCGCGGCATCCCCTTCCAGATCCGCTTCCATCTGCACCCCGAAGCCGACGCCACACTCGACATGGGCGGCGCGGCGGTTTCGGTGGCGCTGAAATCGGGCGAGATCTGGGTGTTTCGCCACGATGGCGTCGCGGATCTGAGCCTCGAACCCTCGGTCTACCTTGAAAAGGGCCGTTTGCGCCCCCGTGCCAGCCTGCAAATCGTGCTGACGGCCCGCGTTCTGGATTATGCATGCCAGATTGGCTGGACCTTCGCGAAAGCACAGGATACCCCCGCTGCCATCCGCGATACCCGTAGCAACGGGCCTGATTCCGACATCTGACCAAAGGACTGCCAGCCGTGACCAGAAACGTCCCCCTGCAACGCGCCCTGATTTCCGTTTCCGACAAGACCGGGCTGATCGACTTTGCCCGCGCCCTGGCCTCGCGGGGGGTGGAACTGCTGTCCACCGGCGGCACCGCCAAGGCACTGCGCGAAGCCGGGTTGAGCGTGCGCGACGTGGCCGAGGTTACCGGCTTCCCGGAAATGATGGACGGCCGCGTGAAGACGCTGCACCCGGCGGTGCATGGCGGCCTGCTGGCGCTGCGCGACAATGACGAACATCTGGTGGCGATGGCCGCTCATGGGATCGAGCCGATCGACCTGCTGGTGGTCAACCTCTACCCGTTCGAGGCGACCGTGGCGAAAGGCGCCGATTACGCGGATTGCATCGAGAATATCGACATCGGCGGCCCGGCGATGATCCGCGCGGCCTCGAAGAACCACGCCTTCGTGGCGACCGTGGTCGATGTGCAGGATTACGACGCCCTGCTGAAGGAACTGGACGAAAACGATGGCGCCACCAGCTATCCGTTCCGCCAGCGCATGGCGCAGATCGCCTATGCCCGCACCGCCGCCTATGACGCCGCTGTCAGCACGTGGATGGCCGCCGCCATCGGCGAGGAAACCCCGCGCCGCCGCGCCTTCGCGGGCGAACTGGCGCAGACCCTGCGCTACGGCGAAAACCCGCATCAGTCGGCGGCCTTCTATCTGGACGGCACCAACCGTCCGGGCGTCGCCACCGCGAAACAGCATCAGGGCAAGGAACTGTCCTACAACAACATCAACGACACCGACGCGGCGTTCGAACTGGTGGCGGAATTCGCGGGCAAGGGCCCGGCCTGCGCGATCATCAAGCACGCCAACCCCTGCGGCGTGGCGACCGGCGCCACCCTGACCGAGGCCTACACCCGCGCCTTCGATTGCGACCGGACCTCGGCCTTCGGCGGGATCATCGCGCTCAATGACGTGCTGGATGGCCCCACCGCCGAGGAAATCTGCAAGATCTTCACCGAAGTCGTGATCGCCCCCGACGCGACCGACGAGGCCAAGGCGATCTTCGCCGCCAAGAAGAACCTGCGCCTGCTGACCACCGGCGCGCTGCCCGACGTGCGCGCACCGATCACCACCTTCCGGCAGGTCGCGGGCGGGTTCCTCGTGCAGGGCAAGGACAATGGCGCAATCGAGTTGGCCGATCTGAAGGTCGTGACCGAACGCCAGCCCACCGAAACCGAGCTGAAGGACCTGCTGTTCGCTTGGAAAGTCGCCAAGCACGTCAAGTCGAACGCGATCATCTACGTGCGTGACGGCGCCACCGTGGGCGTCGGCGCGGGCCAGATGAGCCGCGTCGACAGCACTCGGATCGCCGCCCGCAAGGCGCAGGACATGGCCGAGGCGATGGGCCTGCCCGCACCGCTGACGCAAGGCTCGGTTGTGGCCTCGGATGCGTTCTTCCCCTTCGCCGATGGTCTGATCACCGCGGCCGAGGCCGGCGCCACCGCGATCATCCAGCCCGGCGGCTCGATGCGCGACCAAGAGGTCATCGACGCGGCCAACGAACGCGGCCTTGCGATGGTCTTCACCGGGATGCGCCATTTCCGGCACTAAGTTCTTTCTGGAAAAAATATCCCCGCCGGAGGCCCCGCGCCTCCGACGGGGCGCCGGATTACGACAGGAGCGATCATGCGGCTGGCAGGCAGAATGGCGGCGGGGGTGCTGATCCTCGATCAGGTCTCGAAATACATCGTCGTGCATCTGATGGGGCTCGACCGGCTGGGCGCAATCGACGTGCTGCCGCCCTGGCTGAATTTCCGCATGGCATGGAATCAGGGCGTCAACTTCGGCCTGTTCTCGGGCGAGGCGAACTGGACCCGTTGGGTGCTGATCGCCCTGGCGCTGGCGATCTCGGGCTGGGTCTGGCACTGGGTCTCGCGCGAGGACCATTCGACGCGGGTCAAACTGGCGGCCGGGCTCCTGGTGGGCGGTGCGCTCGGGAATGTGATCGACCGGCTGGCCTATGGCGCGGTGGCCGATTTCCTGAACATGTCGCTGCCCGGATGGCACAATCCCTATTCCTTCAACGTCGCGGACATCGCGATTTTCGCCGGGGCGGCGGGGCTGGTGCTGTTCACCGGCAGCGGCGACACGAAACGTCACGAGTGAAGCGCCTTTCGCGCGTGACGTGGCCCAAGCGATGCGCTAAGAGGGGATCGAACGGATGAGGGAGTGGCCCATGCAGGCAGCAATCAGCAAGCTCGGGATCGCATTTGCGGCCGTTTTGCTGCTGTCGGCCTGTGGCGGGGACGACAAGGACCCGATCCTGATGAACCTGCGGGCGTCGGGCTCGGGGCCGGACGAATTCGCGATCCTGCCGACCAAACCGTTGCAGATGCCCGAGGATCTGGCAGCCTTGCCCGAACCCACCCCGGGCGGAACCAACCTGACCGACCCGACCCCCGACGAGGATGTCGCGGCGGCCTTGGGTGGCAATGCGGCACGGCTGAAAACCAATGGCATTCCGGCGGGCGATGGTGCGCTGGTCAATTACGCGGCGCGCTTTGGCCGCGACGGGACGATCCGCACGCAGCTGGCCGCCGAAGATCTGGACTATCGTCGCAAGAACGACGGCCGTCTGCTGGAGCGGGTGTTCAACGTGAACGTCTATTACAAGGCCTATGCGCCGATGTCGCTCGATCAGGAAGCCGAGCTGGAACGCTGGCGCAAGCAGGGGCTGCGCACCCCGGCCGCCCCGCCGAGCGCCGAGGCGCAACTTCTGTCGAAGTGATCAACTCCGCGTCAGCCGGGTTGTAGCGCGCGCGTCATCGCGTAAATTGAGGCAAAAACAACGAGGTGCCTCATGGTGCGAGCTTCATTGGCAGCGGCTTTTCTGTGGTTTGCGGCAGCCCCGCTCTGGGCAAGCCCGGTCAGCCATTTCACGCTTGAAAACGGCCTTGAAGCCGTGGTGATCGAAGATCACCGCGCCCCGGTCGTGGTGCATATGGTGTGGTACAAGGTCGGTTCGGCCGACGAGTTGCGCAGCAAATCCGGCATCGCGCATTACTTCGAACACCTGATGTTCAAGGGCACCGACACGATGGCGGCGGGCGAATTGTCCAAGACCGTCGCGGCCAATGGCGGGTCGGACAACGCCTTCACCAGCTATGATTACACCGCCTATTACCAGCGCATCGCCGCCGACCGGCTGGAACTGGTGATGAAGATGGAAGCCGACCGGATGCGGCACCTGAAGATCTCGCCCGACGACTGGAAGACCGAACGTGACGTGATTCTGGAAGAGCGCGCCCAACGCACCGACAGCGACCCGGGCGCGTTGTTTGGCGAACAGAAGAACGCCGCGCAGTTCCTGAACCATCCCTACGGCACACCGATCATCGGCTGGCGCCAGGAGATGGAGGCGCTGACCCGCGACGATGCGCTGGCGTGGTATCCGAAATATTACGCGCCCAACAATGCCGTGCTGGTGGTGGCGGGCGATGTGACCCCCGATCAGGTCCGCACGCTGGCAGAAACCTATTATGGTGTTCTGGCCCCGACGCCCGACCTGCCCGAACGCCAGCGCCCGCAGGAACCGCCACAACTGGCCGAGCGGCGGCTTGTCTTTCCTGACGCGCGCGTGGCCCAGCCCTATCTGTCGCGCAGCTATCTGGCCCCCGAACGCGACCCCGGCGATCAGAAACAGGCCGCGGCCCTGACCGTTCTGGCCGAAGTTCTGGGCGGCAATTCCGCCACCTCGGTTCTGGGGCGCAAGCTGATTTTCGGCGATGGCAGCGCGATCTATGCCTCGGCCTATTACGACGGCATGGCGATTGACGACACGACCTTCAATCTGGCGGTGATGCCGGTGGCCGATGTGACCCTGCCCGAAGCCGAAGCCGCGCTGGACCGTGCGCTGGCGGATTTCCTGAAGGAAGGTATCGACCCGGCCCAGTTCGAACGCATCCGCACGCGCATCCGCGCCTCGGAAATCTATGCGCAGGACAATACCGAAGGTCTGGCCCGACGCTATGGCGAGGCGCTGGCCTCGGGGTTCTCGATCGAGGACGTGCAAAGCTGGCCCGATGTCCTGATGTCGGTGACCGAAGAGGACGTGATGGCCGCCGCCCGCGCCGTGTTCGACAAGCGCCACGCCGTCACCGGCTATCTGACCCGCCCCGAACTGGAGGCCGCCCAATGATCCGCGTTGCCCTGGCCGCCGTGATGGCGCTGATCTGCGCCCTGCCCGCCCGCGCCATCGAAATCACCGAAGTCACCTCGCCCGGCGGCATCACCGCCTGGCTGGTCGAGGCGCATGACATCCCGTTCACCGCGCTGGAAATCCACTTCCGCGGCGGCGCGAGCCTGGATGCGCCGGGCAAGCGCGGCGCGATCAACCTGATGACCGCCACGCTTGAGGAAGGCGCGGGCACGATGGACAGCCAGGGATTCGCCGAGGCGACCGAGGCACTGGCGGCGCAATTCAGTTTCGACGTGGGTGACGACTCGCTGAACATCTCGGCCCGGATGCTGACCGAAAACCGCGACAAGGCGGTGGATCTGCTGCGTGAAGCGTTGATCAACCCGCATTTCGATCAGGCCTCGTTGGACCGGGTGCGCGGTCAGGTGCAGTCGATCATCGCCTCTGACGCCCAGGACCCGAATGCGATTGCCGGACAGAAATTCCGCGCACTGGCCTTTGGCGATCATCCCTATGGCAGCTCGCTCAACGGCACCGCGGACAGCGTGAAGGCGCTGACCCGCGAGGACATGTTCGACGCCAAGGCCCGGGTGATGGCCCGCGACCGGCTGGTGGTTTCTGCCGTGGGCGACATCACCGCCGAAGAGCTGGGCGCCCTGCTTGATCGTCTGCTGGGCGATCTGCCCGCAACCGGCGCCCCGATGCCGCCGCGCGCCGAGTTGCACCTGACCGGCGGCACCACTGTGGTCGATTACGACACGCCGCAATCGGTGGTGATCTTTGGCCAGCCCGGGCTGGCGATGGACGACCCGGATTTCTTTGCCGCCTATGTGCTGAACCAGATCCTGGGCGAAGGCGGTTTCTCGTCGCGGCTGATGGCAGAGGTGCGCGAAAAACGGGGGCTGACCTACGGCATCTACACCTATCTGGTGACCCGCGATCTGGCCGAAACCTGGCAGGGCAGCTTTGCCTCGGCCAATGAAAAGGTGGCCGAGGCGATCGAGGTGACCCGCGCCGAATGGGCGCGTGCCGCCAAGGGCGAGGTGACCGACACCGAACTGTCCGAGGCCAAGACCTATCTGACCGGCGCCTATCCGCTGCGCTTCGATGGCAACGATCAGATCGCCGCGATTCTGGCGGGGATGCAGCTCAATCACATGCCGATCGACTACATCAACACCCGCAACGCGCAGGTCGAGGCCGTCACCAAGGAAGATGTCGCCCGGGTGGCCAAGCGCCTGCTGGACGCCGATGCGCTGCGCTTCGTGGTGGTGGGTCGGCCCGTGGGCGTCAAGGGCGACGCGCTCTGAGATCGCGCCGAATCTGTTTAGCTTGGGTCTTAGCTGTGCTATCCCTTGTGGAATGAATGCAACGCCCCCCCAAATAGGCGCCTCGCGCCCTGTCATCCGGCAATTGGACGATGCCGCCGCGAACCGGATCGCGGCGGGCGAGGTGGTGGAACGCCCCGCCTCTGCGGTCAAGGAACTGGTGGAAAACGCGCTGGACGCAGGCGCCAGCCGGGTCGAGATCGCCTATGCCGACGGTGGCAAGACGCTGATCCGCATCACCGACAACGGTTGCGGCATGACGGCCGAGGATCTGCCGCTGGCGCTCAGCCGCCATGCGACCTCCAAGATCGACGGCTCGGATCTGCTGAATATCCACACCTTCGGCTTTCGCGGCGAGGCATTGCCCAGCCTGGGCGCGGTGGGGCGGCTGACGATCACCTCGCGCGCCGAGGGCTATGATGCGGCGCAGATCGCCGTGTCGGGCGGAGCCATCGGCCCGGTAAAACCCGCTGCGCTGAACCGCGGCACAGTGGTCGAGCTGCGCGATCTGTTCTGCGCCACGCCCGCCCGGCTGAAATTCCTGCGCACCGATCGGGCCGAGGCACAGGCGATTGCCGATGTGGTCAAACGGCTGGCGATGGCGGAACCCTATGTCAGCTTTCGCCTGACCGATCTGTCCGGTCAGGGTGAACGCGAGATCTTCCGCGCCGATGCGGCGCAGGGCGAGCTGTTCGACGCGCTCTCTGCCCGGCTGGAGCAGGTTCTGGGCCGGGCCTTCACCGAAAATGCCGTGCCGATTGAGGCCGAACGCGAAGAGATCCGCCTGACCGGCTATGCCGCGCTGCCGACCTATTCGCGCGGTGCGGCGGTGGAACAGTTCCTGTTCGTCAACGGTCGCCCGGTGCGCGACAAGATGCTGATCGGGGCGCTGCGCGCCGCCTATATGGATTTTCTGTCGCGTGACCGACACCCGGCGGCAGTGCTGTTCCTGTCCTGCGACCCGGAACGCGTCGATGTGAACGTCCACCCCGCCAAGGCCGAAGTGCGGTTTCGCGAATCTGGTATCGCGCGCGGGCTGATCGTGACCGGGCTGCGGCACGCCCTGGCGCAGGCCGGGCATCGCGCGTCGAGCACGGTTGCGCAGGCCACGCTGGGGGCGATGCGCCCCGAATCCACCGGCCCGGCCGACGCCCCGCGCGTCTATCAGATGGACCGCCCGTCCTATGGCGCGATCCGCCACGCCTATGCAGCGCAAGCCCCCGCCTTCGACGAATCCCCGCTCGCCTTCGAGGCGCCGCTGCACAGCGCCCGCGTGGCCGATGCCCCCACGCCTGCGGCGGACACCCCGCTGACCCGCGCGCCGCTGGGGGCTGCGCGTGCGCAGGTGCATGAAAACTACATCATCGCCCAGACCGAAACCGGCATCGTGATCGTCGATCAGCACGCCGCGCATGAACGTCTGGTCTATGAACGGCTCAAACGTCAGATGGCGGAAAAGGGCGTTGCCGCACAGGCGCTGCTGATCCCCGAGATCGTCGAATTGTCCGCGCAGGACGCGGCCCGCCTGCTGGAGATCGCGCCCGATCTGGAAACGCTGGGGCTGGGCATCGAACCCTTCGGCGGAACGGCCATTGCCGTGCGCGAAACCCCTGCAATTTTGGGCGAGATCAACGCAGGCGCCCTGTTGCGCGACATTCTGGACGAGCTGGCCGATCTGGGCGACAGCCAGCGCCTGCAGGCCAAGATCGAGGCGGTGCTGTCGCGCATGGCCTGCCACGGATCAATCCGGTCGGGCCGGCAGATGCGCCCCGAGGAAATGAACGCGCTTCTGCGCGAGATGGAGGCCACGCCCCATTCGGGCCAATGCAACCACGGCCGCCCGACCTATGTCGAGCTGAAGCTGAGCGACATCGAAAGGCTGTTCGGGCGCACATGATCCAGATTGGCGATACGGTTTTTGCGCTGAACGACCCGCTGGTTCTGGCGGGGCTTGGCGCGGCGGTGGCATTCGTGCTGCTGTTTGCGATGGTGCTGATGGTCCTGCGCGCGGCGGGGCGTTCGGCCCGCGCGCTCGATCCGCTGTCGGCGCATATGCTGCAACTGGGCCAGCGCGTTCAGGCCCTGTCGGATGGTCAGCAGCAACTCAGCGGCGGGCTGCATCACGTCAGCGAAGCGCAGGCCGTCAGCCAGACCCGGATGCTGGCGCTGATGGAACAGCGCCTGACCGAGGTCAGCCGCGGCATGACAGAAAGTCTGCACGGCACCGCCACCCGCACCGCGCGGTCTTTGGGCGATCTGCAGCAGCGGCTGGAGGCGATCGACAAGGCGCAGGCCAATATCGAAAAGCTGTCCGGCAATGTGCTGGGCCTGCAGGACATCCTGTCCAACAAGCAGACCCGCGGCGCCTTTGGCGAGATTCAGCTGCATGACATCGTGCAAAAGGCCCTGCCCTCGGACGCCTATACGATGCAGGCGACACTCTCGAACGGGAAACGCGCCGATTGTCTGGTGCATCTGCCCAATCCCCCCGGGCCGATCGTGATCGACAGCAAATTCCCGCTCGAGGCCTATGAGGCCCTGCGCCGGGCGGAAAACCAGAGCCAGCTGATCGAGGCGCAGCGGATGATGCGGATTGCCCTGCGCGCGCATATCAAGGCGATTTCCGAACGCTACATTCTGGAAGGCGAAACCGCCGATGGCGCGCTGCTGTTCCTGCCCTCCGAGGCGGTCTATGCCGAACTGCACGCGAATTTCCCCGAACTCGTGCGCGAGGGATTTGCGGCGAAGGTCTGGATCGTTTCGCCCACAACCTGCATGGCGACGCTCAACACGATGCGTGCCGTGCTGAAAGACGCGCGCATGCGTGAACAAGCCGGTGCGATCCGGCGCGAACTGGCCGCGCTTTATGCCGATGTGGACCGTCTGGGCACCCGCGTTGGCAACCTGGACCGGCATTTCACGCAGGCCGCCAAGGATATCGAAGACATCAAGATCTCGGCCGAGAAAGCAGGCAAACGTGCCCGCAGGCTCGATAATTTCGATTTCGAGGAACTGGCGCCGGACACGGCCACGCCCCCCGTCGCCCGGATCGAACCCTAGGCGATTACGCTTGCACCGCGCCGCGACTGGCGCGAGACTGGGCGCGAGAACGGAGGACAGAATGCTTACGATCAGCCCGGCCAAGGTCGCCCATGTCATCATCCGCGCGCGCAAGTTCGACGCCGATGTGCCCGGCTCGGGGCAGGGTCGCGAGTTGCGTGCCTTCATCGCCAATTTGAACGAGGACGAACAAGCCGCCCTGACCGCGGTGATGTGGATCGGTCGCGAAACCTTCGATGCCAGTGAGCTGGACGAGGCCACCGAAACCGCCCGCGCCGAGGCCACCGTGCCGACCGAAGATTACCTGATGGGTATTCCGATGCTGGCCGATTACCTGGAAGACGGGCTGAACGCGCTTGGCATCTCGCTCGAAGAGGCCGAGGAAGACATCTATCCCTCGGTCTGATCCCTGAATCCTTCATGCAAAAGGCGCCGCGGTCTTTCCCGGCGCTTTTTTGATTTCATCTTGCCCGCAATACCTCACGGGGGTCCGGGGGTCTGAAACCCCCGGCGTCCGGCCTCAGGCCACCAGCCGATAGCCGCCGGATTCGGTCACCAGCAGACGCGCGTTCGACGGATCGGGCTCGATCTTCTGGCGCAGCCGGTAGATATGGGTTTCCAGCGTATGCGTGGTCACCCCGGCGTTATAGCCCCAGACCTCGTGCAGCAGCACATCGCGCGGCACCACGCCATCGGTCGCCCGATACAGAAACTTCAGGATGTTGGTTTCCTTCTCGGTCAGCCGGATCTTCTTGTCCTTGGCATCGACCAGCAGCTTCATCGCCGGTTTGAACGTATACGGCCCCAGCTGGAACACGGCGTCCTCGCTTTGTTCATGGGTGCGCAGCTGCGCGCGCAGCCGGGCCAGCAGAACCGGGAACTTGAACGGTTTGGTGATATAGTCGTTCGCCCCCGAATCAAGGCCCAGAATCGTGTCGGCATCGGTGTCATGCCCGGTCAGCATCACTATCGGGCATTTGACGCCCTGCTTGCGCAGCTTCTTGCACAGCTCTCGCCCGTCGGTATCGGGCAGGCCGACATCCAGCAACACCAGATCGTAAAGCGCGGCTTTCGCCTTCTCGACCCCTTCGGCACCCGAGCCAGCCTCGAACACGTCGAATTCCTCGGTCGCCAGCAACTGTTCGGCCAGCGCCTCGCGCAGATCGGTATCGTCGTCCACCAGAAGAATTTTTTTCAGCCCTGCCATCGGTGCCTCCTTTGTTGTGGATCGAAGCTGGCCTTCGATTACGGTTCCGGCAAGGGGTGTGAAATCTTTCTCACGCGGAGGTGACGCAGCGCCGGGATATGTTTCAATTTGTGTCAGGCATCGCTATCTGTGGGCCATGGACAACGCATTCTCCCTTGGCCCCACCGCCACCGAACGCCTGAACCGTGCCCGCGCCGATCTGCGCATCGGCCTGCCCGTGGTGCTGCAGGGTGGCTGTCTGGCGGTGGCGGTCGAAACGCTCAGCCCCGCGCGGCTGGATGCGCTGCGCGCTTTGGGGCCGCTCACGCTCGCGCTGACCGCGCGCCGGGCCGAGACGCTGAAAGCCCGGGTCTATGACGGCGATCTGGCGCGCATCGCGGTGCCTGCCGAGGCCGATCTGGCCTGGCTGCGCGCGCTGGCCGACCCGGCGGACGATCTGCGCATGCCGATGAAGGGCCCGCTGCTGTCGGTGCGCGACGGCGATGCCGGATTTGCCCGCGCCGCCCTGGCGCTGGCGAAATCGGCGCAGTTGCTGCCTGCGGCACTGCTTGCCCCCCTGCCCGCCCCGCTGCCTGACGGGCTGACCACGCTGAACGCCGCCGAGGCACTGGCCGCCATCGCCGCCGAAACCGCCCTGGCCCCCGTCGCCGCAGCCCGCGTGCCGATGCGCGCCGCCGAACAGGGCCGGTTGCACATCTTCCGCCCCGATGACGGCGGCGAGGAACATTACGCCATCGAAATCGGGTCGCCCGCGCGCGACAAACCCGTTCTGGCGCGGCTGCATTCGGCCTGTTTTACCGGCGATGTGCTGGGCAGTCTGAAATGCGATTGCGGCCCGCAGCTGGACGCCGCGCTGAGCCAGATGGGCCACGAAGGCGCGGGGATCCTGCTTTATCTCAACCAGGAAGGCCGCGGCATCGGCCTGGCCAACAAGATGCGCGCCTACAGCCTGCAAGATCAGGGCTTCGACACGGTCGAGGCCAATCACCGCCTGGGGTTCGAGGATGACGAACGCGATTTCCGCATCGGCGCGGCGCTGCTGCGCAAGCTGGGCTTCTCGCAGGTGCGCCTGCTGACCAACAACCCGGCCAAGGTCGCCATGCTTGAAGCGAACGGCATCAGGGTCACCGAACGCGTGCCGCTGAAGGTCGGGCTCAGCCGCCACAACGCGGCGTATCTGGCCACCAAGGCCGCGAAATCGGGGCATATCCTGTGATGCGGCTGACGCCTGCGGGGTTGCGGTTTCGCGGGCGCTGCTTGCCCGTGCAGATCGGGCGCGGCGGGCTTACCCGCACGAAACGCGAAGGCGACGGCGCCACGCCCGTTGGCCGCCTGCATGTCGTCGAAATGCTGTATCGTGCCGATCGTCTGGCCGCCCCGGCGCCCTGGGCGCGCCCGATCGGGCCGCGCGATCTGTGGTGCGATGCCCCGGATCATCCGGCCTATAACCAGCGGGTCGCGGCACCCTTCGGGGCCAGCCATGAATCCCTGCGTCGTGCCGATCCGCTGTATGACATCGTTCTGGTGACCGACTGGAACTATCCGCAGGCCAGTCCCGGCAAGGGTTCGGCGATCTTCCTGCATCAGCGGCGCCGCGCGGGCTTTCCCACTGCGGGGTGCCTCGCGTTCCGGCGCGATCACCTGATCTGGCTGGCGCAGCATATCGCCCCGGGCGAGCCGCTGCTGATCCCCGATCTGGCCTGCTTTCACCTTGCGAAAAATACCGCGGGGTCCGGGGCCGCGCCCCGGCCACCGCGCGACAAGGCCTAGAAGCTGGGGCCTAGCGCGCGGAATAGTCCCGCGCGCCGAAGATGGCCGATCCGACGCGCACATGGGTGGCCCCCGCCGCAATCGCCGCTTCGAAATCACCCGACATCCCCATCGACAACCCGTCCAGCCCGTTGCGCGCCGCCATCCCGGCCAGCATCGCGAAATGCGACTCGGGCGGTTCGGCATCGGGGGGAATGCACATCAACCCGCGCACTGGCAGATCCAGCGCGCGCACATCCTTGACGAAGCCATCCAGATCGCCGGGCAAGACCCCGGCCTTCTGCGGCTCTGACCCGGTGTTGACCTGGATGAACAGCTCGGGCGAGGCGCCGCGCGCCTGTGCCAGATTGGCCAGCTTCGTTGCCAGCGACGGACGGTCCATCGTGTGAATCGCCTCGAACAACTCGACCGCCAGTTTGGCCTTGTTGGTCTGCAACGGCCCGATCATATGCACCGCGACACCGGGAAATTCCGTGCGCCAGGCGGGCCATTTCCCGGCCGCCTCCTGCACATAATTCTCGCCGAACAGCCGGTGACCTTCGCGCAGAACGGCCTCGACCCGTTCGGCCGGCTGCACCTTGGACACGGCAATCAGACAGACCGATCCCGGCGCGCGCCCCGCCGCCGCTTCGGCCGCTGCAATCCGCTGCTTGATCTGGCTCAGTCCCATCGCACCCTCCGGTTTTGCGGCCAAGACACCATGGGGCGGGACAAAAGGGAAGGCCCCAAAAGAAAAGAGCGGGCCGAAGCCCGCTCTTCCCAAATCCGGATCCGTCAGGATCAGAACCTGAAGGTCACACCGAAGTCAGCAGCGGTGTCGCCTTCGACCGAACCGATACCACCGGCCAGGACAGCGCCGCCGCCCAGGTCGTATTTCGCGCCGATACCGTACGAGGTGTCAGCAGCCTCGTCAGCGTCAGCAACAGCGGCTTCGAAGGTCCACGGGCCGGTTTTGTAGGCGCCGTAGATACCATACGATTCGTTCCACTGGTCGCCGTCAGCGTAGTAGACTTCGCCGCTGAACGCGCCGAACGAAGCGGTCAGCAGGACCGAGGTCGAGTCGTAGCCGCTTTCTTCGTCGTGGTCGAACGCGATCGCGCCGCCGAAGGTGCCAGCGTCGTAGCCCAGGGCCAGACCGTAGTCTTCCGAGATGGTGTCGATCGAAGCGGTCATCGAAACGGCGCCAACGGTGTAGTCCCAACGCAGGTCGTTCACCGAGTCTTCGTCGTGGCCGTACATCGAGATCTCAGCGGTGTCGTCAACACCGATGCCGTCGAAACCGATGTCGGTCAGGCCGTAGTCGTCCGAAGCAACCCAGTTCGACTCACCAACTTTGATGGTGCCGAACGCGCCCGAAACGAACACGTTCGCGTCGTAGTTCTGGTCCAAACTACGCTTACCATCTTTCGTCATCCAATCGCCGCCACCGTAGTTCGAATCCAGCTGGATTTGGGCGCCGAAGGTCAGGCCGGTGTCGGTTTCCATCGTGCCGGTGACGTTCATGTCGATTTCGTACCAGCCGGCAGCTTCTTTGTCGTCAGCGTAGCCGAGGCCGGCTTCGTTGTATTTCAGACCGAAGTTGGCCGAGCCGTCGATTTTCACTTCAGCGGCAGCGAAGCCAGCCGACAGGACCAGAGCGGTGGTCGCAAGAAGAACTTTTTTCATGGTTTTCCCTCATTGTCTTTTAAGGCAGACCCCAACTCAGGGAAATCCGAATTGGGTATGGGTGCTATTTCACCCCTGCCGCCCTACAATGCAATGAAAACGAAGGCGCCCCCGGCATTGACCCCTCGCGTGGTGCAGTCTTGCCACAGTGCCCGGAACGCCCCGTTACGCGCGCCCGCGCGCAGGACGCGCAATCTTCATGCATCCGGGAAAACCCGGCTTTTGGAAAAACCTTGTCGCCCTTGGGGCCATGGGCTAGAGACAGACAAAGCCAAATGGCATTGCCTGACTTGAAGCCGGACGGGGGCGAACCGATGACGATCCGAGTTCTTATGCGCGCCAGCGCGATCTGCGGCCTGACGCTTGCCCTGTCGGCGTGCGGCGGGACCTCCAGCGGCAAGCTGTGGCCGTTCGGCAGCAAGAAGGACACCCCGCCCCAGCAGGCCGTGAAAGCCGCCGAGGAGCCCAAGGAAGAAACGATCTGGGATCTGTTCGACAACAAGGCCGATTCCAACGTGACCGTCGAGGTGAACAAATACCTCTGGCAGGCCTCGCTCGAAGTGCTCAGCTTCCTGCCGATCCAGTCGGTCGACCCGTTCTCGGGGGTGATCGTCACCGGCTACGGCACCCCGCCCGGCGGTGGCCGCGCCTACCGCGCCACGGTGCTGGTGCAAGACCCCGCGCTTGACGCGCGGTCGCTCAAGCTCTCGCTCGAAAGCCGCGGCGGCCAGGTTTCGGCCGAAACGGTGCGCGCGGTGGAAGATGCGATCCTGACCCGCGCCCGCCAGCTGCGCATCCGCGATTCGAAGCTCTGAGTTCATCTCTCTGGTCCAAATATCCCCGCCGGAGGCGCCCTTGGGTTATCCGGGGCGCTGCGCGATGGATATTTGAACCAGAAAGAAAGGCAGCTCACTGGACCTCTCTGCCCCTGCCGGTGTAGCAAGCGCAGGCAGAATTCCGCATGAGGGCCTTGTGATGTCGCGCTACGCACCCGCCGAAACCGAGATGAAATGGCAAACCGCCTGGGACGAGGCGGGGGTTTTCACCGCGCGGCGCGATCCGGCCAAGCCGAAATACTATGTGCTGGAAATGTTTCCCTACCCCTCGGGGCGCATCCACATGGGCCATGTGCGCAACTACACGATGGGTGACGTGGTCGCGCGCTACAAGATGAGCTGCGGCTTTTCGGTGCTGCATCCGATGGGCTGGGACGCCTTCGGCATGCCCGCCGAGAACGCCGCGATGGAACGCGGCGGGCACCCGAAAGACTGGACCTATGGCAATATCGCCGACATGCGCGGGCAGATGAAACCGCTCGGCCTGTCGATCGACTGGTCGCGCGAATTCGCCACCTGCGACCCGGAATATTACGGCCAGCAGCAGGCGATGTTCATCGACATGCTGCATGACGGGCTGGTCTATCGCAAGAATGCGGTGGTGAACTGGGACCCGGTCGACATGACCGTTCTGGCCAACGAGCAGGTGATCGACGGGCGCGGCTGGCGTTCGGGCGCGCTGGTCGAGCGCAAGGAACTGACGCAGTGGTTCTTCCGCATTTCCGATTACGCGGGCGAGTTGCTGGAGGCTCTGGACGGGCTCGATCACTGGCCCGAAAAGGTGCGGCTGATGCAAGCAAACTGGATCGGCCAGTCGCGCGGGCTGCAATTTGCCTTCTCGACGCTGGGTGCGCCCGAGGGATTCGACCGGATCGAGGTCTATACCACGCGGCCCGACACGCTGATGGGGGCGAGCTTTGCCGCGATCAGCCCCGATCACCCGCTGGCCAAGCATCTGGAGCGCCACAACCCCGAGATCGCCGAATTCGTCGCTGAATGCCGCCGCATCGGCACCACTGAAGAAGCGCTGGAAAAGGCCGAGAAGCGCGGTATGGACACCGGCATCCGGGTCCGTCACCCGCTGGACGAGGCGCTGGAACTGCCGGTCTACATCGCCAATTTCATCCTGATGGATTACGGCACCGGCGCGATCTTCGGCTGCCCCGCGCATGATGCGCGCGACTTCGAATTCGCCACGAAATACGGATTGCCGATCCATTCGGTGTTCCGCCCACTGGCCGATGACACCGCGCTGGCCGATCTGGTTCCGACCGAGGAATACGTTCCGCTGAAATCCGAGCGCGTGCGCTATATCCGCGGCTTCGCGGGGGACGAGGTGCAGACCGGCGAAGAGGGCGTAGCCGCCGCCATCGCCTATTGCGAGGCCAATGGCATCGGCCGTGGCGTCACCAATTACCGCCTGCGTGACTGGGGTCTGTCGCGGCAACGCTATTGGGGCTGCCCGATTCCGGTGGTGCATTGCGCCGATTGCGGCGTGGTGCCCGAGAAGAAGGAAAACCTGCCGGTCCGCCTGCCCGATGATGTGACCTTCGATCAGCCCGGCAACCCGCTGGACCGGCACCCGACCTGGCGCGACTGCGCCTGCCCGAACTGCGGCAAACCTGCGCGGCGCGAAACCGACACGATGGATACGTTCGTCGATTCGTCGTGGTATTACGCGCGCTTCACCGCACCGCATGCCGCCACCCCGACCGTGCCCGAAGAGGCCGATTACTGGATGAACGTCGACCAGTATATCGGCGGCATCGAGCATGCGATTCTGCACCTGCTCTATTCGCGGTTCTTCGCCCGGGCGATGCATAAGACCGGCCATCTGCCCGCCAAGGCGATTGAACCCTTCAACGCGCTGTTCACGCAGGGCATGGTCACGCACGAAATCTACATGACCCGCGATTCGGCGGGCCGCCCAGTCTATCACCTGCCCGAGGACGTGGTGGATGGCAAACTGGCCGATGGCACCAAGGTCGAGATCATCCCTTCGGCCAAGATGTCGAAATCGAAAAAGAACGTCGTCGACCCGATGAACATCATCCGCGATTTCGGCGCCGATACCGCGCGCTGGTTCGTGATGTCCGACAGCCCGCCCGAGCGGGACGTGGAATGGACCGCCTCGGGCGCCGAGGCCGCCAATAAATATCTGGCGCGGGTCTGGCGGATCGCCAGCGAGATCGCCGAAGGTGCCGGCGGGGCGGGCGGGGCGGGCGGGGCCGAGGATCTGGCGCTGCTGAAGGCCACCCACAAGGCGATCGACGAGATCACCCGCTCGATCGACGGCTTCGCCTTCAACAAGGCGGTCGCGGCGCTTTATGCGCTGGCCAACACGATGTCGAAATCCGAGGCGTCGAACCCGGTCAAGCGGCAGGCGATGGCCCTGATGGCGCAGCTGATGGCCCCGATGGTGCCGCATCTGGCCGAGGACATCTGGGCCGCCTTGGGCGGCGAGGGTTTCGTCGTCACCGCGCCCTGGCCCAAGGCCGACCCGGCGCTGCTGGCCGAAGACGAGGTCACCTTGCCGATCCAGATCAACGGCAAGAAGCGCGGCGAGATCACCGTGCCCAAGCACATGCCGAAAGACGAGGTTGAAAAGCGCGTGCTGGCGGACGAACATGTCCTCAAGGCGCTGGCAGGCGGCCAGCCCAAGAAACTGATCGTCGTGCCGGGGCGGATCGTCAATGTGGTCATCTGACCGGAGAACCCTGTTGAAACTGGCGGGCGCCGCGGCGCTCGCCGGCTGTGGCTTCACCCCGGCCTATGGGCCGCAGGGCGGGGCGGCGGCCTTGCTGGGCGGCGTCAGCCCCGATTCGCCCCAGACCCGGGACGATTTCGCGCTGGTGCGGCGCCTGTCCGAACGGCTCGGACCCGCCCAGGCCGCGCGCTATCGGCTGGCCTACAAGATCCAGACCGATGTGCTGGATCAGGCGATCACCCCGGACAATGCCACCACCCGCTATTCGCTGACCGGGCTGGCCGATTACACGCTGCATGATGCGGGCAGCGACGCGGTGCTGCTGACCGGGCGGGTCACCTCGTTCACCTCGTGGTCGGCGACCGGGTCCATCGTTGCGACCCAAAGCGCCGAACGTGACGCCCATGAACGGCTGATGCGGATGCTGGCCGATCAGATCGTGACCAGGCTGCTGGCTCAGGCCGGCTCGCTGCCGAAATGAAGCTCGCCGGGGTTCAGGCCGCCCGCTATTTCGCCAAGCCCGAGCCCGAGCGCATGGGCCTGCTGATCTTCGGTGCCGATGCGATGCGCGTGGCGCTGCGCCGGCAAGAGGTGATCGCCGCGCTGATCGGCCCCGAGGGCGAGGCCGAAATGCGGCTGACCCGTATCCCCGCCGCCGATCTGCGCAAGGATGGCGCCGCGCTGATGGATGCGGTCAAAGCGGTGGGGTTTTTCCCCGGCCCGCGCGTGGCTTTCGTCGAGGACGCAACCGACACGCTGGCGCCGACGATCAAGGCCGCCGTCGATGACTGGCGCCCGGGCGATGCGCAGATCATCGTCACCGCCGGGTCGCTGACGGCGAAATCCGCCCTGCGCAAGATTTTCGAACCGCATTCCAACGCCTATGCGATCGGCATCTACGACGATCCGCCATCGCGCGAAGAAATCGAGGACACGCTGAAAAAGGCCGGGCTGCACCAGATCGGCGCCGAGGCGATGACCGATCTGATGGCCCTGGCCAAGGCGCTCGATCCCGGCGACTTTCGTCAGACCGTCGAGAAGATCGCGCTTTACAAATTCAACGACCCGACGCCGCTGGCCCCCGCCGATGTGGTGGCCTGCACGCCCGCCACGATCGAGGCCGAAGTCGACGACGTTCTGAACATCGTGGCCGAGGGCCGCGCGGGCGAATTGGGCCCGATGATGCGCCGGATCGAGGGGCAGGGCGTGCAGCCTGTCGCGCTGGCCATCGCCGCGCTGCGCCATTTCCGCGGGCTGCATTTCGCGGCATCGGACCCGGGCGGCCCCGGCGCCGGGTTGCAGCGGATGCGCCCGCCTGTGTTCGGGCCGCGCCGCGACCGGATGCAGCGGCAGGCGCAGGCCTGGGGCATGTTCCGGCTGGAAGATGCGCTGAAATTGCTGATCGAAACCGACCTGACGCTGCGTTCAGCCTCGCGCGCGCCACAGATGGCGGTGATGGAACGCGCGCTGATCCGGCTGGCGATGATGGCGCGGCGCTAGGCCTGCTTGCCCCACGCAGCAAGTTATGCGAGGGCTGTGGCCGCCCCAACCCCCGACCGGAGGATGCATGCGCAACCTGCCTGCGCCTATCGCCCATCTGCTGGATCTGGCACAGCCCTGGCTGACCACTGCCGAAGACTGGCTGACAAGCCCGGCTGCCTGGTCGCAATTTGCGCTGCTGGTGGCGTCCTGGCTGCTGGCACGGCTGGTGGCAGGGCGCCTTGCACCCCGGCTGACCGAGTTGATCGCGCCGAAGCCCGAGGCCCGGGGCGTGATGGCCACTGTCCGGCTCTGGGCGTTGCGCCTGTTGCCGTTGCTGCTGCCGCTGCTGGCCTATGGCTTCACCGCCCTGGGCGAGGCTTTCACCCGGCAGGTCTTTGGCTCGGGCGCGGTGATTGCCTTCGGTAAACGGGTGTTCCTGTTCCTCGCGGCGCGCGCGCTGGTGCGCGATATCCTGCGCGAGCCTTTCCTGCGCCTTCTGGGGCGGTATGTTCTGGTGCCGGTGATGGCGCTTTATGCGCTGGGACTTCTGGCACCGATCAGCGCCTGGCTTGACGGGCTGACCGTCGAACTTGGCAACATCCATTTTTCGGTGATGGCCCTGCTGCGCGGGCTGATCGCGGGCAGCCTGCTGTTCTGGCTGGGCGCATGGTCGAACCGGCAAAGCACCGAGTATATCAAGGCGCAGGACGCGCTGCGCCCGGCGACCCGGGAACTGGCCGTGAAGGCGACCGAAATCGTGATCTTCGGCGCGGCCTTCCTGTTGCTGATGTCGATCATGGGCATCGACCTGACCGCCGTCGCCGTGCTGGGCGGTGCGCTTGGTGTCGGCGTGGGCCTTGGGCTGCAGCAGATCGCGGCAAACTTCATCTCGGGCATCATCCTGCTGGTCGAAGGCCAGACCACCGTCGGCGATTATGTGGAACTCGACGGCGGCGAAAAGGGCACGATCGTCAAGATGACCGCGCGCGCCTGCATTCTGGAAACCTTCGATGGCAAATGGATCGTGGTGCCGAACGAGCATTTCATCACCTCGCGGGTGGTGAACTATTCCGATCAGGGCTCGGCCAACCGCTACGAGGCGGCGTTTTCGGTCAGCTATGACACCGATCTGACCCATGTGCCTGCCGTGGTGAACAGCGCCGTGGCCGCCCTGCCCTTCGTGCTGGGCCACCCCGAAGGCCCCGATGTCGAACTGGCGGGCTTTGGCGAAAGCGGTGTGGATTTCGTGGTCGAATACTGGGTGAACGGCATCGACGACGGCAAAAACAAATATGCCAGTCAGGTGCGCTTCGCCATCTGGGGCGCGCTGAAAGAGGCCGGCATCCAGATGCCCTACCCGCATCGTGTGGTCGAGATCAAAGGCCGGATACCGGAATGAGCGCGCCCGCCCTGGTCATCGGCGGCGGTCCGGCGGGAATGATGGCCGCCGAGGAAATCGCCCGCGCAGGCCACCGCGTGGTGCTGGCCGAGGCCAAGCCGACGCTGGCGCGCAAGTTCCTGATGGCGGGCAAATCGGGGCTCAACCTGACCCGTGTCGTGCCGGATTTCACCGAAGCCTACCGCAATGACTGGATCGCCGCGATGGTGGTCGAATTCGGCCCCGATCAGGTGCAGGATTTCGCGCGCGGGCTGGGGATTGACCTGTTCACCGGATCGACCGGGCGGGTGTTTCCGGTGGAAATGAAAGCCTCGCCGATGCTGCGCGTCTGGACCCGGCGGCTGACCGATCTGGGCGTCGAGATACGCACCCGCTGGCGCTGGACGGGGTTCGAGGGCGCGGCGCTGGCCTTCGACACACCTGCGGGCCGGGTGCTGGAAACCCCGCGCGTGACGGTTCTTGCACTGGGGGGCGCAAGCTGGCCGCGGCTGGGGTCAGATGCCGCCTGGGTGCCGTGGCTGGCCGCGCGCGGGGTGGGCATCGCGCCGTTCAAACCGGCGAACATGGGGCTGCGGCTGGACTGGTCAACGCATATGGCCCCGCATCTGGGTCAGCCGGTCAAGGGCGCCGCGCTGCACGCCGGAGGACAGGTTTCGCGCGGCGAATTCGTGCTGTCGGCGCGCGGGATCGAGGGGGGCGGCGTTTATGCCATCGCCGCCGCCGTGCGCGACGGGGCAACCCTGACGCTGGATCTGGCCCCCGATCAAAGCGCGGCCGAGCTGACCGCGAAACTGGCCACGCCGCGTGGCAAGCAAAGCCTGTCGAACCATCTGCGCCGGGTGTTGCGCCTCGATCCGGTGAAGCTGGCGCTGCTGAACGAATGGGGCCGCCCGCTGCCCGCCACGCCCGACGCCCTGGCCGCGCGGATCAAGGCACTGCCGGTGCCGCATCTGGGCCCGCGCCCGCTGGCCGAGGCGATTTCAAGTGCCGGCGGCATCACCCGTGACAGCCTGACCGAGGCGCTGGAACTGCGCGCGCTGCCGGGCCTTTTCGCCGCCGGCGAAATGCTGGATTGGGAGGCGCCGACGGGCGGCTACCTGCTGACCGCCTGTTTCGCCACCGGGCGCCACGCGGGCCGCGCCGCCGCCCGCGCATTGGATCACAGCGCCATCGCGCGCTGATAGGCCGGGCGGGCGCGCATCCGCTCCAGATACTCGCTCAGCCGATGCTCGACGATCGGGAATTTCGCGCTCAGCGCCCAGGTCAGGCAATGCGTCAAGATCAGGTCGGGCACGGTCATCGCATCGCCCATCACGAAATCGCCCTCGCCCATCCGGGTTATCAGCGTGTGCTGCGAGCGTTCGAATTCCCAGCGCAGCGTATTCTTGATGCCGGACAGGCGCAGTTCCTCGGGCAGGATGAAGCTGTGCCGCGCCGCCATCCACAGCGCCGCGTCGAATTCATCCAGCAGAAACTGCGTCAGGCTGTCTTGCCGCGCCCGTTCCAACGTGCCCGCCGGATGGGTCAGCGCGCCGTGCTTGTCCGCCAGAAACTGGATGATCGCGGTCGAATCGGTCACCGGCGTGCCATCGACGATCAGCACCGGCACCTTGCCCGCCGGGTTGAACGCCACCACCCCTTCGGAGCGCGGCGCAGCCTTCACATGCTCATAGCTCTGCCCCAGCTCTTCGAGCATCCACAACACCCGCAGCGCGCGCGATCCGACTGTTCCGATGACCGTATACATGATGCCTCCCCTTTGCGGGCATTGGGCCATGCGCGCAGGCCGGGTGCAAGCACCATTGTTTCGGGCACAATCAGGGGATTGACGGCGCCGTGGCCACGCGCTGATCTGGGTCTTCGTGCGAAGGGAGATCGCCATGAGCAACAGCCGCCTCATCACCCCCGTCCTGATCGGGGGCGCCATCATTCTGATGCTCAGCTTTTCGGTGCGGGCCTCTTTCGGCGTGTTCCAGATCCCGATCGCCAGCGAATTCGGCTGGCCGCGCACGGAATTCAGCCTGGCCATCGCGATCCAGAACCTGGCCTGGGGCATCGGCCAGCCGATCTTCGGCGCCCTGGCCGAACGCTTCGGCGACCGCCGCGCCATCATCCTGGGCGCGGTTCTTTATGCGGCAGGTCTGGTGTTGTCGGCCTTTGCGGTCACGCCCCTGCAGCACCAGTTCCTGGAAATCCTTGTGGGGTTTGGCATCGCGGGCACCGGCTTTGGCGTGATTCTGGCGGTGGTCGGGCGCGCCACCAGTGACGAGCATCGCTCGCTTGCGCTGGGGATCGCCACTGCCGCCGGGTCGGCCGGACAGGTGTTCGGCGCACCGGTGGCGGCGGCCCTGCTGAATGCCTTCCCCTGGCAAACGGTGTTCATCATCTTCGCGGTGGTCATCATGGCCAGCCTGCTGGCCCTGCCGATGCTGCGCGCGCCGGTGCGGGCCACCCGCGCGGAGCTTGCCGAAAGCATGGGCACAGTTCTGATGCGGGCCTTCAAGGACCCGTCCTATA
This sequence comes from Paenirhodobacter sp. CAU 1674, assembly GCF_029222945.1. Classification (NCBI taxonomy): domain Bacteria; kingdom Pseudomonadati; phylum Pseudomonadota; class Alphaproteobacteria; order Rhodobacterales; genus Paenirhodobacter; species Paenirhodobacter sp. CAU 1674. The sequence continues at coordinate 117,458 of NZ_JARHUH010000002.1, read as the reverse complement.
CCCTGATTTTCCTTGGATTTTTCAGCTGCGGCTATCAGCTGGGTTTCATCACCGCGCATTTCCCCGCAATGGTGACCGAGATGTGCGGCGCGGTGGCCCCCGGCTCGATGCTGGCCGCGCTTGGCATCGACACGACCAAGGCCCTGGGCGCCGCGGCGATCTCGGCCATCGGTCTGGCCAATATCGCGGGCACGATCTACGCGGGCTGGGCGGGCAAGCGCTGGAGCAAGAAATACCTGCTGGCCGGGATCTATCTGGCGCGCACGGTGGTGGCGGGGGCCTTCATCCTGCTGCCGATGACGCCTGCCTCGGTGCTGATCTTCTCGCTGCTGATGGGGGCGCTGTGGCTGGCCACCGTGCCGCTGACCTCGGGGCTGGTCGCGCATATCTACGGGCTGCGCTACATGGGCACGCTGTATGGGTTTGTCTTCCTCAGCCACCAGATCGGCGCGTTCCTGGGGGTCTGGCTGGGCGGCAAGCTCTACGACATCTACGGCGATTACACGCTGGTGTGGTGGGTCGGCGTGGGCGTGGGGGCCTTCTCGGCCATCGTGCATCTGCCGGTGCGCGAGCGTCCGATGCAGGTGGCCGCGGCCTGACAGACGACCCAAAGGCTCAGCCGCGCAGGCGCGCCTGCGCACGGGCTGCCAGATCGGTCAGATGCGGCCACAAATGCTGGCCACCCACCAGCAGCGCAAAGCCCACCAGCCGCAGCGCGCCGACGATCCGCCGCCCGAGCCGGGTGAAAAAGCCCGCCACGACCCTGCGTGCCGCCGTGTCGCCGCGCAGGGCATAGTTGCAGATCAGCCCCCAGATCGTGCCCGCCAGCACCTGCCAGATGGTATGCGCCCCCACCTCGATGCGGCTGGCGCCCGTGAAGCCGCCCGCCACGATCACCACCATCCGCGCAATCGGATTGGACACCAGACAGCTGGACACCAGACTGCCCACCCCGAACACCGCCGTCGCCGTGTGGCCCGACGGAAACCCGCGCCCGCCGCCGCGCGGGCGCTGGTTGATCTCGGCATCGCCCAGCGTGTTCTTGGTGCCGTGAATGCCGGTGAACAGCACGACATAGCGCCCCAGATATTCCAGCCCCGAGCCATTGGCGATCTCGCATCCCCATGCCATGAGCGGCAGCGCGATCTGCAGATTGTCGCCGTATTTCTCGACCTTGGGAGTCGACAACAGCACCACCAACCCGATCATGCCGATCACGATCAGCCCGCGCAGGCGTGCAAGATGCGGGGCAAGGCTGCGACGAAGCGAAAGCATGGAGGGGTCCGGGATGGGGATAGCGGCTGCGGCGTCGGTAACAACTCGGGCCCGGGCGCGCAACGAAAACCTGCCGGTCTAGCCCGTCTCGTCGGCCAGCAGCGCGGCCAACCCCGCGCGGTAATCGGGATGGATCAGCCGCACGCCCAGTTCGTCCTTGATCCGGTCATTCCGCACGCGCTTGCTTTCGGCATAGAAGCTGCGCGCCATCGGGGACATTGCGGCGCCATCATAGGGCACGGCGGGCGGCTCTGGCAGGCCCAGAAGCTGCGCGGCATGGCTCAGCACGTCTTGCGGCGGCGCGGGGTCGTCATCGCAGACGTTATAGACCCGCCCCGGATCGGGCCGCGCGATGGACGCCGCCAGAACCTGCGCGATGTCGTCCACATGAATGCGCGAGAAGACCTGACCGGGCTTGATGATCCGCCGTGCCGACCCGTCGCGCACCTTTTCGAACGGGCCGCGCCCGGGGCCGTAGATCCCGGCGAGGCGGAAGATATGCGGGGCAAGACCCGGCACCGCCTGCCAGTCCGCCTCGGCCGCAACACGGGCCTGACCGCGCGCGGTGGCCGGGGTCAGCGCGGTGTCTTCGTCGACCCATCCGCCCTGATGATCGCCGTAAACCCCGACCGTGGACAGATAGCCCACCCACTGCAAATGCGGGGCGGCAGCGGCGATCTGCGCGCCATGGGCACGCAGCACCGGATCGCCCGTGGCATCGGGTGCAACCGAGGTCAGCAGATGCGTGGCCCGATCCAGCGGCAGATCGCCCCCCGGCCAGAGGATCGCTTCGACCCCCTGCGCACGCAGGGCCGCGGCTTTCTCGGCGCTGCGCGTTGTGGCAATGATGTGCCAGCCCTGCGGCAGCAAAACCCGTGCCAGCGCCTGCGCCGAATAACCGTGGCCGATGGACAGCAGGGTTTTCATGGCGCGCTCCGGTCTATGTGGCCAAGGTCGCGGTCCGGCTCGATCAGATCGCGCACCCGGCGTTTCAACTCCTTCGCGTCGGGAAAGCCGCCGTCACGCTTGCGCTCCCAGATCGGGGCGCCGTTCACGCAGACCTCGAACACCCCGCCATGGCCGGGGATCAGCGTGACCCCGCCCAGATCCTCGGCGAAGGTTTGCAGCAGTTCCTGCGCCATCCAGCCTGCGCGCAGCAGCCAGTTGCAGCCGGTGCAATAGGTGATCGTGACGATGGGTTTTTCAGCCTGTTCCATGCCCCAGATGTAGCGCGCCCCGGCTGACATCACAACGTCACTTGCAAGCATCGTGCAGCGGTGGCACGCTTGGCCATGGAACAAAAAAACACCGTGAAATCATGGCCAGAGGCCGCGCCGCGTTTGATTGCCGTCGCCTCGGGCCGGGCGCCCGCCGATCTGGTGATCCGGGGCGGGCAATGGGTCAACGTGCACACGCGCGAGGTGCTGACCGGCCATGACATCGCCATCGCCGAGGGCCGCTTTGCCGCGATTGCGCCGGATCTGAGCGCGTCCATCGGCCCCGACACCCGTGTGATCGAGGCCAATGGCCGCTACATGATCCCGGGCCTGTGCGACGCGCATATGCATATCGAAAGCGGCATGCTGACCCCCGCGGAATTTGCCGCCGCCGTCATTCCGCATGGCACCACGACGATGTTCACCGACCCGCATGAAATCGCCAATGTGCTGGGCCTGCGCGGCGTGAAGATGATGCATGACGAGGCGCTGCTGCAGCCGGTCAACATCTTCACCCAGATGCCCAGCTGCGCCCCCTCTGCCCCGGGGCTGGAGACAACCGGCTTTGAAATCAACCCCGAAGACGTGGCCGCGGCGATGGCTTGGCCCGGGATCATCGGGCTGGGCGAGATGATGAACTTTCCCGGTGTCATCAACGCCGACCCGAAAATGCTGGCGGAAATCGCGGCCACGCAGACCGCGGGCAAGACCGTGGGCGGCCATTACGCCAGCCCCGATCTGGGCGCGCCGTTCCGCGCCTATGCGGCGGGCGGCCCGGCGGATGACCATGAGGGCACCTGCGAGGCCGATGCGATCGCCCGCGTGCGGCAGGGGATGCGGTCGATGATGCGGCTGGGCAGCGCCTGGTATGACGTGGAAACGCAGATCACCGCGGTCACGCAAAAGGGGCTCGATCCGCGCAATTTCATCCTGTGCACCGACGATTGCCATTCCGGCACGCTGGTGCATGACGGACACATGAACCGGGTCTATCGCCATGCCGTCGCCTGCGGTGCCGATCCGCTGGTGGCGCTCCAGATGTGCACGCTCAACACCGCCACCCATTTCGGGCTGGAGCGTGAGCTGGGCAGCATCACCCCGGGTCGGCGCGCGGACCTGATCCTGACTTCGGATCTGGTGACCCTGCCGGTCGAACATGTGATCGCGCGCGGGCAGACCGTGGCGATGGAGGGCAAGCTGATGGTTACCTGCCCACATTACGACTGGCCCGCCGACGCGCGCGCCACGGTCAATCTGGGCAAGCACCTGACCGCTGCGGATTTTGCCATTCACGCGCCCGACGGCGCCAATACCGTGACCGCCCGGGTCATCGGCGTCGTCGAGAACCAGGCGCCGACCAAGGCACTGACCGCCGAAATGCCGGTGGTCGATGGCCGGGTTCTGGCCGACCCGGCCCGCGATCTGGCACAGATTGCACTGGTCGAACGGCATCGCGGCACCGGCGGCGTGGTCAACGGGTTCGTGTCCGGCTTTGGCTACCAGGGCCGCATGGCGATGGGCTCGACCGTGGCGCATGACAGCCACCACATGATCGTCGTGGGCACCGACCCCGAGATGATGGCGGCCTGCGCCAATCGGCTGGGCGAGATGGGCGGCGGTATCTCGGTCTGGAAGGACGGCGTGGAAATCGCCGCCGTGCCGCTGCCGATTGCGGGGTTGATGTCGGACGACCCCGCCGCAACCGTGGCCGACCGCGCCGGTGCAATGGTGCAGGCGATGGCCGAGTGCGGCTGCACGCTGAACAACGCCTATATGCAGCACAGCCTGCTGGCGCTGGTGGTGATCCCGGAAATCCGCATCTCTGATCTGGGGTTGGTGGATGTGACGCGGTTTGAACTGACGGAGCTTTTTGAATGATCGAACCGTTGACCACGCTGACCCCGCATGCCCATGAACCCGAGCTGTTCACCGATGCCGCCGAAGCCGTGGCGCATCTGGAAAAGCTCTATGCCGAGGCCACGGATTTCCTGCTCGACAAGTTCAACGAGACGTTGGAATCGGGGCGTGCGGCGGCGCGGTTCCGCGCCTTCTACCCCGAGCTGCGCATTTCGGTGACCTCGCATCTGAAGGCCGACAACCGGCTCAGCTTTGGCCATGTCGCGCTGCCGGGCACCTATGCGGCGACGATCACCCGCCCCGACCTGTTTCGCAACTATCTGACGCAGCAGATCCGCCATCTGATCCGCAATCATGGCGTGCCGGTGCAGGTGGGCCTGTCGTCCACGCCGATGCCGGTGCATTTTGCCGTGGCCGCGCACCCCTCGGTCAGCGTGCCGCAGGAAGGGGTGCTGGATTTCAGCCTGCGTGACGTGTTCGACGTGCCCGATCTGGCGAACATGAACGACGACATCGTGAATGGCACAGCCGGGCACAACCCCGATGGATCGGGCCATCTGGCGCCGTTCACCGCGCAAAGGGTCGATTACTCGCTCGCCCGGCTAAGCCATTACACCGCCACCGCGGCCGAGCATTTCCAAAACCATGTGCTGTTCACCAACTACCAGTTCTATGTGGACGAATTCGAAAGCGTCGCGCGGCAGATGCTGGCCGATCCGACGTCGGGCTACACCGCCTTCGTGGCCCCCGGCAATGCCGAGATCACGACCGCAGGCGGCACCATTCCGGGGCTTGCGAAGCTGCCGCAGATGCCCGCCTATCACCTGAAACGCGACGACGGGAACGGCATCACGCTGGTCAATATCGGGGTCGGGCCGTCGAATGCGAAAACCGCGACCGACCATATCGCGGTGCTGCGCCCGCATGCCTGGCTGATGGTCGGGCACTGCGCGGGGCTGCGCAATTCGCAGTCGCTGGGCGATTTCGTTCTGGCCCACGCCTATCTGCGCGAAGATCACGTTCTGGATGACGACCTGCCGGTCTGGGTGCCGATCCCGGCGCTAGCCGAAATCCAGATCGCCCTGCAAGAGGCGGTGGCCGAGGTCACCAAGCTGGAGGGATACGAGCTGAAACGGATCATGCGCACCGGCACCGTGGCCACCATCGACAACCGCAACTGGGAGCTGCGCGACCAGTCCGGCCCGGTCCATCGCCTGAGCCAGTCGCGCGCCGTCGCGCTCGACATGGAAAGTGCCACGATCGCGGCCAACGGCTTCCGCTTCCGCGTGCCCTACGGCACACTTCTGTGCGTCTCGGACAAGCCGCTGCATGGCGAGTTGAAGCTGCCCGGAATGGCGACCGAGTTCTACAAAACGCAGGTCGCCAGCCATCTGCTGATCGGCATTCGCGCGATGGAGAAACTGCGCGAGATGCCGCTGGAGCGGATACACAGCCGCAAGTTGCGCAGTTTCGAGGAAACGGCCTTCCTTTGAGGCAAGCGGATTTCCGGCGGTAAACCGCTTTTACCAGCCGAAAAAGGCTTGCCTTGGCTAATAAAAGCGTGTGTTACAGGCGCACCAACCGTGTAACGCGGATCTAATTGACCCCGGGCGAGCGGGGCGTATGAGAGGAAAACATATGTCGAAACCGATGACCAAGACCCAGCTCGTGGCCGCTCTGGCCGAGACGATGGGCTCGGACAAGAAAACCGCTTCGGCCGCGCTGGACGCCATCGCTGAAGTCGTCACCAAAGAAGTCGCCGCTGGCGGCGCTGTGACCCTGCCGGGCATCGGCAAGGTGTCGTGCAAGGCGCGCCCCGAGCGTCAGGTCCGCAACCCGGCCACCGGCGAGACCATGACCAAAGCTGCCGACAAGCAGGTCAAAGTGACCATCGCGAAAGCGCTGAAAGACAGCGTGAACGACTGATTTGCACGCAGCCCCTTGCGGGGCGCGACGCATCGGATAGGGTCGCCCTTCGAGCAATCGGGGCGGCCTTTTTCTTTGGCCGGGAAAGGGCGGCGATGGATCTGCGCGCAATCGGAATGGGACTGGCCTTTGCGCTGATGTGGTCCTCGGCCTTCACCTCGGCCCGAATGATCGTGGCCGACGCGCCCCCGCTTGCCGCGCTGTCGCTGCGGTTCTTCGTGTCCGGCCTGATCGGGGTGGGGATTGCGTTGGCGGCGGGGCAAAGCTGGCGGCTGAACCGGGCGCAATGGCGCGCCACGCTGATCTTCGGGCTGTGCCAGAACGCGCTTTATCTGGGTCTGAACTTCGTGGCGATGCAATGGGTGCAGGCCTCGGTCGCCTCGATCATCGCCTCGACGATGCCGCTGATGGTGGCGGGCCTCGGATGGGCAGTGTTTCGTGACAGGGTGCGTCCGCTGGGGCTGATCGGGCTGATCGCGGGCGTGCTGGGCGTGGCGATCATCATGGGCGCGAGACTGCAAGGCGGGGTCGATCCCGTCGGAATGGCGCTGTGTTTCGCGGGCGCGCTGGCACTGAGCATCGCAACGCTGAGCGTGCGCGGCGCGTCCTCGGGCGGCAATGTGATGATGATCGTGGGGCTGCAGATGTTCGTCGGCGCCGCGATCCTGGCCGTCGCCTCGGCCCTGTGGGAGCCTTGGGTCGTGCATTGGTCGCCCCGGCTGATCGGCGCCTTCGCCTATACCACGCTGATCCCCGGCGTGCTGGCGACCTGGGTCTGGTTCCGGCTGGTGGCGCGGATCGGCGCGATCAAGGCCGCAACCTTCCACTTCCTGAACCCGTTCTTCGGCGTTGCCATCGCGGCCCTGGTGCTGGGCGAGCGGCTGGGCCTGATGGACCTGATCGGCGTGGCCGTCATCGCAATGGGCATTCTGGCGGTGCAGCTGTCCAAACAGGGCTAGTCGCGAAACGCCGCCGCAAAGGGCTCGGGCAGGTCGAATTCGGCCAGCACCCGCGCGCGGCCCTCGGCCGACATCTTGCGCGCGGTCCTTTGCACGATCTTCAGCAGGGCCTCGGGGGATTGCGTGGCGGCGAAGGGCGCGAAATAGTGCCGCAGGAAGACGAAGCAGATCACGTCTTCCAGGGCCTGCACCTCGGCGTCGCGCTTGATCCCTTCCTTGCGCAGCAATTGCCCCGCGCGCACGATATCGTCGGCGCGATAGCCGGCTTCGGCCATGATCTGCCCGACCCGGCGCGCATGCCGCCGTGCCTGCTCGCGGCGCCACTCCAGATAGCCCTCGCGGCCTTCTGGAAAATCCGAGCGCGGCAACAGCCAGCGTTCGACATGCTGCCCCCGCGCCGCGATCTGCAACATCTCGGACGCATCCGGGACCAGCCGTTCCAATTCGGCCGACATCCGCTGGCCATACAGCAGCGCCGCAGGTTGGCTGGCTTCGATCGTGGGATCGGCAGCATTGGCGGCGTCGATGCCACGCAGGGCGCGGGCGAGCGGAGTGACCATGGCAATCTCGGGAAGTGATTTATGTTAAGGCAGCTTTGCACGATTTTATGGCAGGCTCCAAGGGCGCAAGAGGTATTCGATGGGATGGTTTGAATTCATTGCGGCATTTGCCGTTTTCATGGGCATTCATGCGGTGCCTTCGCGCCCGGGGCTGAAAGCGGCGCTTGTGGCCGGGCTGGGCGCGCGCGGCTATGCCGTCGTGTTCAGTCTGGTCTCGACCGCACTGTTGGCCTGGCTGATCGTGGCGGCCGGACGGGCGCCCTATGTCGAACTGTGGCCGCAGGCGGGCTGGATGCGGTGGCTTGTGAATGGCGTGATGCCGCTGGCGGTTGTGCTGGCGAGCTATGGCGTCGCGGCCCCCAACCCGTTTGCCTTCGAGGGGCGCGCAGATGGGTTTGACCCCGATCATCCGGGGATCGCGGGCGTGGCGCGCCAACCGCTGCTGTGGGCCCTTGGGCTATGGGGCGGGGTGCATCTGCTGGTCAATGGCGATCTGGCGCACGCAATCCTGTTTGGCGCCTTCGCAGTGTTTGCCTTTGTGGGCCTGCGCGCGATGGAGGCCCGCAAGCGCCGCAACTGGGGCATGGCCGAGTTCGACCGTCTGGCCGCGCGCACCTCTGACTGGCCGTTTCAGGCGCTGATCGCCGGGCGCTGGCGCCCGCAAACCGGGCCATCGCTGGCCCGGCTGACGCTGGCGGTCGTGATCTGGGCCGCGCTGTTGCATCTGCACAGCCCGGTGATCGGTGTCTCGCCCCTGCCTTAACGCAACGCCTTGAGCAGATCGAGCGTGGCATAGCCGTCGGGCGCATGGCCATTGGCGCGCTGCCAGGCCTCGATCGCAGCGATGGTGTTGGGGCCGATCTTGCCGTCAGTGCCCTGCGTGTCATAGCCCTTGGCAGTCAGCCGTTCCTGCAGCTCCTGCCGCTCGGCCGAGGTCAGCGCCCGCCCGGTGCGCGGCCAGGGCGCCTGAAACGCGGGGCGCCCACGCAGCCGGTCGGACAGGTGGCCCACCCCGATCACATAGGCATCGGCGTTGTTGTAGCGCGAGATCGCGGTGAAATTGCCAAAGATCATCAGCGCCGGTCCCTGCGCGCCCGCCGGCAGCAGGATCGAGGCCGCACCATAATTGGGCACCTTGCCGCCTGAGGCCGCGCGCACGCCCAGTGCCGCCCAGTCGTCGGGCGATTTCTTCACCTTCTTGCCCGCCAACCCATAGTTGAAGCCGGGCGGCAGCGTGACCTCGACACCCCAGGGCTGCCCCTTCGACCAGCCCGAACGCGCCAGATAGGCCGCGGTCGAGGCCAGCGCATCGGCGGGGTTGTCCGACCAGATGTCGCGCTTGCCGTCGCCGGTGAAATCGACCGCATAAGCCAGATAAGAGGTCGGGATGAACTGCGTGTGCCCCATCGCCCCTGCCCAGGACCCGGTCATGTGGCCTGCGTCGGTATCGCCCGCCTGGATGATCTTCAGCGCGGCAATCAACTGCTGCTGGAAGAAGCTGCCGCGCCGCCCGTCATAGGCCAGCGTTGCCAGCGCGGGCACGATCAGCGTGGTGCCGCGGTTCTTGCCGAAGTTGGATTCCATCCCCCAGACGGCCACGACGACCTCTTTCTCGACGCCATATTTCGCCTCGATCGCGCGCAGCACGGCGGCATGTTCGCGCAGCGCCGCCTGACCGTTCGCGATCCGCGTGTCGGAGACCGCACTGTCCAGATATTCCCAGATCGTCTTGGTGAATTCGGCCTGATGGCGGTCACGCTCGATGACCTTGGGGTTATAGCGGATGTTCCGCGTCGCGCGGTTCCAGGTGGTTTCGGAAATGCCATTGGCCAGCGCGCGCGGTTTGAAGTCCGCCAGCCACGCCTCGAAACCGCGCTGCACATCCGGGGCAACGGCAGGGATCTCGTCGATCATCTGCACACCTCGGGGCATCGGCCGGGGCGAATTTTCCAGCGGCCCGGCACAGGCCGCCAGCCCCGAAAAGGCAAGAAACGAGAGAGAGGTGATTTTGACTGCACTTTTCATGATCTGCCCGACTGTTTGTTCTTTCGAAACAGTCTAGCAGGCCGGCACGGGGGCGCAAATCACCTTTACGTCCGGTTCAGGCGTGGCCCTTGTCATCCCCGAAATAGGGCGTCATCTGCGCCACCACGACCGAGTTTTCAGCAAGCGCGCGCGCCATCAGGGCGCGTTCCTCATCGTCGATCTCGTGGCCCTGCGCTTCGCGTTCCTCGATCGTGCCATAGCCGGTCACATCAAGCGGCGCCAGATCAGCCTGCTTCAGGATCTGCACGGTCTCGCGCACGGCTTCGGCCTCGTCCACGCCGCTGGCATAGCACAGAAGGCCCGCGCCGGTGGCCTTCTTCGGCAGGCCGTCCCCCTCTTTGCGGCCAACCTCGATCAGCAGGGTATAGACCTGCTGCGGGCGCTTTTGCTTGACGGGTTTTTCATCGGGCGTGTCGGTCATTCTGGCCTCCGGGCTTTTGTCGGGGGTCGCCTGCATCGGCGATTGAGTCAAGGCCGGATCGGTGCAAACGTGACACCGATGAATTGCACAAAGAGGATTTCAATGCGTTTTCTGCCTGCACTGGCTGCAGCACTGATGCTGTCGGCCTGTATCGACGCCGATGTGACGATGGATTTTTCCGACGGCGAAACCATGCAGGGCGGGGTCGAGATGACCCTTGCGCGCGAGCTGTTCGACATGATGGGCAAAAGCCCCGCGTCCGCCTGCCCCGGCGGCGAGGGCGTTCTGACGAAAACCGACTTCACCTGCCGCACCCATGGCGAAACCCCCATCGCCAAACTGCTGGAAGAGGGCGCGGCCGAAACCGCCCAGAACGATTTCGACCCTTCGGCGGCGGCAAAGTTCGAACGCGTCGACGACAATACGATCCGCGTCAGTTTCGATTTCACCGAAATGGCCAGCAAGGGGCAGAAAACGGGCCAGCAGGACATGGGCGGCATGGAGGATCTGATCTCTGCCGCGATGGCGGGGCATTCCTTCAGCTTCCACATCAAGGGCTACAAGATCGTCTCGACCACCGGCACCCTGTCCGAAGACGGAACCGAAGCCAGCCTCGTGATCCCCGTCAGCGCGTTTCTGGACGAGAGCCCCGATCTCGGCCCGCCCTTCGTGACCGAGGTGCAGTTGAAACGGCACTGCACATTCTTCATCTTCTGCGACTGAACGAAAAAGGCCCGCCAGATCGGCGGGCCTTGAACACTCGGGCGCGCGGGTCAGTCGCGCAGCAGCTCGTTGATGCCGGTTTTCGAGCGGGTCTGCGCATCGACGCGTTTCACGATCACCGCGCAATACAGGTTCACGCCGTTTTTCGACGGCATCGAGCCCGCAACCACCACCGAATAGGGCGGCACTTCGCCATACATCACTTCGCCGGTCTCGCGGTCGACGATCTTCGTCGATTTGCCGATGAACACGCCCATCCCCAGGACCGAGCCTTCGCGGATGATGCAGCCCTCGACCACCTCGGAACGCGCGCCGATGAAGCAGTTGTCCTCGATGATCGTGGGGCCCGCCTGCATCGGTTCCAGCACGCCGCCGATGCCGACGCCGCCCGACAGGTGCACATGCTTGCCGATCTGAGCGCAGCTACCCACGGTGGCCCAGGTGTCAACCATCGTGCCCTCGTCGACATAGGCGCCCAGGTTCACGAAGCTCGGCATCAGCACCACGCCCTTGCCGATGAAGGCCGAGCGGCGTACAACGCAGTTGGGCACCGCGCGGAAGCCCGCGCTTTTCCACTGCGCCTCGCCCCAATGGGCGAATTTGCTGTCGACCTTGTCCCACCAGTTGCTGCCCTGCGGCCCGCCCGATTGCAGTTCCATGTCTTTCAGCCGGAAGCCCAGCAGAACGGCCTTCTTGGCCCACTGGTTCACATGCCACTGCCCATCGTCCTGCTGTTCGGCCACCCGCAGGGTGCCGTTGTCCAGCGAGGCCAGCGTGGTTTCGATGGCATCGCGGGCCTCGCCCTTGGTCGAGGGCGTGATCGTGTCACGGGTTTCCCAGGCGGCTTCGATAGCGGCTTCAAGCGCAGATCTCGGCATGGTTGCACTCCCATTTTCATGCGGTTTCAGGTGGCTTTTACGGGGTTTGCGCATTAGTTGAAAGACATAACAGGCATGACGAGCAGGACGACCATGACCGACGATACCCGCAGCCACACGTTCCGCGATTCGATCGAGGACGCGCGCGCCGCCAAACGCATCCCGGATACGCCGCAGACGCGCGCACCGGCCTATCGGCTGGCCTTCATCGACAACGATTTCATGATGCGCGCCGATCTGCGCCCAGTGCGGTTGCAGCTTGAACTGCTCAAACCGCAGCTGATCCTGGACGAACGCGGGATCGAAAGCACGATCGTGATGTTCGGCGGATCGCGCATCCCCGCCCCCGAGCAAAAAGACAGCGCCAAGACCCCCTATCTGGCCGAACTGTCGCATTATTACGAAGAGGCGCGGCAATTCGCGCGGATGATGACCGAACGCAGCCTGGAAAGTTACGGCCGCGAAATGGTGGTCTGCACCGGCGGCGGCCCCGGCGTGATGGAGGCGGGCAACCGCGGCGCGCACGAGGCGGGCGGGCATTCCATCGGGCTCAACATCGTGTTGCCGCACGAACAGGCGCCGAACCAGTATGTGACCCCGGACCTGAGCTTCAACTTCCACTATTTCGCCATCCGCAAGATGCATTTCCTGATGCGCGCCAAGGCGGTCTGCGTGTTTCCCGGCGGCTTCGGCACGCTGGACGAGATGTTCGAGTCCCTGACGCTGATCCAGACCCGGCGGATGCGCAGCATCCCCTTCATCCTGTTCGGCACCGAATTCTGGAAAAGCGTCGTCAACTGGGACATGCTGGCCGAGGCGGGCACGATCTCGCCCGAGGATCTGAACCTGATCAGCTTTGTCGAGACCGCAGCCGAGGCCGCGCAGATCATTGACGGCTGGGATTACGGCTGCGACGGCTGAGGGGGCGGGCATGCGCGCGATCGAACAATGGCTGGCCGGGCTGGGCCCGCGGGGCGTGAGCGCGCTGCTGCTGGCGGTGTCGCTGCTAATGTTTCTGCCCGGTTTCACCAGTCTGCCGGTGCTGGACCGCGACGAGGCGCGCTTTGCCCAGGCCAGCCGTCAGATGCTGGCGAGCGGCGATTTCATCGACATCCGCTTTCAGGATGAACCACGCTACAAGAAACCCGTGGGCATCTACTGGCTGCAATCGGCGGCGGTGGCGCTGACCGGGGCGGAGGCCGCGCCGATCTGGAAATACCGCCTGCCCTCGCTGCTGGCCGCCGTTGCCTCGGTGTTGCTGACCGCACGCATCACAATGGGCTTCGGCACCGCGCGCGCCGGGCTGATTGCCGGGCTGATGATGGCAGGGGTGTTCAGCCTGGGGATGGAGGCGCGGCTGGCCAAGACCGACGCGGTGCTGTTGCTGGGCATTCTGGCATCCCAGGCGGTTCTGGCGCAGCTGTGGCAGGTGGCGCGGGCGCAGAATTTCGCGCGCCCCACCCTGCCCCTGGCGGCCGTGCTGCTGTTCTGGGCGGCGATCAGTGCGGGACTGCTGGTCAAGGGGCCGGTCGGGCCGATGGTCAGCGGGCTGACGGTCGTCGCGCTGGCCCTGATCGCCCGGCGGCTGGGCTGGCTGATGGCGCTGCGCCCGGGGCTGGGGCTGGCGCTGACGGCAGTGCTGGTGCTGCCCTGGTATATCGCGATTTCGGTGCAATCGCAGGGCGCGTTCTGGGCCGCCTCGCTGGGGCATGACATGATCGGCAAGATGGCAGGCGCGCAGGAAAGCCACGGCGCGCCGCCCGGCACCTATCTGGTGCTGCTGTGGCTAACGTTCTTTCCCGCCTCTGTCGGGCTGGCGCTGGCGTTGCGCCCGCTGTGGCTGTGGCGGCACAGCCGATCCACCGCGCTGCTGTTCGTGCTGGCCTGGGTCGTGCCCGGGTGGGCCGTGTTCGAACTGACGCCGACCAAGCTGACGCATTATGTGCTGCCCTTCTATCCGGCACTGTCCGTGGCCGTCGCCCTGGTGTGGGAGGATCTGATCGCCGCGCCGCGCAAGCGCTGGCATTGGCTGGTGCTGGGGGCGCTGGCCCTGCTGGCCGCCGGGGTTTTGGGGGCGATCGGGGCCTATGCCGCGCGGCTCGCGCCCGATTTCACCGCCCCCGTGGGGGCACTGCTGCTGGCGCTGTCGGTGCTGGCCGCGGGCGTGGCGCTGGCGGCCCGGGCGATGGCCCGGCATCTGCCGCTGCTGGCGGCGACCGGACTGGCGGTGATGGGACTGGGGTTCAGCACAGGTGCTGTTCTGGCGGTGTCACGCGTGCCCGCGATCTGGCCTGCCCCGCGGATCGTGGCGGCGGCGGTCGATGCCACCTGCCCTGCGCCCACGATCTATGCCCAGGGGTATTTCGAGCCCTCGCTGGTCTTCCTGTCACCCGGCCCGGTGCGTCCGACCACCCCCGAAGAGGCAGCCGCCCATCTGGCAGAGCCCTGCGCGCGCGTGCTGTTGCCGGCAACGGATAGAACGCTGGCCCCGATCGGCACCCAGATCGCCCGGATCGAGGGGCTCAATCTGGGAACCGGCAAGCCCGTCGATCTGCGGCTCTGGCAGGCGCGTTAGGCGCCGCCCGGGGCCGCCTTGCCCAGACCCGTTTTCTCGCGCCGCGCGCGTTCGGTCGCCGATTTCAGCTGCCCGCAGGCGGCCATGATGTCCTCGCCGCGCGGCGTGCGGATCGGGCTGGCGTAACCGGCCTTGTAGATGATGTCGGCGAAGGCCTCGATCCGTTCCCAGTCGCTGCGCTGATAGGGGGCGCCGGGCCATTCGTTGAACGGGATCAGGTTGATCTTGGCCGGGATGCCGCGGATCAGCCGGACCAGACGCCGGGCGTCCTCATCGCTGTCATTCACGCCCTTCAGCATCACATATTCAAAGGTGATCCGTTCGGAATTCGACAGCCGCGGATAGTCGCGCAGCGTGTTCAGCAGCGTCTCGATGTTCCATTTCTTGTTGACCGGCACCAGCTTGTCGCGCACCTCGTCGGTGGTCGCGTGGAAGGACACCGCCAGCAGGCAGCCGATTTCCTCGGCGGTCTTGGCAATCTCGGGCACGATACCGCTGGTCGACAGCGTGATCCGGCGGCGCGACAGGGTCAGGCCTTCGTGATCCATCACCACCTTCATCGCATCCCGCACATTGTCGAAGTTATACAGCGGCTCGCCCATGCCCATCAGCACGACGTTGCTGACAAGGCGCGTTTCATCCTTGGGCGCACCGGGCACCGGCCATTCGCCCAGATCGTCGCGCGCCAGCATCACCTGGCCCACAATCTCGGCCGCGGTCAGGTTGCGCACCAGTTTCTGCGTGCCGGTATGGCAGAACGAACAGGTCAGCGTGCAGCCGACCTGCGAGCTGATGCACAGCGTGCCGCGGTTTTCCTCGGGGATATAGACGACCTCGACCTCGTGCCCGCCCGCGATCCGCACCAGATATTTGCGCGTGCCATCGGCCGACACCTGTTTCGAGACCAGCTCGGGCACGGCGATCTCGAACCGTTCGTCCAGAAACGCGCGGTAGTCCTTGGCCAGATTGGTCATCACCGCGAAATCGCGCACGCCCCAGTGATAGATCCACTGCCAGATCTGGCCCACACGCATCTTGGCCTGCCTTTCAGGCGTGCCTGCGGCGATCAGCGCATCGCGCATCTGTTCGCGCGTCAGGCCGACAAGATTGGTCTTGCCGCCCTCGGGCAGCTTGCGCGGCAGGGTCAGCACGTCTTGCGTGATCGGGGCGGTAGGCTCGGTCATGGCAGGGTTCCGGTATGCGAGAGGCGCTTCATATAGGGGATTCGCAGGCAAACGGGTAGTGCAAATGCAAAAGCCCCGGCAAAGCCGGGGCCTGCGCGCGCGCCGGAACGCTTACTTGCAGCGTTTGGCGGCCTCTTCCATCGCGGCGGTGAAGCCCATCAGAGAGAATTTGTCCTTGGTATAGGTGCCGCGGCCCGAATGACCGCCCACCGTCACATCGGCCCCCGCTTTCAGCGCGGCGATGATCTTGGCATCTTCCTCGGGCGAACCGGCCCAGGCGCCTTCGCCATCGGTGAACAGGGTGAATTTCGCGCCGTTGTTGACTTCCAGATCGACGGTCGAGCCCGATGCAAAGGGATAACCGCCCATGAAGGACACTTCACCCGGTTTGCCCGGACGGAAGGTCACGAACAGCAAGATGTCACCGCGGCGCACCTGGACCGGCTTGCCGTCCTTGGTGTTCACGGTTTCCTTGGGCTGCGACACGCCCCAGCATTCCTTCGGGCTTTCTTCGACGAAGACGCTCCAATCGGTGCTGGCCGCGACGCGGTTGGTGGTTTGCTGCGCCGCCGCAGCCCCGGTCAGGAAAACCGACGCAGCCAGGATCGCAACGCCCCGCAGAACAAGATTCGTCATGGTTACAGCCTCCAGCTGCCTGATGCCTCTGCCCCGCCTCGTGGGCTTATGCCCTTTTTTACAATGGCGGATGTGATTTCAACTCGATATCCAACAGATAACGCAAAAGTGCCGCTGTGGGAAAGCCCCTCAGGCGGGATTTCGCGCATCAGACAGGAGGACAGACCGATGACAGCGGTTCCGATGATCGAATTGTGGCGCGGCGGCATGCTGGAATCGGTGCATTCCGGGCATGCGGTGGTGTTCGGCCCGGGGGGCGTGGAAATGGCCTGGGGCGACCCCGAGACGGTTATCTTCCCGCGCTCGTCGTGCAAGATGCTGCAGGCGTTGCCGCTGATCGAAAGCGGCGCGGCCGAGGCCGCGGGCCTGACCGAACGGCAACTGGCCCTGTCCTGCGCCAGCCATTCGGGCGCCGCGCTGCACACGCTGGCCGTCGAAAGCTGGCTGGCATCGCTGGGAATGGCCGAACCCGATCTGCGCTGCGGCAGCCACATGCCGCAGGACCGCGACGAAAACAAACGCCTGACCTGTTCGGACACCGCGCCCTGCCAGTTGCACAACAACTGTTCGGGCAAGCATGCGGGCTTCCTGACGCTCAACCGCCATCTGGGCGGGGGCAGCGAATATGTCGAACTCGATCATCCGGTGCAGCGCGCGGTCAAGGCCGCCTTCGAAGAGGTCACGGAGGAAACCTCGGCCGGGCATGGCATCGACGGCTGCTCGGCCCCGAACTTCGCCTGCACCGTCACCGGGCTGGCCCGCGCGATGCAGTTCTTCGCCGCCGCCAACCCCGACGGCGATACGCGCCAATCCGCCGCGGCCCGCCTGACCCGCGCCATGGCGACCTTCCCCGAGATGGTGGCGGGCGAAGGCCGCGCCTGCACCAATCTGATGCGCGCGATGGGCGGCAAGGTGGCGGTGAAGACCGGCGCCGAAGCGGTCTTTGTCGCGATCCTGCCCGAACAGAAACGCGGCATCGCGCTCAAGATCCTGGATGGCGGCACCCGCGCATCAGAGGCCGCGATCACCGCGTTGCTCATCAAGCTCGGCGCGCTGGATGCCGCGCATCCGGTGGTCGAGAAACTGCTGCCCAGCGTGCAGCGCAACTGGCGCGGTTTCGTGACCGGCGACATGCGTCTGGCGCCGGGCTTCGGCTGAACGGCCCAGCCGCGCAAGACATCCCCGCCGCAGGCCACGCCCACCCGGCGATGCCTCCGGCGGGAGTATTTCAGCCAAGAAGAACGCTAGAGCATCTGCCAGATCAGGCGCAGCGCCAGCAGGGTCGAGGTGGTCACCAGCAGCGGCTTGATGACCTTTGCCCCGACCCGCATCGCCAGTTTCGATCCGATCCGCGCGCCCGCCACCTGCGCTAGCCCCATCGCCAGCCCCAGTTTCCACCACGGCGCGCCAATCGCGGCAAAGGCGATCAGCCCGCCCAGGTTCGAGGCGAAATTCAGCAGTTTCGTATGCGCGGTGGCGCGGAGCACGCCATAGCCCGCCAGCGTCACGAAGCCGATCATGTAAAACGCCCCCGCCCCCGGCCCGATCAGCCCGTCGTAAAACCCGATCAGCGGCACCACGAAGGCGGTGAAGGCGGCCGGCTTGATCCGCTCGACCCGGTCGGTGTCATCCAGCCCCTTCTTGAAGGCGAAAAACGCCGCAATCGCGATCAGCACCACGGGCAATCCCAGCCGCAGCCCCTCGGTCGGCAGGACCGAAACCAGAAGCGCCCCCACCAGCCCCGCCAGAAACGCCAGCGAGGCCGCGCCGATCTGCCGGCGCAGATTGACATGCCCCGAGGCCGCATAGGACAGCGCCGCGGTGGCCGCGCCGAACACGCCCTGCACCTTGTTGGTGGACAGCGCCTGCAAGGGCGAAGCCCCCGCCAGCAACAGCACCGGCAGCGTAATCAGCCCGCCGCCGCCCGCGATACTGTCGACAAACCCCGCCGCGAAGGCCGCGCCGATCAGCAGAGCCGCCAGGTCGAAAGAAACCTCAAACATCGTCCCCCCGGGATTCAGACCGCCCTTCATCCCGCGCCGATCGCGCGAAGTAAAGGGGCGCTTGTGAGCCCCCGGGCCGCCGGGTAGGCTGCGCCCGAACCAGCCGAGGACCGCGATGCGCTACCCCTTCCTTGCCAGTTTCGCAGCCCCGGCGGGGGCGCGGGCAGAACTGTGGCGCACCGCATTGGGCGTGCTTGGCATCGCAGCGCTGTATTCCGCGGGGCTGTTTGTGGCGCTCAATGCGCTGGCCGCGGTGTTGGGCGATCTGCAATTCGCCCGCACCCTCAGGGGCATGATCGGCGGCTCGACCCCACAAGGTCTGGCGCTGATGCTGGGCAGCTTCGCACCGATGCTGGCGGCGGTGATCTTTGTCACCGGGGCCCTGCACGGGCGGAACTGGCGCAGCCTTCTGGGTCGGGGAGCGGGGGCGAATTTCCTGCGTGTGGCGGTGCCGCTGATCGGGCTGTCGCTGCTGCTGATGCCGCTGGATCTGTTCGATCCGAACGTCGGGCGGGCCACGCCACTGGCCACGGTTCTGGGCTGGATGCCGCTGGCGCTGCCGCTTCTGGCGGTGCAGATCGGCGCCGAGGAACTGGTATTTCGCGGCTATCTGCTGCAACAGCTGGGCGCGCGGGCGCGCAGCCCGCTGGTCTGGATGGTGCTGCCCTCGGCGCTGTTCGGGGCGCTGCATTACGCGCCCGAGGATTTCGGCGCGAATGCCGTCTGGCCCGCGCTCTGGGCTTTTGCCTTCGGATGTCTGGCCGCCGACCTGACCGCCCGCACCGGCAATCTCGGCGCCGCCCTGGGGCTGCATTTCGCCACCAATTTCGCCGGGCTGTTTTTGGTCGGGCTTTATGGCAATCTCGACGGGCTTTCGCTCTATACCCTTGTCATCAATACGCGCGATGCCGCGGCACTCGGCCCCTATCTGGCACAGGATTTTCTGGTGATGGGGATCTCGTGGCTTCTGGCGCGGCTGATGCTGCGGGTCTGATTGCAATTCCCGCGCATGGGGCTTATCTGGGGCGGACGTGACGGAAGGCGCATTGCAAGGGGCAACAGACCGATGAACTGGATCTCGAACTACGTCCGACCCAAGATCAACTCGCTGTTTTCGCGCCGCGAGGTGCCCGAGAACCTGTGGACCAAATGCCCCGAATGCGGGACCATGCTGTTCCACCGCGAACTGGCCGACAATCTGAATGTCTGCACCAACTGCAATCACCACATGGCGATCACGCCGCGCGCGCGTTTCGCCGCGCTGTTCGATGGCGGCATCTTCTCCGAGGTGAAGGTGCCCGAACCGATCACCGATCCGCTGCAGTTCCGCGATCAGAAGAAATACCCCGACCGGATGAAGGCCGCGCAGAAATCCACCGGCGAGAAAGAGGCGATGCTGGTCGCCGAAGGCGAGATCGGCCGCACCCCGATCGTTGCCGCAGCCCAGGATTTCTCGTTCATGGGCGGCTCGATGGGCATGTATGTCGGCAATGCGATCATCGCGGCCGCCGAACGCGCGGTGAAGCTCAAGCGTCCGTTGGTGCTGTTTTCGGCCGCCGGTGGCGCGCGCATGCAGGAAGGCATCCTGTCGCTGATGCAGATGCCGCGCACGACCGTCGCCGTGCAGATGCTGCGCGAGGCAAAGCTGCCCTATATCGTCGTGCTGACCCATCCCACGACCGGTGGCGTCACCGCATCCTACGCGATGCTGGGCGATGTGCAGATCGCAGAACCCAACGCCCTGATCTGCTTTGCCGGGCCGCGCGTGATCGAACAGACGATCCGCGAGAAACTGCCCGAAGGCTTCCAGCGCGCCGAATACCTGCTCGATCACGGCATGCTCGATCGGGTCACCCACCGCAGCAAGATGCGCGAGGAGTTGATTACCATCCTGCGCATGCTGATGGGGCTGCCCCCCGCTGTGGCAGGCGACCTGCCCTCGCCCGAGAAAGCGGCCGCCCAGAACAAACCCGCCGAGGCCAAACCCGCCAAGGCCAAGAAGGCCTGACCCTTTCTTTCTGGCAAAAATATCCCGGGGGTCCGGGGGCGGCGCCCCCGGCCTGCCCCCCAACCCGACGGTGCATCCATGAGCCAGCCTTCTGACGAAATCCTCGCGCGGCTGATGTCGCTGCACCCCAAGATCATCGACCTGACGCTGGACCGGCTGACCCGGCTTCTGGATGCGCTTGGCAATCCCGAGCGCGCGGTGCCGCCGGTCATTCATATTGCGGGCACCAATGGCAAGGGATCGACCCAGGCGATGATCCGCGCCGGGCTCGAATCGCAGGGGCTGCGCGTGCACGCCTATACCTCGCCGCATCTGGCGCGGTTTCACGAACGCATCCGTCTGGCAGGCGAGCTGATTTCCGAACCCGCGCTGACCGCCCTGCTGGACGAATGCGAGGCGGCCAATGGCGGCGCCAATATCACCTTCTTCGAAATCACCACGGCGGCGGCCTTTCTGGCCTTCGCCCGCACGCCCGCCGATTTCACCCTGCTCGAGGTGGGCCTGGGCGGCCGGCTCGATGCGACCAATGTGATCGACCAGCCGCGGCTGAGCATCATCACCCCGGTCTCGATCGACCATCAGCAGTATCTGGGCGAAACCCTGCCCGAGATCGCGGGCGAAAAGGCCGGCATCATCAAGCGCGGGGTGCCGGTGATCGTCGGCCCGCAGGACGAGGCGGGGCTTGCCGTGATCGAGGCCCGCGCCGCGCGGCTGGGCGCGCCGGTTCTGGCCTATGGTCAGCACTGGCATGTGGCCGAGGAGAACGGGCGGCTGATCTATCAGGACGAACGCGGCCTGCTGGACCTGCCGCTGCCCAACCTGCCCGGCCCGCATCAGATCGTGAATGCAGGCGCCGCGATCACCGCGCTGCGCGCGCTTGGCCTGGATGACACCGCCTGCGAGGCCGCCGTGACCCGCGCCGAATGGCCCGCGCGCATGCAGCGGCTGCGGCAGGGCCCGCTGGCGCAATCGGCCCCGGGGGTCGAGCTATGGCTGGACGGCGGGCACAACCCGGCAGGCGGCATCGCCGTGGCGGCGACGCTGGCGCGGATGCCCGCGCGGCCGACCCATCTGATCTGCGGGATGCTCAACACCAAGGATGTGACCGGCTATCTGCGCCCGCTGGCCGCACAGGCCGTCAGCCTGACCGCCGTGTCGATCCCCGGCGAGCCCAACACCCTGCCCGCCGCGGAAACCGAGGCCGCCGCCCGCGCGGCAGGTTTTGCACGAACTGCCACTGCCCCCGACGTGGCCGAGGCGCTGGCGCAGATCGCCGCCGCCGATCCGCAGGCACGGGTGCTGATCTGCGGATCGCTTTATCTGGCGGGACAGGTGCTGAAACAGAACGGCTAGGCACAACCGCCCCCCGCCGTCACCGCGCCTCGGGGCTGCCCTCGGCCCAGTCCGCCGATTGCATCTCGCGCAGGCGCGAGGCGGTGCGTTCGAATTCGAAGGTGCCCGTGCCTTCGATATAGAGCCGCTCTGGCACATCTGCGGCCGAACAGATCAGCCGCACCTTCGCCTCGTAAAGCGCGTCGATCAGCGTGACGAAGCGCTTCGCCTCGTTGAAATTCGACGCAGACAACAGCGGGATGTCATCAATCATCAGAACCCGCACCGCCCCCGCGATCGCCAGATAATCCGCCGGCCCCAGCATGGAGGCGCACAGATCCCAGAACGAGGCCCGCCCGACGCCATTGTGGAACCGCTCGATCACCACATCGCGTCCCTTGACGTTCAGCACCAGCCGGGTGCTGGCATCGTGGCCGGTCAGCTCGTCCCACAGCGCATCCATCGCCGCATGGGCATGCGCGCCGCCGGGGGTGAAATAGACCTCGGCCCCGGCCAGACGATGCTGGCGATAGTCCGTTTCGCTTTCGATCTCGTGCACATCAAGCTGCGCGCGCAGCACACCGATGAAGGGCACGAACAGCTGCCGGTTCAGGCCGTTCTTGTACAGATCCTCGGGCACCCGGTTCGAGGTGGTCACCACCGTCACGCCCAAGGAAAACAGCGTCTCGAATAGCCGCCCCACGATCATCGCATCGGCAATATCGGTGATCTGCATTTCATCGAAACACAGCAACCGGACAGAGCCTGCGATTTCCCGGGCGACCGGCATCAGCGCATCTTCGACCTTGGCCCGGCGGGCCGCGTCGATCTTGGCCTGCACCTCTTGCATGAAGGCGTGGAAATGGACGCGCCGCTTGGGCGTATCGGTCGCCTCGCAGAACAGATCCATCAGCATGGATTTGCCACGCCCGACCCCGCCCCACAGGTACAACCCGCGCACCGCCTCGGGCGGCTTGGACCAGCGGCCGAACAGACCCGGCTTCTTCACCGGCACTTCAAGCCCCGCGCGCACGCGTTCCAGCATCGGCAGGATTGCGCGTTGCGCCGCATCGGCATGCAGGCTGCCATCGGCCACACGGGCGTCGTAAATCTGGGTCAGGCTTTGTCTCATGGCCCGTTCGTAGCCGCTGCAGGCGCGATTGAAAAGCCGCGCGATGATCGGCCGCGAAATCCGTTCCGGCGCGGTCGATTGCCGCAGGCAAAGCTTGAGCTGACGCTGCGGCTGCACTAGGGTGCGCCACCGCAGCACCCCCATGCGACAGGAGCATCCATGTCCAAGACAACCCAGCGTCTTCACCTCGTCTTCGGCGGCGAGTTGACCAACCCGACGCGCACCGAATTCAAGGATGTGAGCAAGATCCACATCGTCGGCATCTTCCCGAATTACGCAACCGCGCATAACGCCTGGAAAGCCGAGGCGCAGCGCACCGTGGATGACGCCCACACCCGTTATTTCATCGCGCATCTGCATCGCCTGCGCGACGAGGAAACCCCGGCCTCGCCGACCGAGGAACTGGGCGCCTGACCGGACACCTCTGACATGCGCTATTCTGTGCTGCTGTGGCTGCGTCTTGCGCTGGCGCGCGGTCGGCGGACCGGCCCGCTGGCCCATGCCGCAGCGCAGGTGGTGCGCCCCCCCGGCGCGCTGATCTGGCTGCATCTGGCCGACGGGCCCGAAGCGGTAAGCGGGGCCGCCCTGATTGCCCAGCATTTGCTGCGCCAGCGCCCCGCCGTCCAGTTGCGGATCACCTTCTGCGGGCCAGAGCCGGTCACGACCGCCTGGCCCGCGGATGTGCCCTGTCTGCCCGCCCCCGAAGACACCCCGGCCGCCACCCGGCTGGTGCTGGAAAGCTGGCGTCCCGATCTGATCGTGCTGGTCGGCAACGGCCTGCCCGGGGCACTGATCTGCACGGCCCACAAGCTGGGGGTGCCGGTCATGATCGCGGATGCCCGGATCGCCCCCGATGCCCGACGTGGCCTGTTTTTGCGCAGTGAACAGCGATCGCTGCTCAGCCGTCTGTCGCGAATGCTGGTCCGCGACCCGGAAAGTGCGGCGGCACTGGCCCGGCTGGGCGCGCCGCCGAACCGGATCGAGGTCGGCGGTCAACTGTCGGAACCCGCCGATCCCCTGCCCTGTTCGGAGGCCGAGCGCGCCTCGATCGCGGGCCAGATGCGCGCGCGCCCGGTCTGGCTGGCCGTGGCAGTGCCCGCCGCCGAATTGGCCGCCGTGCTGGTCGCGCATCGCCACGCCCTGCGCCATGCCCATCGCAGCCTGCTGATCTTGGCCCCCGCCACGCCCGGAGAGGCGACGGATCTGGCCGCCGAGCTGGAGGCCGACGGCTGGGTCGTCGGGCGTCGCACGCTGGAGGGGGAGCCCGACGAAGAGATGCAGATCTTCCTGGCCGACGACCCGGGCGATTTCGGTCTGTGGTATCGGCTGGCCCCGGTCACCTATATGGGCGGCACGTTCAGCGAGGGCACAGGTGCCGCGCGCTCGCCACTGGAGGCCGCAGCCCTGGGATCGGCGATCGTCCACGGCCCAAGGACCGCCCCGTTCGACGCGGAATACGCACGGCTGGACGATGCGCGGGCCGCCCGTGCGGTGCTGCGCCCGACCGGGCTGGGCGATGCGGTGGCAGATCTGATGGCCCCTGACCGTGCCGCGATTCTGGCGCATAATGCCTGGGCGGTCACCTCGGGCGGGGCCGGCGCGGCCGAGGCGGTGGCCCGCGCGATCCTGTCCGAACTCGACAGCCGCACAACAGGAGCACAGTGATGGGCGCACCGCTTTTCTGGTTCACCCCGCCCGCACGGCCCGGCTGGAAAGCCCGCGCGCTGGCGCCTCTGGGCGCGCTCTATGCTGCGGCGACCGCGCGGCGTGTGGCACATTCGGGTGTGCGTGCGGGCGTGCCGGTGATTTGCGTCGGCAATATCAATGCGGGCGGCACGGGAAAAACCCCGACCGTCATCGCCCTGATCCAGCATCTGGCCGCGCGCGGTGTGGCGGCCCATGTCGTCAGCCGCGGCCATGGCGGCAGCCTGCAAGGTCCGGTGCGGGTGGATGAACGCCAGCACAGCGCCGATCAGACCGGAGACGAGCCGTTACTGCTGTCGGCCTTCGGTCCGACCTGGGTCGCCAAGGACCGGGCCGCAGGCGCGCGGGCTGCGGTGGCCGCGGGCGCGCAGGCGATCATTCTGGATGACGGGCATCAGAACCCGGCGCTGGTCAAGGATCTGTCGCTGGTTGTCGTCGATGCGGTGAAGGGCTTCGGCAACGGCCGCTGTCTGCCCGCAGGACCGCTGCGCGAACCCGTTGCTGCGGGCTTGGCGCGCGCCGATCTGCTGCTCAGCATCGGACCGCAAGCGGCGCAGCAGGATTTCGCCCGGACCTGGGGCCATGCGATCACCGTGCCGCATCTGACCGGCGCGCTGGAACCACTGCAAACCGGGATGGATTGGCAAGGCCTGCCCGTGCTGGCCTTCGCGGGGATCGGCCATCCCGAGAAATTCTTTGCCACGCTGCGCAGCCTCGGGGCCGAGGTGCTGCGCGGCGAGGCGCTGGAAGATCACCAGCTGTTTTCGCCACAGTTGCTGACCCGGCTGGAAACCGAGGCCCGGCTGCTGGGCGCGCAGATGGTCACGACCGAGAAAGATGCCGTGCGCCTGCCCGCGGCCTTCCGGCCCAAGGTTCTGGCACTGCCGGTGCGGTTGCAGATTGCCGACACCAGCGCGCTGGATGACGCGCTGGTGCGTATCGGGCTTTAGGCGCCCGATTTCAGGCTGGCGCGAACCTCGGCATCATGCTCGCCCAGTTTTGGCGAGGGCCGGTCAAGCGCCAGTTCCGCCCCCGAAAACACGATCGGCAGACGCACCCCCGGCACGCCGCCCGGTGCGATCTGCATGCCGCGCGCGACGATCTGCGGATCCGCGAAGACATCGGCCATCTCGTTGATCGGCCCGGCGGGCACGCCCGCCGCCTCGCAAGCCGCCAGCAGATCCGCCCGGGTCCAGCCCCGCGTCTGCGCCGAGATCAGATCGGTGATCGCCTCGCGATGCGCGATCCGGTCGGCATTGGTCAGAAAACGCGGATCGGTCGCCAATTCCTGAACATTCAGAATTTTGCAAAGCTTCTGATATTGCGCATCATTTCCCGTGGCCAGAATGGCAAACCCGTCCGAACAGGGGAACACCGCATAGGGCACAAGGTTCGGATGCGCATTGCCCATCCGCTTGGGCGAAACCCCGGTGGCCAGATAGTTCATCGCCTGATTGGCCATCACCGCCGTGGCCACGTCGAACAGCGCCAGATCGACGCGCTGGCCCAGCCCGGTGGTATTGCGCTGATGCACGGCGGCCAGAATCCCGGTCGCGGCATAGATCCCGGTGAACACATCGGTCACCGCGACGCCCACCTTTTGCGGCTCACCATCGGCGGGGCCGGTCACGCTCATCAGCCCCGACATGCCCTGCACAATGTAGTCATAGCCCGCGCGATGCGCATAGGGGCCGTCCTGGCCAAAGCCGGTGACCGAGCAATAGATCAGCCGCGGGTTCACCGCACGCAGGCTGTCATAATCCAGCCCGTATTTCGCCAAGCCCCCGACCTTGAAATTCTCGATCAGGATATCGGCCTCGGCGACCAGTTTACGCACAAATTCCTGCCCCTCGGGGGTGCGGAAATCGCAGATGACCGAGCGTTTGCCCCGGTTCGCGGCGTGGAAATAGGCCGCCGTCGTCTCGCCCTCGCGGGTCAGGAAGGGCGGGCCCCAGCGACGGGTGTCATCGCCTTCGGGGGCCTCGACCTTGATCACTTCGGCACCCAGATCGGCAAGGATCTGACCGGCCCAAGGGCCCGCCAGAATCCGCGCCAGCTCAACGACTTTCAATCCGGCAAGTGGCGTCATGGGTCAGAGCTTCGCATCCAGAATTGCCTTCAGTTCGGCATAGGTCATGTTGGAATGCTTGACCCCGTCGATGACCAGCGACGGCGTGCCGGTGATTTCATCGGCGCCCGCGTTTTTCTGATAGGTCGCGACCAGTGCCTTGGCGCGATCCTGATCGTTCAGACAGGTTTCGATCTGCTCTTTCGACAGGCCGGCCTTCAGCCCGATCTTGCGCAGATTGGCGCCGATCGTGGCCTCTTTGCCATCGCCGATCCAGTCATTCTGGGTGGCATAAAGCATCCCGGAGACCGCGTAATATTTCGGCGCACCGCCGCATTGTGCGATCAGCCCGGCCCACAGACCGAACTTGTCGAAGTAAACCTCGCGGTGGATGAATTTCACCTTGCCGGTGTCGATGTAATCCCGCTTCAGCGGGATGAACACATCGTCATGGAAATGCGCGCAATGCGGGCAGGTGTAAGAGGCATATTCGATCACGGTGATCGGCGCGCTGTCCTGCCCCAGAACGATATCGGGCAAGGTCGCGGCATCTTCGGCCAGCGCAGGCGCGACAAAGCCCGTCTGCTGTGCGCCCTGGCGCGATGCGACCCAGCCGCCGGTCACGGCAACGATGGCGGCCCCGGCGATGCCAAGGAGAAGGGAACGTCGAGTCATTATCTAGCCTTTCTTCTGCGCGGCCCGCTGCGCGGACCTCGTTAGGACGTTTTGTGCCAGCGTTTCAAGCGCCGTGCGCAGATCGGGGTCATGCAACCCGTCTGCGCTGGCCTGCGCCGCCGCACGGATTTCAGGAGAGGGCGGAACAGCCGCCGCTTTCGGCGCCGGGACGAATTGCGCCTGCCCCTCGGCAAAGCCGGTCGGCGCGGTCTGGGTCAGCACCACGCGCGAAATCGCGTTGTACCCGTAGCAGGCATTCACCTTGTCGCGGATCTGCGGCAGTTGCATCTGCACCATCGGCGCCGATGCACCCTGCGTCAGCAGGGTCAGCGTGGCACCGAACCCGCCCTTGGAATAGCCGATCTTAACAGGCCGGGTCTGCGCGGCGATCTCGGGGCCCACCACCTCGGCCCAATGGGTCAGCAGGCGCGACACCGCAAACCCGCGCGATTCGCCAACCGTGCGGATGCGATCCTGCAACAGCCTGGCCGCGGGCTCGAAACCGCGCATCCGCCGCTGAGGCGGGGTCTGGGCCACAGAGCCGGCCGATATGCGCGACGGTTTTTTGGGGGGCATCCCTGTTCATCCCTGATCTCGTCGCTATCTTAGGCGGCTTGCAGGGCAATGCCAGCAGAATGCACGAAAAAGGGGCTAAAGATTGCGTGACGGAGACGAGAGCGCCGCCAGCGCGGCCTTGCTGGCCTGGTATGACCGGGCTGCCCGGGTGATGCCATGGCGCACCGGCCCGGCAGAGCATGCCGCAGGCCTGCGCAGCGATCCCTACCGCGTCTGGCTGTCCGAGGTGATGCTGCAGCAAACCACCGTCGCTGCGGTGCGCGATTACTTCCATCGTTTCACGGCGCGCTGGCCCGACGTGACAGCGCTCGCCGCGGCCGAGGATGCCGAGGTCATGGCCGAATGGGCCGGTCTTGGATATTACGCCCGCGCCCGAAACCTGCTGAAATGCGCCCGCGCCGTGGTCACCGATCATGGCGGCACCTTTCCCAAAACCGCGGCGGGGCTGCGCGCGCTGCCCGGCATCGGCCCCTATACCGCCGCCGCCATCGCCGCCATCGCCTTTGACGAACCCGCCGTGGTCGTCGACGGCAATGTCGAGCGGGTGGTGGCGCGGCTTTGGGCGGTGCAGACGCCGCTGCCCGCGGCCAAGCCCGAACTGACCGCGCTGGCCGCGCGCCTGACCCCCGACACCCGCCCCGGCGAACATGCGCAGGCGATGATGGATCTGGGCGCCACAATCTGCACGCCGCGCAAACCGGCCTGCGCCCTGTGTCCGCTGGCGCCGTTCTGCGCGGGGCATGCCGCCGGCACCGCCGCCGATCTGCCCCGCAAAAGCCCCAGGCCCGAAAAGCCCACCCGCCAAGGCTTTGCCTATGTCGCACTGTCGCCTGCGGGGGATGTGTTGCTGGAACGTCGCCCCGACAAGGGGCTGCTGGGCGGCACGCTGGGCTTTCCCGGCTCGGACTGGTCGGACGCACCGGCGCCCGCCCCGCCCCTTGTCGCCGAATGGCGCGAATCCCCGGCCAGCGTGCGCCACACCTTCACCCATTTCCACCTGGTCCTGCGGGTCTTCGTGGCGCAGACCGTGGCCCCCGGCATGACCCCCTGCGCCAGTTTTCGCCCCGCCGACCTGCCCACGCTGATGCGCAAGGTCTGGGACGCGGCCCAAAGCGCCGATTGGCCGCAGCGCGCGTGATTGCGCACGCGGTCCGGCACGCTATCATCCGCCCCGCCGCCCGCGAGAAAAGAGGTGCCGATGTCCAGCCGCGAACAGATCCGCTCCCCCCGCCGGGCGCTGCCGTTCTGGCTCTCGCTCGGGATGGTGCCGCTGGCGGTGCTGGGCGCCACGGTGGGGGGCTGGACGGTGGTGCTGATGCCGATCTACGGCTGGACCATGGTCACCATACTCGACGCGTTTCTGGGCCTGAACGAGGACCAGCCCGACCCCACCACCCCCGAGGCCGACCTGTTCTGGTATCGGCTGATCACGCTGATCTGGTTCCCGGTCCAGTTTGTGACGATCTACGGCATGATCTGGTGGGTGACCCATACCGACCACCTGGGCGCGCTGGAAACCATCGTGCTGTTCTTCGGTGTCGGGGTGATTTCGGGCACGGTGGGCATCGTCTACAGCCACGAATTGCTGCATCAGAAGAACCGCCTGGAACGCTGGCTTGGCGATCTGCTGCTGGCAAGCGTGCTGTATTCCCATTTCCGCACGGAACATCTGCTGGTGCATCACCTGTGGGTCGGCACCCCGCGCGATGCGGTGACGGCGCGCTATAACGAGGGGTTTCACCGCTTCTTCCTGCGGGTGCTGCTGGACTGCCCGCGCAGCGCCTGGCGGGCCGAAAAGCTGAAACTGGCGCGCGCGGGGCGCCCGGTCTGGCACCGCAGCAACCCGTTCTGGCGCTATGGCGCGCTGCAGCTGGCGGCGCTGGCACTGGCCTTTGCCTTGGGCGGGTGGGTCGGGCTGGGATTGTTCGTGTTTCAGGCCTTCGTCGCCATCTGGCAACTGGAGCTGACCAATTACGTCGAACATTACGGACTGACCCGCGAATACAAGGGCGAGGGGCGGTATGAACATGTCCTGCCGCGGCATTCCTGGAACGCCTCTCATACCGCGTCGAACTGGCTGTTGATCAACCTGCAGCGTCACTCCGACCACCACTACAAGCCCGAGCGCCGCTTCCCGCTGCTGCAAACCTATACTGCGGACGAGGCGCCGCAACTGCCGCTGGGCTATCCGGCGATGACCGCGCTGGCGATGATCCCGCCGCTGTGGCGGCGCCGGATGAACCCGCGGGTGCGGGCCTGGCGCAAGACATACTATCCGCAGATCGAAGACTGGGCGCCCTACAAAGACGGCACGACCCCGATGCCGCGCGGCTCTGTCTGAGGCCGCCGGGGGCTTCGCGCCCCCGGACCTCCGCGGGATATTTGGGCCAGAAAGAAGGGGCGGATTTCAGCTTACCACGCGCAGCGTCAGATTGATCCGCCCGCCCCGGGGCAGCAGGGGCGAAGTGCCCGGCGCAATCCGGTCGATGCCGTGATAGCGCAGCCGCGCGTCGCCCCCCATCACCAGCACATCGCCCGAGCGCAGCCAAACGCTTTGTGTCGCACCGCCGCGCGTCAGGTTGCCGATGCGAAACAGCGCGTCGTCGCCCAGGCTGACCGAGACGACAGGCTGGGTGAAATCCGTCTCGTCGCGATCCTGATGCAACCCCATCTTCGCCTGATCGTCGTAGAAATTGATCAGGCAGCACTCCGGGCTGCGCGCCGTGCCTGCAACCGCATTCCAGATGTCGAGAACGCGCGCGGGGATCGCAGGCCAGGGCTGCCCGTCGGAATGCGTTGCGCTGTAACGATACCCGCGCCGGTCCGAGACCCAGCCGAAACGCCCTGCGGACGTCATCCGCACCGACATCGCCTTGCCCGAGGGCGTGACCGGCGAGAACAGCGGCGCCTGCGCCACCACCGCACGCAGATCGTCGCGCAGCGCGGCCTGCTCGGCCGCCGTCAACCAGCCGGGATAATGCAGAAAGCCGCGGATTTCCTGCGGCAACGGGCGGATCGGCGCCGGATCGGCAGATTCCTTCATTTGTCGCGATCTTCCTGTCCAACGGGTTCTTGCAGGGGCTCTGACCCCTCCTTATATACGCCCAGAAGCCGCCGAAGGACATGTTCGGAAGCGGATTTTGAACTGAAACCCAGGGATAGGGGTCAGGGGCCTTAATGGACCTGTTCCCCGTCATATCGCCGCAAGAAGAGGTATTATCATGGCCAAAGTCATCGGGATCGACCTCGGGACCACGAACTCCTGCGTCGCCATCATGGATGGGTCGCAGCCCCGTGTGATCGAGAACTCCGAAGGGGCGCGCACCACGCCCTCTATCGTTGCCTACACCGACAACGAACGTCTGGTCGGCCAGCCTGCGAAACGTCAGGCCGTCACCAACCCCACCAATACCATTTTCGCCGTCAAGCGCCTGATCGGTCGCCGCGTGACCGATGCCGAAGTCGAAAAAGACCGCAAGCTCGTGCCCTATTCGATCGTGGATGGCGGCAACGGCGATGCTTGGGTCGATGTGAAGGGCGAGAAATTCTCGCCGGCGCAGGTTTCGGCCGTCATCCTTCAGAAGATGAAGGAAACCGCGGAATCCTATCTGGGCGAGCCGGTGACGCAGGCCGTCATCACCGTTCCGGCCTATTTCAACGACGCCCAGCGTCAGGCGACCAAGGACGCCGGCAAGATCGCGGGCCTTGAAGTGTTGCGCATCATCAACGAGCCGACCGCGGCTGCGCTGGCCTATGGTCTGGACAAGAAAGAAACCAAGACCATCGCCGTTTATGACCTTGGCGGTGGCACCTTCGACATCACCATTCTGGAAATCGACGACGGTCTGTTCGAAGTCAAATCGACCAACGGCGACACCTTCCTGGGCGGTGAAGACTTCGACATGCGCATCGTGAACTACCTCGCCGAGGAGTTCAAAAAAGAGCATGGCGTCGATCTGACCAAGGACAAGATGGCCCTGCAGCGCCTGAAAGAAGCCGCTGAAAAGGCCAAGATCGAACTGTCGTCCAGCCAGCAGACCGAAATCAACCAGCCGTTCATCTCGATGGATGCGTCCTCGGGCACGCCGCTGCACATGGTGATGAAACTCACCCGCTCGAAGCTGGAGCAACTGGTGGGCGACCTGATCAAGGCCTCGCTGAAGCCCTGCGCCGCCGCGCTGAAAGATGCCGGCGTGTCGAAAGGCGACATCGACGAGGTGGTTCTGGTCGGCGGGATGACCCGGATGCCGAAGGTCGTGGAAGAAGTGACCGCCTTCTTCGGCAAGGAACCGCACAAGGGTGTGAACCCCGACGAGGTCGTGGCACTGGGTGCTGCGATCCAGGCGGGCGTTCTGCAAGGCGACGTGAAGGACGTGGTCCTGCTCGACGTGACCCCGCTGAGCTTGGGCATCGAGACGCTGGGTGGTGTGTTCACCCGTCTGATCGACCGCAACACCACGATCCCGACCAAGAAATCGCAGGTCTTCTCGACCGCCGAGGACAACCAGAACGCCGTGACGATCCGGGTGTTCCAGGGCGAGCGTGAAATGGCGGCCGACAACAAGCTGCTGGGCATGTTCAACCTTGAAGACATCCCGCCCGCGCCGCGCGGCATGCCCCAGATCGAGGTGACCTTCGACATCGACGCCAACGGCATCGTTTCGGTTTCGGCCAAGGACAAGGGCACCGGCAAGTCGCAGAACATCACCATTCAGGCCTCGGGTGGTCTGTCGGATGAGGACATCGACAAGATGGTGCGCGACGCCGAGGCCAATGCCGAAGCCGACAAGGCCCGCAAGGATCTGGTCGAAACCAAGAACCAGGCCGAAAGCCTGCTGCACTCGACCCGCAAGTCGCTGGAAGAGCATGGCGACAAGGTCGACGCTTCGACCGTCGAAGCGATCGAACTCGCCGCCAATGCGCTCGAAGAGGTGCTCAAGTCCGAAGACGCCGGCAAGATCAAGGGCGGTATCTCCAACCTGACCGACGCCGCGATGAAGCTGGGTGAAGCGATCTACAAGGCGCAGGCAGCCGAGGCTGGCGGTGCCGACGTGGACGAAGACGCCCCGCGCGACGTGGACGATGACATCGTTGACGCCGATTTCGAAGACATGGGCGACAACAAGCGCAAGTAAGCGCCGGAACCTGAGGAGCGGGCCCCAAGGGGCCCGTTCCCGTGTTCCCCCAAGGGGGTAAGCAATGGCAAAACGTGATTTCTACGAGGTTCTGGGCGTCGCCAAAGGCGCCTCGACCGAAGAGATCAAGAAGGCCTATCGCAGCAAGGCGAAGGAACTTCACCCCGACCGCAACCAGGATAATCCCAACGCCGAAAGCCAGTTCAAGGAAGTGAACGAAGCTTATGACGTGCTGAAGGATGCCGAGAAGAAAGCGGCCTATGACCGCTTTGGTCATGCGGCCTTCGAAGGCGGCATGGGCGGCGGTGGCGGCCCGCGCGGCGGTTATGCGCAGGGCGATTTCTCTTCGGCCTTCTCCGATGTGTTCGAGGATCTGTTCGGCGACTTCATGGGCGGGCGTGGCCCGGGCGGTGGTGCGCGGTCGCGCGCGACCCGTGGCTCGGACCTGCGCTACAACATGCGCGTGACGCTGGAAGAGGCGTTCAAGGGCGCACAGAAGACGATCACCGTTCCGGGCTCGGCCGCCTGCACGGCATGTAATGGCACAGGCGCGGAAGGCGGCGCGGAACCGCAGACCTGCCCGACCTGTTCGGGCATGGGCAAGGTGCGCGCGCAGAACGGCTTCTTCACGGTCGAACGCACCTGCCCCACCTGTGGCGGCCAGGGTCAGGTTGTCAAGAACCCCTGCCGTGTCTGCCATGGCGCGGGTCGGGTCGAGAAGGAGCGCACGCTGAGCGTCAACATCCCGGCCGGGGTGGAAACCGGCACGCGCATTCGTCTGGCCGGCGAAGGCGAGGCCGGGATGCGCGGCGGCCCTGCGGGCGATCTGTATATCTTCATCGAGCTGCGCGAACACGCGATCTTCCAGCGCGACGGGATGACCCTGTTCTGCCGCGTGCCGGTCAGCATGGCCTCGGCCGCGCTTGGCGGCGAGGTCGAGGTGCCGACGATCGACGGCGGGCGCTCGCGCGTCAAGATCCCGGCTGGCAGCCAGTCGGGGCGGCAGATGCGTCTGCGCGGCAAGGGCATGCCCGCGCTGCGCGGTGGCGGCACCGGCGATATGGTGATCGAACTGGCGGTGGAAACCCCGGTGAACCTGACCACGCGGCAAAAGGAGTTGCTGCGCGAGTTCGAGAAGATCGAGGCCGAGAACAACCCCGAAGGGGCGTCGTTCTTCAAGAAGGTCAAGAGCTTCTGGGACGGGATGAAAGGTTGAATGGGCGCCTTCGGGCGCCCTTTTTCTTCGCCTTTGCGCCTCGGGAAAAGCGTTAACGTTTTTTTCACCATCCCTGCAGCACAGTGCAGGGCATGAGCAAGCCCCGCGCCTTTCACGAAGCCCCACTGCCCCTGTTCGGTGACCCGGACGAGGCGCTGGCGGTTGCGCTGGCTGATCCCGGCAAGTTGCCTTCTTATATCACCGATCACCGCAAACGCCTGCGCGAACGGTTCATGCAGGGCGGCGCGCAGGCCCTGCCGGATTACGAACTGCTGGAACTGATCCTGTTTCGCGCCCTGCCCCGGCAGGATGTCAAACCCCTGGCGCGGCGTCTGATCGACACGTTCGGCGATTTCGGGCGGGTGATTTCTGCCGCGCCCGCACGGTTGCAGGCGGTGACGGGGGTTGGCGATGCCGTCGTGCAGGAACTGAAGATCGTCGAGGCGGCGGCGCAGCGGCTTGCGCGCTCCAAGGTGATGCATCGCGCCGTGCTCAGTTCGTGGGAGGCGCTGCTGGATTACTGTCACACCACCATGGCGCATCGCGAAACCGAGCAATTCCGCGTGCTGTATCTGGACCGCAAGAACGTGCTGATCGCCGATGAGGAACAGGCGCGCGGCACGGTCGATCACGTCCCGGTCTATCCGCGCGAGGTGATAAAGCGTGCGCTGGAACTGAATGCCTCGGCGCTGATCCTGGTGCACAACCATCCCTCGGGCGACCCGACGCCCTCGGACTCCGATCTGGCGATGACCGCACAGATCGCGCAGGCTGCGCAGGTTCTGGGGCTGGTGCTGCACGATCATCTGATCGTCGGAAAAAGCCGCGAACTCAGCTTTCGCGCCCAGGGCTTTCTGTAATCAGTTCGCGGCCACCGAAACCGGCAGATCGGGCAGCGCCATCACCACATCCCCGCCGGCATCGCTGCAATCGGGCAGTGACAGGATCAGCCGCGCGGCAGGCTCGGCCGTTGCCGCCAGAACCCGCTGCAGGGCTCCGCCCAGATCGCGCCCGCAGCTGTGTTGCCCCACGGGCGCGTCAAGTTCGAAGCGCAGATCGGTCATCGTCGCAGGTGCCGTATAGACTTCGGCCCTGGCACCGTCCCGCAGATCGCCATAGGCCAGAAGATAGCCCCCCAGCGGCGTGTCGGGCGTGCGCGGCGCGGCGGCATGGATATGCCCGGCATCACCGAACCCCGCCCCCCGTTCGAAAACGTTCAGATGCATGTCACCCGCGCCCTGCCAGCTCAGGACAATGCGGTTGATCGCCTCGACGCCCGGCACCGCCACACTGGCGCCGATCTGCGCGCCCCCGGCGATCTGGACGGTCACAACCGCCTGTGTCGCAAGGGCTGGCAGCAGGCCATGCCACTCGCCCTGCCCATCCAGCACTGCGGTGAAGCGCAGCCCCTCATGCGCCACCTCGACGGGCTGACCCGCGAGGCATGGCGCATGCAAATCAGCCTGCAGAAGGGCATGGTCAACCGCCTGCACCTTCAAATCAGCCGGCGCACAGATCCCCGAAAATCCGACCGTCGCCGACACATCCCGGGGGACTGCGGGCGCCCCCAGATCCGGCGCAATGGCGCGTTGCGACAATTGGGGCAGCTCCGCGACGCTGGCAATCTGCGCGCCGGTGATCGTCAGCGATGCGGCCGCCGCGCGAGGCAGCGATGCGCCCGCCCCATATAGTCCGTCTTCCGCTGTCGTCTGCATTACATGTCCGGTGGCGGCGGCCAGCAGGAAGGTTGCCCCCACCATGATCACATTGCGCATCTGTCGCATCGCGGCCTCCACTCACCCCTGACATTGGCCCAGTCTAGCCCCCGAAAAGGGCAAAGCGATGACCGGAAAGTGGCAGTGTTTCCAAATAGTTAACGCCCATATCGCGTAAATTCGCCCAAAATGCGCGAAAAACCACAAGATATGGGAAAGCGGCCCCGGATCGCTCCGAGGCCGCCTGATTGTCGCCCTATTTCAGTCAGACGAGGCGCCCGTGGCAGTGCTTGAACTTCTCGCCCGAACCACAGGGGCAGGGATCGTTGCGCGATGGGTTGCCCCAGGTGGTGGGGTCGGATTCGTCAAAACCCGGCACGGCAGCGGCAGCAGGGGCAGGCGCGGGGTCATCGGCCGGCTCCGGCGCGGCGGCGGCCACCATCTGCGCCTGCATCGCGGCGCGCTCTTCCTCGGTCAGCGGCCGGATCTGCGCCAGACGCTTGGTCACATCGCTGCGCAGACTGTCGAGCATGGTTTCGAACAGCTGGAAGCTCTCGGTCTTGTATTCTGAAAGCGGATCGCGCTGCGCATAGCCGCGGAAGCCCACGACCGAACGCAGATGCTCCAGCGTCACCAGATGTTCGCGCCATTTGGTGTCGATCGTCTGCAGCAGAACCTGCTTCTCGATCATCCGCATCGTATCGGCGCCAAAACCTTCGGCCTTTTGCGCCATGTAGCCGTCGGTCATCTGTTCCAGCCGCTCGCGCAGCACGTCCTGATCGACGCCCTCTTCTGCGGCCCATTCGGCAATCGGCAGGTCCATGTTCAGCGCTTCGATCACGGCCTGATGCAACCCGGGAACATCCCACTGATCGGCATAGGATTTCGGCGGCGCATATTGATCGACCAGATCGTCGATCACCTGATAGCGCATGTCCTGCGCAATTTCGCCGATGTCCTCGGCTTCCATGATCTCGCGGCGCTGGCTGAAGATCGCCTTGCGCTGGTCGTTCATCACATCGTCGAACTTCAGCAACTGCTTGCGGATGTCGAAGTTGCGGCCTTCGACCTTGGCCTGCGCGCGTTCCAGCGACTTGTTCACCCAGGGGTGAATGATCGCTTCGCCTTCCTTCATGCCCAGCTTGGACAGCACGGACTCCAGCTTGTCCGAGCCGAAGATGCGCATCAGATCGTCTTCCAGCGACAGGAAGAACAACGAGCGCCCCGGGTCACCCTGACGCCCCGACCGGCCGCGCAGCTGGTTGTCGATGCGGCGGCTTTCGTGGCGTTCGGTGGCCAGAACGAACAGGCCGCCCGCTTCCAGCACCTTCTTCTTCTCTTCGGCGTGTTCGGCTTCGATCCGCGCGCGGACCTCATCGGGGTTCGCCTCGGGGTTGGCGGCCAGCTCATCCAGAACCTTCATCTCGACGTTGCCGCCAAGCTGAATATCGGTGCCGCGACCGGCCATGTTGGTGGCGATGGTCACCGCACCCAGACGGCCCGCATCTGCCACGATCTTGGCTTCCTGTTCATGCTGGCGGGCGTTCAGCACGTTATGCGCGATCCCCTCGGCCTTGAGCATTTCGGAAATCATCTCGGATTTCTCGATCGAGGTGGTGCCCAGCAGAACCGGCTGTCCCTTGGCATGCGCCGCTTTCAGCGCCTCGATCACGGCGGCGTATTTTTCACGCGCAGTGCGATAGACGCGGTCGTGTTCGTCGATCCGCTGCACCGGGCGGTTGGTCGGCATCTCGATCACGCCCAGCTTGTAGATCTCGGCGAATTCCTCGGCTTCGGTCGCGGCGGTGCCGGTCATCCCGCCCAGTTTCTCATACAGGCGGAAATAGTTCTGGAAGGTCACCGAGGCAAGGGTCACGTTCTCGGGCTGCACCGGCAGCCCCTCTTTCGCCTCGATCGCCTGATGCAGACCGTCCGACAGACGGCGGCCCTTCATCGCGCGGCCGGTGTGTTCGTCGATCAGCACGACTTCCTGCCCCATCACCACATAGTTCTGGTCCTTGTGGAACAGCTTGTGCGCGCGCAGGGCCTGGGTGACGTGGTGGACGATGGTCGTCGATTCCGGGTCATAGAGCGACTGGCCCTCGGGCAGGATACCGGCCTCGTGCAGGCGCTGCTCCAGGAATTCGTTGCCCTCTTCGGTATAGGTCGCGTTGCGGCCCTTTTCGTCCAGGGTGAAATGCGCCTCGGTGATTTCCGGGATAAACTTGTCGAGCGTGTTATACAGCTCCGAGCGGTCCTGCGACGGGCCCGAGATGATCAGCGGCGTGCGAGCCTCGTCGATGAGGATACTGTCCACCTCGTCGACGATCGCGTAGAAATGACCGCGCTGCGCCATTTCCTCGACCGAGCCCTTCATGTTGTCGCGCAGGTAATCGAAGCCCAGCTCGTTGTTGGTGGCATAGGTCACGTCGGCGGCATAGGCCGCGCGTTTCTCTTCGTCGGACTGGAAGGGAACGACAACGCCGGTGGTCAGCCCCAGATGGGCATAGACCTTGCCCATCCATTCCGCATCGCGCCGCGCCAGATAGTCGTTGACGGTGACGATATGCACGCCCTTGCCCGCAAGCGCGTTCAGATAGGCCGGGAAGGTCGCGACCAGGGTCTTGCCTTCGCCCGTTTTCATCTCGGCGATATTGCCGCGGTGCAGGAAGATCCCGCCCATCAGCTGCGTATCGAAGGCCCGCAGGCCAAGCGCCCGGCGCGCCCCTTCGCGGCAGTTGGCGAAGGCCTCGGGCAGCAGCGCATCAAGGCTTTCGCCACCCTGGGCCCGCGCCTGCAGCTCGCGCGTCTTGGCCTTGATTTCATCGTCGGTCAGCTTCTCGAACTCGGGTTCGAGCGCATTGATCTTGGCGACCAGCGGACGCACCGACTTCACCTGGCGATCATTCGGCGTGCCGAAGACCTTTTTCGCGATAGTTCCGAGGCCCAGCATGTTTTCTCCGCGGGTTCGTCTGACCAAATCGTGTGACAAGCGGCCTTGCCGTGCCCTTCGCCCCCGCCTAGAACGGCTTGAGAAAAAGGGCGGCGGCGCCTTCACTAGACCCTTGGCGATGTAAGGGGCGGCCGTCTGAGTGTCAACGCCGCGGGGTGCCGCGGCCCCCTGCAGGAGAGGCTTTGATGCCGAAACTCATCCAATTTCTGGGCGCCACGGCGATTTCTCTGGCGTTGAGCGTCCCCGCTTTCGCCGAAGACCCGAAACCGGCGGCGCCGGAAATGAAGGTGGATACCGTGCTGGCCACCGTGAACGGCACCGAAATCACCCTTGGCCACATGCTGACGGTGCGCAACGGCCTGCCGCCCGAATACCTGCAACTGCCCGATGACGTTTTGTTCAACGGCATTCTGGACCAGCTGATCCAGCAGACCGCGCTGGCCGAAATCGGCGAAGGCCGGATGACCCATCGCGACGAACTGGCGCTGGAAGTCGACCGCCGCGCCTATCTGGCCGGGTCGCTGCTGGATTACACGGCCAGGAAGGCCGTGACCGAAGAACAGATCGAAGATGCCTACAAGGCGAAATATGCCGCGGCCGAACCTTCGCGCGAATATCACGCCGCCCATATCATCGTGGCGACCGAGGACGAGGCCAAGGCCGTGAAGGCCGAGATCGACGGCGGCGCCGATTTTGCCGAGGTCGCCAAGGCGAAATCGACCGATGGTGCCGCGGCCAATGGCGGCGATCTGGGCTGGTTCGGGCTGGATGCGATGGTGCAACCCTTCGCCGAAGCGGTCGCCGCGATGAAGGATGGCGAGGTCAAGGGCCCGGTGCAGACCGAATACGGCTGGCACGTCGTCAAGCTGATTGAATCGCGTCTGGCCGCCGCCCCCACGATCGACGATGTCCGCGCCGAACTGGAAGGCGATTTGCGTCAGAAAGCCGTCGAAGAACGCGTGACCGAGACGGTTGCCAAGGCTAAGGTCGAGAAGATGACCGAGGGCGTGGACCCGGCCATCCTGAAAGACGACAGCATTCTGGGCGAGTGACGGTAAGGGAGGCGCGGGACATGGCCAAGCAGGACAAAGAGTTGAAAGCCAAGGTCGAGAAGCTCAAGACCAAGGTCAAAAAACTGAAATCGCAGCTTGAACATCTGGCCGCCGAGGCGGTCGAAGAGGTTACCGAAGTGATGGGCGAGGTCGCGGCCAAGGTCAAGAAGACCGCGCCCGTCTCTCCTCTGGCGCCTGCCTCCTTCCCGGCCTTGCCGGTGATCGAGGGCGTGGAATTCGCTGCCATCGGGGCCGGTGTGCGCTATGCCGGCCGCACCGATGTGATGCTGGCGCGCGTGGCGCCCGGCGCGACCATCGCCGGGGTGTTCACCACCTCGTCGACCCGTGCGGCCTGTGTGCTCGACTGTCAGGCCAAATTGGCGGGTAAACCCGATGAAAGCGCCGGCGCGGCGATCATCGTGAATTCGGGCAACGCCAACGCCTTTACCGGCGCGGGCGGGCAAGAGGCAGTCGATGCCGTGACCGGGGCCGTCGCCGCGGCCCTGGGGATGCCGGCAAGCCGCGTGTTTTCCTCGTCTACCGGGGTCATCGGCGAGCCGCTGCCCTATGAACGGATCACGGCCAAGGTCGGCGATCTGGCCGCCGCGCTCGATCCGGCCGGCATGGAGGCCGCCGCGCGCGCGATCATGACCACCGACACCTTCCCGAAAGGGGCCGCCGCCGAGGTGGCGGGTGATGGCGGCACGATCCGCATTGCGGGCATCGCCAAAGGTTCGGGAATGATCGCGCCGAACATGGCGACGATGCTGGTCTATATCTTTACCGATGCCAAGATTTCGGCCCGCAACCTGCAAAAGATGCTGTCGCGTCAGGTGGATGACACGTTCAACGCGATCACCGTGGACAGCGACACCTCGACCTCGGACGCGCTGATCCTGGCGGCGACGGGCAAATCCCCGGCCGCCGAGATCACCGATCTGCGGTCCAAGGTGGCGAAGGACTTCGAAGCCGCGCTGCGCAGCGTGATGATGGATCTGGCGCATCAGGTGGTGAAGGATGGCGAGGGCGCGACCAAGTTCGTCGAGGTCCGCGTGACCGGCGCCGAAACCGCCGCCGATGCGCATAAGGTCGCGATGGCCGTCGCCAACTCGCCGCTGGTGAAAACCGCCATCGCGGGCGAGGATGCGAACTGGGGCCGCGTCGTGGCCGCCGTGGGCAAGTCCGGCGCCAAGGCCGATCGCGACCGGCTGACCATCCGGTTTGGCGACATGGTTCTGGCGGCGAACGGCTGGCGCGTGCCCGATTACGACGAAGACGCCGCCTCGGCCTATATGAAGGGTCAGGAACTGGTGATCGGCGTCGATCTGGGGCTGGGCAAGGCCGCGAAATCGGTCTGGACCTGCGACCTGACGCATCGCTACATCGACATCAATGCGGATTATCGGTCTTGAGCGCGGGCTGCGGCCCGGATGGCACCCCCGCCCCCACGCCGGGGCGGGTGTTGCTGGTCACCGCCGTTGCGCTGATCGACGTGGACGGCCGCATCCTGCTGGCGCAGCGCCCCGAGGGCAAATCGCTGGCCGGTCTGTGGGAATTTCCCGGTGGCAAGGTAGAGCCCGGCGAAACCCCCGAAGCCGCGCTGATCCGCGAGCTGAAGGAAGAGCTGGGCATCGACACCTATCATTCGTGCCTGGCGCCGCTGACCTTCGCCAGCCATTCCTACGACGATTTCCACCTGCTGATGCCGCTGTTCGCCTGCCGCCGCTGGGAAGGCACGCCAACTCCGCGCGAAGGGCAGACCCTGGCCTGGGTGCGCGCGCAGAACCTGCGCGATTACCCGATGCCCCCCGCGGACGAGCCGCTGATTCCGATCCTGCATGCCTGGATATGACAGAAAGACAGACCAATTCGGCCAGTTTTTTTGTCCAATTCAGCCCGATGCGTGTCTTTTTCATTTACTCCGTGTAAAGGTTTTGCGACTAATTTCATAAGCAGATGAGATTTGGGAGGATATCTGATGCTTCGCACTATCGTTGTCGGCAGCTGCGTTTCCGTTCAAGGAACGTTCGAAGCTCAGTTGGAAAATGGCAAGATCGTTGTCCGCGTGGATGACCGACTCTATGCCGGGCGCCCCGTCGTCGGGAAGGCCGCCTGAGCCTCGCGATATAACACGCATCTTGATTACACGGGGGGCAATTGCCCCTCTTTTTCATGCGCACACTGCAGCAGCCATGAACAAGGGGGCCTTTCGGCCCCCATGAAAATTCTTGCGATGTGATCCGACGCGGCTTTACAGCGTGCGTTCGACTTCCTCGCGTTCGAAAATCTCGATGACATCGCCGGGGCGAATATCTTCGTAATTCTCGAAAGCCATGCCGCATTCCTGACCGGAAATGACGTCCTTGACCTCGTCCTTGAAGCGTTTGAGCGTCTTCAGCGTGCCCTCGTGGATCACCACGTCGTCGCGCAGCAACCGGACACCGGCCGAACGGCGCGCAACGCCTTCGGTAACGATACAGCCAGCCACCTTGCCGACGCCCGAGACCTTGAAGACCTCTTTGATCTGCGCATAGCCGATGAAGTGCTCGCGCACCTCGTTCTTCAGCAGACCCGAAGCCGCCGCTTTGATGTCGTCAACCAGATCGTAGATAATCGAGTAATAGCGGATCTCGACACCCTTCTGGTTCGCGGCGGCCCGTGCCGGCGCATTGGCCCGCACGTTGAAGCCGATGACCGGCGCACCCGACGCCTCGGCCAAGCCGACATCGCTTTCGGTGATGGCACCGACGCCCGAATGGATGACGCGCACGCGCACCTCTTCGTTGCCGACCTTTTCGAGCGCCTGCACGATCGCTTCCGTCGAACCCTGCACGTCGGCTTTCACAAC
This sequence comes from Paenirhodobacter sp. CAU 1674, assembly GCF_029222945.1. Classification (NCBI taxonomy): domain Bacteria; kingdom Pseudomonadati; phylum Pseudomonadota; class Alphaproteobacteria; order Rhodobacterales; genus Paenirhodobacter; species Paenirhodobacter sp. CAU 1674. Next base: position 74,784 of record NZ_JARHUH010000002.1, on the reverse strand, counting down.
CACCGGCAGTTCCGCCACGTTCAGATCCGCCTTGGCCTTGGCCATCAGCTGCTCCAGCGTGGTCGCGGCACCGGCCGCGGCGCGTTTGTCCTTGGTCGTCTGCTCGCGATAATCTGCGATCTCGCGGGCCTGCGCTTCGGTCTCGACCACGTTCAGCACGTCACCGGCTTCGGGCGTGCCGTTCAGGCCCAGAACCTCGACCGGAACCGACGGACCGGCCTCGGTCACACGCTCGCCACGGTCGTTGATCAGCGCGCGCACCTTGCCCCATTTCTCGCCGACGACGAAAATGTCGCCCTGCTTGAGCGTGCCGTGCTGCACCAGAACGGTGGCGACGGGGCCACGGCCCACGTCGAGTTTCGCTTCGATAACAGCACCTTGCGCGGCGCGGTTCGGGTTCGCCTTGAGTTCCAGGACCTCGGCCTGCAGCGCGATGGCTTCCAGCAGCTCATCCAGCCCCTTGCCGGTCTTGGCCGAGACCTCGACATCCTGCACATCGCCCGACATCGCCTCGACGACGACCTCGTGCTGCAGCAGATCCGTGCGCACCTTTTGCGGGTTCGCCTCGTATTTGTCGCATTTGTTGATCGCCACGATCATCGGCACTTTCGCCGCTTTCGCGTGGTTGATCGCCTCGATCGTCTGCGGCATCACCGCGTCATCGGCGGCCACCACCAGAACGACGATATCGGTGACCTGTGCACCGCGCGCCCGCATCGAGGTGAAGGCGGCGTGGCCGGGCGTATCCAGGAAGGTCAGCACCGCCCCGGAATCGGTCGTCACCTGATAGGCCCCGATGTGCTGGGTAATGCCCCCGGCTTCGCCCGACACGACGTTGGCCTTGCGGATCGCGTCCAGCAGCGAGGTCTTGCCGTGGTCGACGTGGCCCATGATCGTGATGATCGGCGGGCGGGTTTGCAGATCTTCGGGCTTGTCCTCGACGGTGTCGATCACCTGCTCGACGTCGGCATCCGAAACGCGCACAGCCTTGTGGCCGAATTCCTCGATCACCAGTTCGGCGGTATCGGCGTCGATGGTCTGGTTGGCGGTCACCATCATGCCCATCTTCATCAGCGCCTTGACCACATCGGCGGCCCGTTCGGCCATACGGTTGGCCAGCTCGGAAACCACGATGGTTTCGGGCAGCTGCACGTCGCGCACCATCTTTTCGGCGCTTTGGCCATAGCCCATCGCCTTCTGGCGCGCTTTTTCCTGCTTGCGCTTCATCGCCGCGAGCGAGCGCTGACGCCCGCCTTCGCCACCATGCAGCGCTTCGGAGAGCGACAGCTTGCCGGTGCGGCGCGCGTTGTCGTCGCCCTTGCCCTTGGCATTGCGCGCGTCACGATCCGGCGCGCGTTCGTCGCGATCACGGTCGGTCTTGCGCGGGCCGGTCGCCACGACACCCTTGGTCGCGGCACGCGCCGCGGCGGCCTCGGCAGCGGCCGGATCGGCAGGCGCTTCGGCTTTCGCCGGTGCCTTGCGGACCTCTTCCTTCTTCTGCGCGCGCAGCTCGGCCTCGCGGGCCTTGCGGGCGTCTTCCTCGGCCTTCAGGCGCAGCGCTTCCTCGCGTTCGCGATCCTCACGCTCCTTGGCCTCGGCCTCGGCGCGACGGCGCTCCCGCTCTTCTTCGCGGGCCTTTTCTTCGGCCACACGCTGTGCGGCCTCTTCGGCTTCGCGTGCCTTGGCAGCCTGCAACGCCTTCAGGCGGCGTTCCATTTCGGCGTCGGAAATCCCGGCAGGGCGCCGCGAAGGGTCGCCCAGGCTGGGCGAACCCGCAGGTTTGCCGCCCGCAGCGCTCGGCTTCGGAACGACCACCTTCTTGCGTTTCGTCTCGACCACAACGCTTTTCGTGCGACCGTGAGAGAAGCTCTGCTTCACCTGACCGGGGCGCGCGCCGCCAAGACCCAAGGGTTTTTTACCGTCCGTATCGCTCATGCCGTCTTCATATCCTTCATGGCGGTCTGGCCGCCGTCCTGCTTGCGCATACCCGCAAGCCTTGCCGCTTCGCTTATAACACGCGGGGTGAGTCCGCCAGCCGCAAGCGCGCCGTGTATGGCATGATCGCGACCGAAAGCCAAACCCAATTCGGCGCTGGTCAGGCAACCGAACCAGCGGCCACCCTCGGGCGTCCAGAGCTTGCCCTTGCCGCGGTCGGACCCGTCCGACGCCTGCAGCAAAACTTTGGCGCGGCCATCGGCCAGCCAGCCCTTCACCTTTTCAAACCCGACCACCGCGCGACCGGACTTGCGCACCAAGGAGATAAGCTCCACCACGCGATGCGCAAGGCCCTGCTCGACCAGATCGGCCAGATTTTCGGGCACTTTCGCCGGTGCGCGGGCCGCGCGCGCGAAAAGCCCCTTGGCCGCCGCCCGGTCGATTGCCGCCCGATCCGCCGTGACCCAGATCCCCCGACCGGGCAGTTTTTCCGCCAGATCGGGATAGATCAGCCCGTCGGGGCCCAGCACGAAGCGCACAAGCCCGGCCTTGGGCTGCACGTCACCCGTGACGATGCAGCGCCGTTCCGGCTCGCCCTTTTCCACGCGTGTGCCCCCACGGCTCATGGCTCAGCCCCGAGGATTACTCCTCGGCCTCCTCTTCGGTCTCTTCCGACTCGGCTTCCAGCTCGGAGGGATCGACCCAGCCCAGCATGATCCGCGCCGTCATGATCAGGTTCTGCGCTTCCTCAAGGCTCATGTCGAACTTCTCGAGGATGCCTTCGTCCTTCACGCGCTGGCCGTTGACCGTGGTCCAGCCGCCGGCCAGTTCCCAGTCGGCACAGGTCGCGAAATCTTCCAGCGTCTTCACGCCATCTTTCGCCAGCGCCTCGACCATCTGCGGGGTCAGCCCTTCGAAATCGAACAGCGACTGCTCGACGCCCAGTTCCTTGGCCGCCTCGATGGCCTTGCGGTTCTGTTCTTCGATATAGTCGCGGGCGCGCGCCTGCAGTTCGGCCGCAGTGCCCTCGTCGACACCTTCGATCGCCAGCAGCTCGTCGAGGTCGACATAGGCGACCTCTTCCAGGTTGGTGAAGCCTTCGGCCACCAGAAGCTGCGCAAAGAATTCGTCCAGATCCAGCGCATCGACGAACAGCTTGGTGCGCTCGGCGAATTCGGCCTGACGGCGCTGCGATTCCTCGGCTTCGGTCAGGATGTCGATGTCGAGCCCCGTCAGCTGGCTTGCCAGACGCACGTTCTGGCCCCGACGGCCGATGGCGAGCGACAGCTGTTCATCAGGCACCACGACCTCGATCTTGCCGGCTTCCTCGTCGATCACCACTTTCGACACTTCGGCCGGTTGCAGCGCGTTCACCAGGAAAGTCGCCTGATCTTCGTTCCACGGAATGATGTCGATCTTCTCGCCCTGCAGCTCGCCCACCACGGCCTGCACGCGCGATCCGCGCATACCGACGCAGGCACCGACCGGGTCGATCGAATTGTCGTTCGAGATCACGGCGATCTTCGCGCGCGAACCCGGGTCACGGGCCACGGCCTTGATCTCGATGATGCCGTCATAGATTTCCGGCACTTCCATCTTGAACAGCTCGGCCATGAACTGCGGATCGGTCCGCGACAGGAAGACCTGCGGGCCACGGGTTTCACGGCGCACGTCCTTGATATAGGCGCGAATGCGGTCGTTCGGACGATAGCTTTCACGGCCGATCTTTTCATTGCGGCGCAGGATCGCCTCGCCACGGCCGATATCGACGATGATATTGCCGTATTCCTCGCGCTTGACGACGCCGTTGATGATCGTGCCCTTGCGATCCTTGAATTCGTCGAACTGACGGTCACGCTCGGCTTCGCGCACGCGCTGCAAGATCACCTGCTTGGCCGATTGCGCGGCGATCCGGCCCAGATCCACGGGCGGAACCTCGTCCACGATCTCGTCGCCGACCTTCGGATCGGCCAGATACTGCTTCGCCTGCGCGACGGTCAGTTCGGCCTGATAGTTCTCGACGGCGTCATCCTCGACGACGGTGCGCACCCGGGTAAAGGTGGCGCGGCCGGTCTTGCGGTCGATGCTCACGCGGATGTCCATCTCGGCGCCATAACGCGACTTCGCAGCACGGGCGAGACTGTCTTCCATCGCCTGGATCACCAGATCCGGGTCGATCATCTTCTCGCGCGCGACGGCTTCGGCCGTCTGCAGAAGTTCCAGCTGGTTGGCAGAGGTGATTGCCATCTCTCAGGTCTCCTCGTCGGGGGAATCGGTATCTTCGGTTTCGATCTCGTCGAACTGGTCTTCGTCGATCGCGCCGGACGCCTTCTTCTGGCGCAGCATCTCGTCGATCAGTTCGTCGGTCAGCACAAGTTTCGCATCCGAGAGCCAGTCGAACTGCAGGCCGATTGTGACCTGTTCGCCCTTCTCTTCAATCTCGATCAGCACTTCGTCGCCTTCGGTGCCGCGCACGATGCCCTTGAAGCGGCGGCGCCCGTCGATCGGCTCCGAAGTCTCGATCTTCGCCTCATAACCTTCCCAGACGTCGAAATCCTTCAACCGGGTCAGCGGGCGGTCGATGCCGGGGGACGACACTTCAAGGTGATAATTGTCTTCGATCGGGTCTTCGACATCCAGCACCGCCGAAACGGCGGTCGAGATCCTGGCGCAGTCATCCACGACGATGCCGCCTTCGGGACGGTCGGCCATGATCTGCAGCGTGGCGGTCTTGCCGCCCTGCAAACGGATGCGCACCAGTTCGAATCCCAGCCCCTCGATGGTGGGGGTGACGATTTCGGCAAGGCGCCGGTCAATCGCGGTCTTGGCGATCAGGTCGGTCATTGTTCCGATCCTTCAAAACAAAAAAACGGGCCGCGCGGCCCGTCGATATTTCCCGGTGGGCGTCAGGTTTGGACCCTCACGCGCCGCTGTTGAGGGGGGATATAGGCCAAAGCACGCCGTTCTGCAAGCCTGCAGTTGCTCAGCGGCGCAGCTCGTCCATCGCGGCAACCAGGGCCGCGGTGATTCCCGGCTCGCTCAGCGCGTGCCCCGCCGCCGGAACGATCCGCAGCGCGGCCCGCCGCCACCCCTGCGACAGACGCCAGGCCGAGACCGGCGGGCAGATCATGTCCATCCGCCCCTGCACGATAATCGCCGGAATATGCTCGATCCGGTGCCGGTCGCGCAGGATCTGGCCGTCTTCCTCCAGAAAGGCGCGGTTGATGAAATAATGGTTTTCCAGCCGCGCGAAGGCGCGCGCGTAATCGGGCGGCGCCTCGCCGGGCAGCCCGTCGAACTCGACCGAGGCCAGGGCATTTTCCCACATCGCCCAGTGCCGGGCATAGCGCGCCTCTTCCGCGTAATCGCCCGAAAACAGACGTTTGTGATAGGCGCCAATCAGATCGTGCTGCTCATCTTGCGGAATCGGGCGGCAGAACCCGTCCCACAGGTCGGGAAAGAATTGCCCGGCGCCGCCCCCGTAGAACCAGTTCAACTCGCTCTGCTCGGCCAGAAACACGCCACGCAGCACCAGCCCCTGCACCCGCTCGGGGTGGGTTTCGGCATAGATCAGCGCCAGAGTCGCCCCCCAGCTGCCGCCAAACACGATCCAGTCGCGAATCCCGAAAGTCTCGCGAATTCGTTCCACATCGGCAACCAGATGCCAGGTCGTGTTATTGGTGACCGAGGCGTGCGGCTTCGACAGCCCGCAGCCGCGCTGATCGAACAGGATCACGCGGTAATGCTTCGGGTCGAAATAGCGCCGCATCGCCGGGCTGCAGCCGCCCCCCGGCCCGCCATGAAACACCACCACCGGCTGGCCCTGCGGATGGCCCGACTGCTCCACATAGATCCGGTGACCATCGCCCATATCAAGCATGCGCTGATCGAAGGGCTCGATCGGCGGGTAAAGAAAGGCGCCCGATGTGCGCTTTTGCCCTGCGGTTCTGTCCATGATCCGACTATATAACGGGAAAGCGGCGCCCGCCACGGGGGGCGCACCAGAAGTTTCGAGGAAGCCATGCAAAACGCAACAAACACCATCGACCCGGCCGAAGTGGCGAAATTCGAGGCAATGGCCGCCGAATGGTGGGACCCGAACGGCAAGTTCAAGCCGCTGCATATGCTCAACCCCTGCCGGCTGGACTACATCACCACGCAAATCGCCGCGCAATTCGGACGCGACCTGAAGGCCCCGCGCCCGTTTGACGGGCTGCGGCTGCTTGATATCGGCTGCGGGGGCGGCCTCTTGTCCGAACCGATGGCACGGCTTGGCGCGACCGTCATTGGCGCCGATGCGGCGGGCGGCAATATCCCGGTGGCGCGGCTGCATGCCGAACAATCGGGCCTGGACATTGACTATCGCCATTGCGCCGCCGAAACCCTGGCCGAGGCGGGCGAACAGTTCGACGTGGTTCTGGCGATGGAGATCATCGAACATGTCGCCGATCCGCAGGGCTTCATGGATACCTGCGCGGGCCTTCTGAAACCGGGCGGGCTGCTGCTGTGCTCGACGCTGAACCGCAACGCCAAAAGCTATCTGGTGGCGATCATCGGCGCCGAGCAGGTGATGCGCTGGCTGCCGCGCGGCACCCATGAATGGCATAAATTCATCACCCCCGACGAACTGGCCGCCCTGATCGGCAAATCCGGGCTGGATGCCGTGGATCGCAAGGGGATGGTGTTCAACCCGATCAGCTGGCGCTGGTCACTGTCAGACCGCGATCTGTCGGTGAATTACGTCACCGCCAGTGTGAAACGCTGATCCTTCTTTCTGGCCAAAATATCCCCGCCGGAGGCTGCAACGGCACCCGCGGAACGCTCCGCGGGGGATATTTGGGCCAGAAAGAATAAGAAAAGCTACTTCGCCTTCGGGCGGAAGGCCACGATCTTTGCCGGGTCGGTTTCGATCCGGCCCGCGCCGATCAGATCGAGGCAATAGGGCACCGCCGCGAACACCGCATTCAGGCAGGTCGCGATGGCACTGGGTTTGCCCGGCAGCGTGATGATCAGGCTTTTCCCGGCGACCCCGGCACTCTGGCGCGACAGGATCGCGGTCGGCACCTCCAGCAGGCTGGCGCGGCGCATTTCCTCGCCAAAGCCTGCCAGTTCCTTTTCGATCACATCGGCCGCGCCCTCGGGCGTTTCGTCGCGCGGTGCAGGGCCGGTGCCGCCGGTGACGAGGATCAGATCGGCCTGTTCCGTCACCAGTTGACGCAGCATCGCCGCCACGCTTTCGCGCCCGTCGGGGATGATGTGACGGGTGATGGCCAGCGGCGAGGTCACCACGCCGCGCAGCCAGTCTTCGCAGCCGGGGCCGCCCTTGTCCTCGTATTCGCCGCGGCTTGCGCGGTCGGAAACGGTGACAATGGCGGCCCGGACGCTCATTTCTTCACCCGGGCGTTGCGGGTGGCGATCAGTTTCAGGCGCAGCGCGTTCAGGCGGATGAAGCCCGCCGCGTCTTTCTGGTCATAGGCGCCGGCATCGTCTTCGAAGGTCACATGCGCCTCGGAGTAAAGCGAATACTCCGACCAGCGGCCGACGCACTGCACCGAGCCCTTGTAGAGCTTCAGCCGCACGGTGCCCGTGACATTCTCTTGCGATTTGTCGATCAGCGCCTGCAGCATCTCGCGCTCGGGGCTGAACCAGAAGCCGTTATAGATCAGCTCGGCGTAGCGCGGCATCAGGCTGTCTTTCAGATGGCCCGAACCGGCGTCCAGAGTGATCTGTTCGATCCCGCGGTGCGCCTCCAGCAGGACGGTGCCGCCGGGGGTTTCATAGATGCCGCGCGATTTCATCCCGACGAAGCGGTTCTCGACGAAGTCCAGACGGCCGATGCCATGCTTGCCGCCCAGCTCGTTCAGCTTGGTCAGGATCGTGGCCGGCGACATCGCTTCGCCATTGATCGCCACCGCATCGCCGCGCTCGAAGGTGATCTCGACATATTCGGGGGTATCGGGCGCATCTTCGGGGTTCACGGTGCGCTGATAGACGTAATCGGGCGCCTCTTGCGCGGGGTTTTCCAGCGCCTTGCCCTCGGACGAGGTGTGCAGAAGGTTCGCATCGACCGAGAACGGCGCCTCGCCGCGCTTGTCTTTCGCGATCGGGATCTGGTTCTGCTCGGCGAATTCCAGCAGCTTGGTGCGCGAGGTCAGATCCCATTCCCGCCAGGGTGCGATCACCCGGATCGAGGGATCGAGCGCATAGGCGCTGAGTTCGAACCGCACCTGATCGTTGCCCTTGCCGGTCGCGCCATGCGCCACCGCATCGGCGCCGTGCTGATGCGCCAACTCGACCAGACGCTTGGAAATCAGCGGCCGCGCGATCGAGGTGCCCAGCAGATAAAGCCCTTCGTACACCGCATTGGCGCGGAACATCGGGAACACGAAATCGCGCACGAATTCCTCGCGCACGTCTTCGATGTGGATGTTTTCGGGCTTGATCCCCAGCAGCTCGGCCTTGGCGCGCGCGGGCTCCAGTTCTTCGCCCTGCCCCAGATCGGCGGTGAAGGTGATCACCTCGCAGCCGTATTCGGTTTGCAGCCATTTCAGGATGATCGAGGTATCGAGGCCGCCGGAATAGGCAAGCACGACTTTCTTGGGAGCAGACATGGGGCCTCCGAGATTGAGCATTTGGGCGGGCATAGTGCGTTTTGGCCTGTATCTCAAGGGCTCGGGTGCCCCGGCGGGGTGCAGAATTGTATCCCGCACAAGACAATGCCCAACCTTCAGGCTTGCATCGCGCCGCGCGCGGCGCCAAAGCTCGGCCATGACCCAATTCGCCCTCGAAGCCCTTGCCGCCACCCGCGCCCTGCGTGCGTTGTTCGAACCGACGCCCCTGCAGCGCAACGACCATCTGTCCGCGCGCTATGGCGCCGATATCTGGCTGAAACGCGAAGACCTGACGCCGGTGCGCAGCTACAAGATCCGCGGCGCCTTCACCGCGATGCGCAAGCTGCGCGCGGCAGACCCGGGCGCCGATCATTTCGTCTGTGCCAGTGCGGGCAACCACGCACAGGGCGTGGCCTTTGCCTGCCGTCATTTCGGCGTGAAGGGCACGATCTTCATGCCGGTGACGACGCCGCAGCAAAAGATCGACAAGACCAAGGTGTTTGGCGGCGATGCGATCGAGATCAGGCTGACGGGCGATTATTTCGATCAGACCCTGGCGGCAAGCCAGGCCTACTGCACGCAGGCGGGCGCGCATTTCCTGGCCCCCTTCGACGATGCCGATGTGATCGAGGGGCAGGCCTCGGTCGGGGTCGAGATCCTGGATCAGCTGGGGCGCGCGCCCGATCTGGTGATCCTGCCGGTGGGCGGTGGCGGGCTGGCCGCGGGGGTGACCGGCTATCTGCGGGCCACGGCGCCGCAGACCAGCTATCGTTTCGTCGAGCCGCTGGGTGGTGCCAGCCTGACCGCCGCCGTCGCCGCCGGTGCGCCGGTCACGCTCAAACAGGTCAACAGTTTCGTGGACGGTGCCGCGGTGGCGCGGATCGGCGCACTGCCCTTCGCGCGGCTCGACTGGGTGCGCCCCGAAATGATCCTGCGCGCGCCCGAAGACCGGATCTGCGTGACGATGCTGGAATTGCTGAACGTCGAGGGGATCGTGCTGGAGCCCGCCGGCGCGCTGTCGGTCGACGTGCTGCCCGAACTGGCCGACGAGATCCACGGCAAGACCGTCGTTTGCGTCACCTCGGGCGGGAACTTCGATTTCGAGCGACTGCCGGAAGTCAAGGAACGGGCCCAGCGGTTTTCGGGGCTGAAGAAATACTTCATCCTGCGGATGCCGCAGCGTCCGGGCGCGTTGCGCGAATTCCTGCAGATGCTGGGCCCAGAGGACGACATCGCGCGGTTCGAATACCTCAAGAAATCGGCGCGCAACTTCGGCTCTGTCCTGATCGGGATCGAGACCAAGGCGGCAGAGAATTTCCCCGCGCTGACCCGACAGCTTGATGCCGCCGGGTTCAGCTATCGCGATATTACCGATGACGAAGCGCTGGCCGAGTTCCTGATCTGAGCCGCTCAGGCGGCATCGCAAAACTCATCGGCACGCGCCATGAACACCTGTTTCGAGGCCCCGTAGCAAGAGATGATGGCCGAGGTGTCAACCTCTGCGGCATGTCCGGCGGCAGAGCGACGTTCGCCATCCTGACACATCGCACCAAAATCCCGGAATCCCAGGTTCCACGCCGATCCCTTGAGGAAATGCAGATCGTCCTCCAGCTTGTCGGTTCGCGACCCGAGCCGCATCACAACACCCTCGACCTCATCCAGAAACAGCTCCAGCACTTCGGCAAACCCCTCCGCGCCGATTTCAGATCGCAACTCGGCGACCCGCTCCCAATCAATCATCTCCACCTCCACTTTTCGGCGAGCCTTCACCGCCGTCCACGGTAAGGCGCAAAGATTTCCGAAGCTTTAATTCCTCTGCCGTGACCCCATTCACGGGATGTTAAGCCAAAGCCCCGAAGATGACCGGAGTGTAATCTTACCATGCGGCCCCCTGTGCTTGAAAACCTGCCTCAACGTGACCTCTCCGGGGCCAGCCCCGGAACCGTGGGTTCCCGACGGGTTCTGGTGGTGGATGACAGCCGGATGCAACGCCGCATCCTCTCGGCGCAATTGTCACGCTCGGGCTATGAGGTGATCGAGGCGGGCTCTGCCGAGGAGGCGCTGGCGATCTGTCAGACCTGCGAACCCGACATCGTGCTGTCCGACTGGGTGATGCCGGGCATGTCCGGGCTCGATTTCTGCCGCGCCTTTCGCAAGATGGATCGTGCGGGCTACGGCTATTTCGTGCTGCTGACCTCGAAAACCGAAAAGAACGAGGTGACAGAGGGGCTGCAAAGTGGCGCCGACGATTTTTTGTCCAAACCCGTCAACGGCGACGAATTGCGCGCGCGCCTGTCGGCCGGCGAACGCATCCTGCACATGGAACGCGAACTGAAAGACAAGAATCGCCTGCTGTCCTCGACCCTGACCGAATTGCAGGGGCTTTACGACGTGATCGACCGCGATCTGACCGAGGCCTGCAAACTGCAGCAAAGCCTGATAAAGGAGCGTCACCGCAGCTTCGGCAATGCCGAGGTGTCGCTGATGCTGCGCCCTTCGGGTCATGTCGGCGGCGATCTGGTCGGGTTCTTCCCGATCAATGCGCGGCGCGTCGGGATCTATGGCATCGACGTATCGGGCCATGGCATCACCTCGGCACTGATGACCGCGCGGCTGGCAGGCTATCTGTCCGGCTCCTCGCCCGATCAGAACATTGCGCTGATGCAGACCGAATTCGGCATCTACGACGCGCTGCCGCCCGGCGAACTGGCCGCCTATATGAACGCGCTCGTTCTGGATGAAATGCAGACCGAAAGCTATTTCACGCTGATCTATGCCGATGTCGATCTGATCTCGGGCAAGGTCGATCTGGTGCAGGCCGGGCATCCGCATCCGGCGGTGCAGCGCGCCGATGGCACGGTCGAATTTCTGGGCAATGGCGGCATGCCCGTCGGGCTGATCGAGGGCGCCGAGTATGAAACGATCACCACCCGGCTGCAGCCCGGCGACCGGCTGTTCCTGATGTCGGACGGCATCACCGAGGCGGCCGATCCCGCCGGCGCAATGCTGGGCGAAGAGGGCCTGGAACGGATCATCCGCAAATCCGCCGGGCTGCGGGGCGCGGCCTTTCTGGACGCGATCTTCTGGGATCTGGAGGCCTTCGCCGCGGGCGACCTTGTCGATGACGTTTCGGCGGTCTTCTTCGAATTCGACGGCGCCAAGCAGAACGCCGATTAAGGCTCGCGCAGCGCCTCGCGCGATTTATACAGCGGTTTGAGCAAATATTGCAGAACCGTCTTTTCGCCGGTGTGCAGTTCCACCGTGGCCTGCATCCCGGGGCGGATTTCCAGATCGCGCTGGCGCCCGGACAGATGCGCCAGATCGACCCGCAGCGTCACCTTGTAATGCGGGTCGCCATCCGGGCGGCGGTCATCCTTGAACGTATCGGCCGAGACGAAATGCACCTGCCCCCGAAGGCTGCCGTAGATCGTGTAATCATAGGCCGACAGCTTGATCGTCGCCTCCTGCCCGATCCGCACATTGGCGATGTCCTTGGGCGCGATCCGCGCCTCGACGAACATCTCTTCGTCCAGCGGGATGATTTGCAGGATCTCTTCGCCCGGCCGCACGACGCCACCGATCGTGGTGAGCGACAGCTTGTTGACGATACCCCGCAGCGGCGACACCAGGATCGTCCGGTCCAGTTGATCTTCCGACAGCTTCAACTGCTGACGCAATGTGCTCAGCTTGGCCAGCGTGTCGGAATAGTCCGCCGCGCGCTCCAGCTCGGTTCTGGTCACCGTCTCGTTGTATTGCTTTTCAGCATCCGAAAAGATCTTGCGCGCACGGGTCACCTCGATCAGCGGGGCCACTTCCTTGCGATACATGTTCTCCAGCAGGTCGCGCTCGGCCGCCGCCTGTTTCATCACCGCCGCCGCGCCGGATTTGCGTGCGCGGAAATCCTGCAGCCGTGCGCCCAGCAAAGCCGTTTCCGAGGCCACGATATGCGGCACCAGCCGGTCCTGCAGATCGCTCACCTCGAAGGCGTCGATACCGGCCATCTCGGCCTCCAGCCGCAACTGGCGGATTTCGAGCCCCGCGATCTGCGCTTCCAGATCGTCGACCTGGGTCTGGTATTGCGTGCCGTGAAGCCGGGCCAGAACCGTGCCCGGTTCGACCACATCGCCCTCGTGGACATAAAGCTCGGCCAGGATGCCGCCTTCAAGGTTCTGGATGATCTGCGGTTTGGACGAGGACACGATCTCGCCCGGGCCGCGCACGATCTGGTCGACCCAGGCGACCGAGGCCCAGATCAGGAACACGATGACCGTCGCCGCCACCAGCCAGATCGTCAGGCTCATCCGCCGGGTGCGGGTGCTCAGCGCGGCCGGGTCGATCGTGCTCATTGCGTCCCCCCCGCCTTGGCCTTGCTCAGATGGGCCAGCACCGCATCGCGCGGCCCGTCCACCGCCATCCGGCCGTTTTGCAGGATCAGCGTGCGCGTGGTCAGCGCCAGGATCGGCACGCGATGCGTCGCGATAACCGCCGTGCGCCCGGCCAGCCATCCGTCCAGGCGGCTGACCAGCGTCGTTTCCAGCGTGGTGTCCAGCGCTGCGGTCGGCTCGTCCAGGATCACCACGCTCGGGTCCTGCAACCACAGCCGCGCCCAGCCGATCGACTGGCGCTGCCCGACCGACAGCCCCTCGCCGCCATCGCCCAGCATCAGGTCCAGCCCGCGCGGATGGCTGCGCACGAAAGGCCCGAGCCCGGCGAAATCCAGCGCACTGAACAGCCGCTCTTCGTCGCGTTCCAGCTGGGTCAGGTTCAGGTTGTCGCGTAGCGTGCCGGAAAACAGCCGCACATCTTGACTGAGGTAGCCCACCGAGCGGCGCAGATCGCGAGGGTGCAACTGGCCGATGTCGACACCATCCAGCAAGATGCGCCCGCCCTGCGGCTCGTAAATCCCGGCCAGCAGTTTCAGCAGCGTCGACTTGCCAGAGCCATTGGCCCCCAGCACCGCCACCCGCTGCCCGGCGGGAATGCGCAACGCGGGAATGTCGACGGTGGTCGCGCCCTCGGCATCGTATTTGAAATCGATCTGGCGCAGCTCGAATTCGCCTGCGATCCGTGCGGCGCGCAGATAGGACCGGTCCTCGGCCTGCGTCTGCTCGGCGCCGGCGATCGCATCCAGCCCTTGCAATGCGCCTTTCACATTCGACCAGCGCGCCAGCGTGCCCGCCAGTTGCGTCAGCGGCGCCAGCGTGCGCGAGGTCAGGATGCCGATGGCGATGATCGCGCCCACGGTGAATTCGCCCGCGAACACCTTGTAGGTGCCGATCACGACCGCGGTGATATAGGTCGCCTGCTGCACCATCTGCGCCCAATAGGTCAGCACCGAACTCAGCTTGCGCTGTTCGCTGCTTTTGACCGCCGACAGGGTCGTCAGCTCTTCCCAGATCCGCTTGAATCGATCCTGCCCGCGGGCGGTGTTGACCGTTTCATGTTCGTAGATCGCTTCGTGCAGCAACCGCGAGGCCCGCGCCGAGGCGCCCTGCGTCGATTGTGTCAGCGCGATCATCCGCTTCTGGAACAGGAAACCTGGCGCCACCATTAGCACCGCACCCCCGACCAGCACCCAGACCAGATTGCCCCCGATGCTGGCAACCAGCGCCAGAAACACGAAGATGAACGGGATATCGGCCAGCGTGCCAATCGTCGAGGCGGTGAAGAACTCGCGCACCGATCCGAATTCGCGCATCGCGGAAAACAACTGGCTGGGCGCGCGTTTGCCCGGCGCGGCCTTCATCCCCAAAAGCCGTTCCATCAGCAGTTTCTGCACGCCAAGCTCGATCTTGCGCCCGGCCATGTCCATCAGGCCCGAACGCGCCAGTTTCAGCGCCATCTCCAACACCAGCGCCAGAAGCGCGCCCCCCGCCAGAACCCAGAGCGTGGCTTCGGATTTGTGCGGGATCACCCGGTCATAGACCTGCAGACTGAACATCGCGACCGCAACCGCCAGAATATTGGCAAACAGCGATCCCAGCGCCACCTCGGCAAAGGCGCGGCGCTGCGCGCGAAACGCCCCCCAGAACCAATGCGCGCGCGCAGCCGTGACCTTGTGGCGTTCTTCCAGCGTCCGCAACGAGGTGCGCGCCCGGATGATCCGCCCTGAAAAATGGGGCACGAAATCCCCCAGCGGCACCTCGGCACGCTGATCGGCGCAGGTCTTGTCATAGACGAAAAGCGTGTCGCCCTCCTGGCCCACCACCAGGACCATCTGCCCCGAGGTCATCTGTGCCAGCGCAGGCCACTGTCCGGGGGTCAGCTGGTCGATGGTTTCGACGCTGGCGGTCATCCCCGCGACCCGCAGCACCGCCGCGATATGTTCGGGCAGGATAGTGTCCGTCGGCCCGCCGGTGTCGGCCGCGCTTGCCTCGCCCACCGCCAGAAGCATCTGTTCCAGAATGTCGGCGGCAGGCACCTCGGCCCCCAGCAGCCCGGCATAGGCCGAGGCCAGTTCAGCACGCGCCCTGGCCCGGCCCGATGTGCGCGTCCCGGTGGCGGGCGGTGGGGTCATGGGCCGGGGCAACGCGCCATCCGCCGCCCCGCTGACACGGGCCGCGTTGATGTCGAACGCTATGATCCGGTCAGACAAGAACCCCTACACCTTGTTAAATGCTGCTACCATTCACCAATATCCCGTGCTCTCGCGCCATTTCCAGCTTGATCAACGCGATATCGTATTTCAGCCCGACCTGCGCGCGTTCCATCGCGGCGAGGTTTTCACAGGCAGTCACCAGCTCCATCAGCGTGCGCCGCCCCATCCGGTATTGTTCGGTGAACATCTCCAGCCCGGCACCGCTCTGTGCCACGACGGCCGCATCGCGCGTCTGTTGTGCCTGCAGGGCGCGCAACCGCGCATCGAGCGCGGCAAGCCGCTGCCCGGCCTCTTGCCGGGCGGTTTCGACCCGGGCGCCGGCGGCGTCCTGCGTGGCATCAAGCGCGGCCAGCGTGTCGGCGGTGCCGATCCCCAGCAACTGGCTGGTGCCCAGTGCAAGACCGATGTCGGGCTTGCCTGACCCCGCGCTTGCGCTGGCGCTCAGTGCCGGCAAATGCCCCGCCCGTGCCATCCGGGCCTCGGCAATTGTGCGCGCCTTCTCGCCTTCGGCCCGTTTCACGCTCAGCGGTTCAGGCGCCGGAACCGGCAGATCGAAATCGTCCAGCCCGCTCAGCGTGCCCAGATCCCGCACCGTCATCGCCTGCAGCTGTGCCCTTGCGGTGGCCGCCGCGTCGCTGTCGGCTGCGGCAATCGCCTGCATCTCGGCCAGCTTCTGCGCCAGAACGCGGGCCTCGGACATGTCCGACAGCCCGCCTTTGACACGCTCGCGCATGATCCGGTCATAGTCGCCGATCCGCGCGGCCGCCCGCATGCCCACCGTCGCCTGCTCGCGCGCCTTCAGACCCGAAACGTAATACCGCAGACCGTCATGCACGGTGTCGTTCATCTCGGCGGACAGGGCGACCGCCGCCACCTCGACATCCGCCGCGGCATGGTCGCGCTCGGCCTTCTTGCCGCCATTGTCGAACAGCACCTGTTCCAGCACCAGCTGCGTCGCCAGATCCCCCAGGGTGGTCAGGCTGACGGTCGGGCCGATCTGCGGCAACCAGTTCTTCGACTTGGCCTGCGCCGTCAGCCGCGCCACACGCAGCTCGGCCTGTGCGCTGCCTTTCGACGCCTCCAGCACCGCCTGCGACACCTGCGCATAGGCCCCGGAGGCAGGCAGCACCGAACGCCGCGCCGACAGATCCGCGATGATGAGCGAGGTTTGCGCCGTGGTGCCGGGTTTGCCGGGGGTCAGATCGCCGACCTCGTTCATCGAGAACGGCGAACGCCCCGAAGGAAATGGCGTCCCCCCGACGCAGCCGCCCAATACGGCCACGGCCGCCGCCATGGCAAAGGCCCGGGCGATGGGGCGGGACCCCGGAAGCACACTGTCACGACTAGGCCGGGTCATCCTGTGGCCCCCGGTCAGATCGTCAGATGGGTGATCTGATCGTCGATGATCAGGCTCGCACCATCATCCCCCAGCGTATAGACGCTGTAGCTCTTGCCCCCGATCACCTGTTCCTGCCCGGTATCCTGCGCCCCGATTGCGGTGATGTGATCCGCGGCATCGCCCTGAATGACCAGCGTCTTGTCGGGGCCGGTCAGGGCGGTGATCTGTTCTGCGGTGATCGTCAGATCGGCCTCGGCGAAGCTCAGGTCGATTGCGGCGAAGTCGAATTCGGCCAACCCCGCACGCGCCAGATCGACCGAGACCGCACTGTTGTTGTCCACCACAAGCAGGGTCGAGGCCTCGTTCCCCGCGGCATCGGTATCGGTAACCACCAGATACGACCCGTTCGGCACACTGCTTGAAAAGTTATACAGATCCTCTTCGCCCAGCGAGATCGGCCCGCCCGAGGACAGCGCCACCGAAGACACATCCCCCGCGGCATTCACACCATGGATCGCATAGGCGCCTTCGCCATCGGAATCGGTGTAGATCGCGCGCACGTTCTCGGTGTTGGTGGTCAGGGTGACGGCTTCGATTGCGGGCGCCTCGGGGGCGACCAGATCAACGTTGAAAGACAGCGAACTGTCATCGCCCAGCACCGCCACGTTGCCCGCATGATCGGTTGCGGTAACCGTGTAATGCAGGGTGCCGCTGGCTCCGGCCAGATCTGCGGCAGTGAAATTCACCGACCAGATGCCATCCGCGCCGACATGAACCGTCCGCATCGCGCCGGTTTCAAGCCGCACGACGATATCCGAATTCGGCTCGACCGTGCCCGAGATCGCGAACCCTGCCGCCGCCTCGCGGGCATTGACCAGATCGTCAGTGGTCACATTCGCCGTCTGAGTAAAGTCACGCACCATCGTGTCATACATCACCGCACCCGAAACCGGGGTTTGCAGCGTGTTGCCATAGGCATCGACCGCGTTGACGGTGTAGGTCAGCGTGCCTTCGCCGGTCGCGTAAGCGGCGGGGACCGTTGCGGTCCAGCTGGTGCCGGTGATCGTGCCGCTGATCGTGTGGCCATCCGCCAGCGTCACCGTCACCGATTGCGCGCCGGCCTCGACCGCGCCGCTCAGCACAATGCCCGCCGCGCCTTCGGCCGCGTTGACATAGGCGTCGTTCACCACGGTCGTGTTCGTCGTGGTGCCCGCCGTCAGCGTGTTCAGCACCGTGTCATAGACAACCGAACCCGCCAGCGAGGCCGTGTTGCCGTTCGGATCTGTCGCCGAAACCGTGTAGTCAAGCACACCTTCGCCGCTCATGCCTGCGGTCGGGATCGCCGCGGACCAGTTTCCATCAACGACACTCGCCGTGATCGTCTGCCCCGTGGCCAGTGTCACAACCACGCTCGACCCCGCATCCACCGAACCACCGATCGTCACACCCGCCGGGAGTTCCGCCGCGCTGACGACACCATCGGCCCCGCCGGGCACGGCGGTCTGGGTCAGGGTGATGTCTGTATCGACAATCAGCGTATCGGTGATCGTGTTCGTATTGCCATGCACATCGGTGGCGGTGATCGTCATTGCCTCGGTGTAGCTGCCCGCAGGCAGTTCCGTGGTAGGGAAGGTCACGCTCCAGTTGCCGTCAGCGCCGGCAACGGTCGATTGCGTATGCCCGGCCACCGTGACGGTGATTGCCGCGCCCGCCTCGCTGGTGCCCGACACTGAAATCCCGTCCTGATATTCGGTATGGTTTTCAACGTCGCCCGTGCTGAGCGCACCGGCCATCACCGCGACATCGGGGGGCGTCATGTCGATCAGGAAATCGGGGCCGTCAAGCTCGGTCACGGTGCCATCGGGCGCGCTCACCGTCACGCGCGAACTCAGATCGCCATCCGAAGGAAAGCTGTCACCTTCAAAGCGGACACCCCAGGTGCCATCCTCGCCCACCGTGGTCTGCAGCGTCTGATCGCCCAGTTCCACGACAACGGTCGAACCCGCCTCGCCGGTGCCGGTCACGACCGCCGCCGGATCGGCGGTATGGGTCGTCAGTGTGCTGTCCGCATCCGGGTCATCCACGGTCGGCACGATCACATCGCGCCCGCCGCCCCCGCCGCCGCCCGAACTGCCCCCGATGACGGCCGCACCCGCCACCCCGGCCGCGATCAGCCCGCCCGATCCGATCCCGCCCAACAGCAGCGGCGCAAACGCCGCCATCCCGGTGGTATCCCCGACCACGGCAGGCGCGATCAGATCCTCGCCATTCAGGAAGGCCAGCGCGTCGTTCGCGCTCCATTTGCCGATCACCTCGGGCTGGCTGTATTGCGCGAACATCACGCCATCGCCGCTCTCTTCCAAGGTCACCGCCGTGATTTCGCCGTCCGACGAGATGTAGAGCCGGTTCTCTTCGCCCGGGATTGCGTCGTAATAGTCCGACAGCGTAATCGTGCGCCCGTCGACCAGAACGATCTGCAGATCGTTCCCTTCGCGCACATATTTCAGAATGTTGGTTTTTCTCAGATTGAGAGAAATCTCATCGCCCGAACCGACTGCGATGTAATCACTCGCCCCCTCGCCGGAAACCACACCACGCGACACGCCGCCCATAACATTACGGACGGCAAAGTCCACCGACTTTACCATGACACCACTCCGCCTCAAAAATACTCCGGCTCTTGCGGCCAGATTTTATACTGCGGGCATAGGGATAGCGGAAACACCCATTCGTTTCCAGACGAATTATTGACCTCTGCGTCAATTTGACGGGCATGTCCCGCGGCGCGCGCCACGAAATCGGGGTTTGTGGCCTATCTGCCCCAGATCGCCTGCGCCAGGAAATGCCGATCGCCGGAATTGGCCAGCTGATCAAGCGCAGCCTCCGGCGTCATCCAGATCGCGCGATGCCCCGGTTCGCTTGGCGGGCCGCGGCGCAGGACCGGGCGCGCCAGATAAACCATGCAGAGTTTCTCGGCCCAGCGGTCGTATTCGGGCATGTAGGTGAAGCGCCGGTAGGTGCCGATCCGGCGCGGCGCGGCGATCGACCAGCCGGTTTCCTCGAAGACCTCTCGGTGCAGGGCATGCTGCGGGCTTTCGCCCGGGTCGATGCCACCGCCGGGCAGCTGAAACTCGGGGGTCGGGGCGGCCTGATGGGTGACCAGAACGGCACCGTCACGCAGCAGCACCGCATAGGCCCCTGCCCTGACACGATAGCGTTGCCCCGCCACCACGGGCTCTCCAAACCGACGGATCATGCCTGCACCTTGTGTTGCCTCTTGGGTCTGCGGTTGCCGCGCCTATATAGGCAGGGTATGCCAGCCGCCGGGCTGAACGCAAACCCTCAAGGAACCGACATGACCACGCTTTCGCAAATCGCCTGGGACGACACCGTCCTGCCGTTCCAGCTGGACCGCTCTGATGTGCGCGGTCGCGTCGCGCGGCTTGATGGCGTGCTCGAGAAGGTGCTGGAGCAACACGACTACCCGCCGATGGTCGAGGCGCTGGTGGCCGAGGTGGCGCTGCTGACCGCGCTGATCGGGCAGACGATCAAGCTGCGCTGGAAACTGTCGTTGCAGGTGCGCGGCACCGGGCCGATCCGCATTCTGGCAACCGATTACTATGGCCCGAGCGATGACGGCGCGCCCGCGCGCATCCGCGGCTGGGCCAGTTTCGATGCCGAACGGCTGGACCCGACGGCCGATCCGTTCAGCCAGATCGGCGAGGGCTATTTCGCGGTTCTGATCGACCAGGGCGAAGGCAATGTGCCCTATCAGGGCATCACGCCGCTGGCAGGCGGATCGCTGAGCGCCTGCGCACAGACCTATTTCGCGCAATCCGAACAGCTGCCGACGCGCTTTGCCCTGTCTTACGGCCGATCGACCGTGCCGGGCCAGGGCGAGCATTGGCGTGCCGGCGGGGTGATGGTGCAGATGATGCCGAAGGCCTCGCCCTTCGCCGCCAAGGAAGGGTCTGGCGAAGGCGGGCTCTTGCAGCACACCGACATTCTGGATGGCGACGAGGATGAAAACTGGAACCGCGTGAACCTGCTGCTCGATACCGTCGAGGATCTGGAACTGATCGGCCCGACCGTGCATCCGACCGATCTGCTGGTGCGGCTGTTCCATGAAGAAGGCCCGCGTGTCTTTGATCCGCAGCGCATCGAGTTCGGCTGCACCTGCTCGGCGGATCGGGTGCGCGACAGTCTGGCGATCTATTCGGCCAAGGACATTCGCCACATGACCACCGAGGACGGGCGCGTCACCGCCGATTGCCAGTTCTGCGGCGCGCATTACGAATTCGACCCGGCCAGTCTGGGTTTCGAGGCCACGGTGAACCCCGACGGCACCCCGAAAGAGGCCGGCGATGCGTGATCCGCTCTCCCCGGTTCTGGCCGCGCTGGCCCGTCCGGGGCGGCCTTCATCGGATTACGACCTGAACCCCGAAATCGCGCTGCCGCCGGGGCGCAAGCTGCGCCCCGCGGGCGTTCTGGTGGCCTTCGAGGCCACGGCCAGCGGCGTGCAACTGTATCTGACCAAGCGCAGCTCGCATCTGCGCCACCATCCCGGGCAGATCGCCTTTCCCGGCGGCAAGGTCGATCCCGAAGATGACGGGCCCGTAGCCGCCGCCCTGCGCGAGGCGCATGAGGAAATCGGCCTCGATCCCGCCAATGTCGAGGTTCTGGGCACGCTCGATCCGCATGAAACCGTCACTGGTTTTCTGGTAACCCCTGTTCTGGCGCGCATTCATACCGCCTTCGCCCCGCGCCCCGAGGCAGGCGAGGTCGACGAGATCTTCACCGTCCCGCTGGCCCATATCGCCACCCCAACCAATTTCCACGTCGAGCGGCGGCGCTGGCGTGGCACTTGGCGCAGCTATTACGTCGCCCCCTTCGGACCCTATTACATCTGGGGCGCCACCGCCCGGATGCTGCGCACACTCAGTGACCGGATGGCGCCATGAAACTGTCGGGAGACTGGATCGAGGCGGCGCATGTGCAGCGCGTGCTGGAAATGCTGCGCGCGGGCGGGCATCAGGCGCTGCTGGTCGGGGGCTGCGTGCGCAACGCCGCACTGGGGCAGCCGGTCACCGACATCGACATCGCCACCGACGCCTTGCCCGCGCGGGTGACGGAACTGGCGCGGGCTGCCGGGCTGAAACCCGTGCCAACGGGCATCGAGCATGGCACGGTGACGGTGGTCGCCGATCATATCCCGCATGAAATCACCACCTTTCGGCGCGATGTCGAAACCCACGGGCGGCATGCCACCGTGGCCTTCTCGACCCGGATCGAGGATGACGCCGCGCGGCGCGATTTCACGATGAATGCGCTCTATGCCCGCGCCGATGGCACGATCATTGATCCGCTGGGCGAGGGCCTGCCCGATCTGGCGGCGCGCCATCTGCGCTTCGTCGGCACGCCCGAGGCACGGATTCGCGAAGATTACCTGCGCATCCTGCGGTTTTTCCGGTTCACCGCCTGGTATGGGGCGCCCGATCTGGGGCTTGATCCTGACGGGCTGGCGGCCTGCGCGGCCAATGCGCGGGGGATCGAGGCGCTGTCACGCGAACGGGTCGGCGCCGAGATGAAAAAACTGCTCGCCGCGCCCGACCCCGCCCCCGCGCTGGCCGCCATGCAGGCCTGCGGGGTTCTGGCCCATGTGCTGCCCGGCGCTGACGCGCGCGCGATCGCGCCGCTGGTGCATCTGGAACAGGGCCACAGGCCCGATGCGCTGCGCCGTCTGGCCGCGCTTGGCGGGCAGGATGTGGCCGAGCGGCTGCGCCTGTCGAAGGCCGAGGCCAAACGGCTGGACCGGCTGCGCGCCGCGCTGGCCGATCCCGCGCCAGATGCCGTTCTGGGCTATCGTTTCGGGGTCCGGGATGCCACGGATGCAGTGCTGGTGCGTGCCGCGCTTATGGGTCAGGAGATTCCGGCAGCAAGCCGGGAAAGCGTGGAGTTCGGCGCCGCGCAACAGTTTCCGGTGACCGCCCGCGACCTGATGCCAACGCTTGCGGGGGCCGATCTTGGGCAGCATCTGCGCCTGCTGGAAGATCGCTGGATCGCCTCGGGCTTCTCGCTCTCGCGCGACGAACTGCTGGGCTGACCCTTTCCCTTTCGGACCCGCGCCCCTATCTTCGCAGGGAAAGCGAGTTTCGATGATTGATGCCTTCCGCCCCGCCGAGGGGCCGCCGCCGCAACGTCTGGGTGCATTCTTCCGCTGGTGCCTGAGTGGCGCCTGGCCTGCGATCTGGCTGGCGGGGCTGCTGGCCGCCGCCGCGGGCACGATGGAGGTGGTTTCGGCCTGGCTGCTGGGGCGGGTTATCGACGCCGCCGTCAGCACCCCGCCCGCAACGCTGCTGGCCGATAACTGGGTGCTGCTGCTGGCCTTTCCGGTGTTCTATCTGGTGCTGCGCCCGCTGGCCTTCGGCGCCTCGACCTGGGCATCGAACCTGATGATCGCGCCCAATGTCCTGCCGCTGGTGCTGTCGCGGCTGCATCGCTGGACGATGGGGCAATCGGTGACCTTTTTCGACAACGATTTCGCCGGGCGCATCGCGCAAAAACAGATGCAGACCGCGCGTGCCGTGACCGATGTCGTCAGCGAGGTGATCGGGACCGTCTTCTTCGCGCTGGCCTCGATCATCGGCTCGGTCGTTCTGCTGGTCGGCATCGACGCCTGGGGCGCGCTGGCGCTGGCGGTGTGGCTGGTGGCCTATGTCTGGCTGATCCGCAGCTTCCTGCCGCGCGTGCGTGCCAAATCGAAGGATCGTGCCGCAGCGCGGGCGATGGTGACGGGCCAGGTTGTCGACACGATCACCAATATCAAGACTGTGAAACTGTTTGCCCATGCCGCACACGAAGACCAGGCCGCCCTTGGCGCGATGGAGGTCTTCCGCGACCGCGCCCGCGATTTCGGCGTGACCTCGATGTGGTATCGGCTGGCGCAGATGACGTTTTCGGGCCTGCTGCCGATCCTGCTGGTGGGGGGCGCGATCCTGATGTGGCAGCGCGGGCAGGCCAGCGCGGGCGACATTGCCGCCGCCGGGGCCGTCGCGATGCGGATTGCGCAGATGTCGGGCTGGGTGTCGCAATCGCTGATGGGGCTTTGGGGCAATATCGGCGAGGTCGAGGACGGCATGCGCACGCTGACCCCGCCGCATACGCTGACCGATGCGCCCGATGCACAGACCATCGGGCGGGCACAGGGTGCGCTGGCCTTCGATCATGTCTCTTTCGCCTATGGCCGCAAGGCAGGCGGGGTCGAGGACATCACCCTGAACATCGCCCAGGGCGAAAAGATCGGCATCGTCGGCGCCTCGGGGGCGGGGAAATCCACGCTCGTGGCGCTGATCTTGCGGCTATACGACCCGGAAACCGGGCGCGTGCTGCTGGACGGGCGCGACCTGCGCGGGCTGACGCAGGAATCCCTGCGCCGCCAGATCGCGATGGTCACGCAGGAAACCGCGATGTTCAACCGATCCGCCCGCGAAAACATCCTGTATGGCCGCCCCGACGCCACCGAGGCCGAGATGATCGCCGCCGCCCGCGCCGCCGAGGCGCATGACTTCATCACCGGGCTGACCGACCACACCGGCAAGCGCGGCTATGACGCGGCGCTTGGGGAACGCGGCGTGAAGCTGTCGGGCGGGCAGCGGCAGCGGATCGCGCTGGCGCGGGCGTTTCTGAAAGACGCGCCGATCCTGGTGCTGGACGAGGCGACATCGGCGCTTGACAGCGAGGTCGAGGCGGCAATCCAGCAGGCGCTGACCCGGGTGATGGCGGGCAAGACCGTGCTGGCCATCGCGCACCGGCTGTCCACCATCGCGCAGATGGACCGGATCGTGGTGATGGATCAGGGCCGCATCGTGGAACAGGGCAGTCACGCCGAACTGCTGGCGGCAGGCGGGCTTTATGCCCGGTATTGGAGCCGCCAGTCCGGCGGTTTCATCGGCGCCGACGACGATCCCGCGTCGCAGGCCGCGCAATAGCGCTTGGCGCATGCCCCCTGCCCCTGTTAAGGGGCGGCAAAAGGGGAAGACCATGGATCAGACCGAACTGACGATCGAACGTTTGTCGCTGCATGCCGATGGCGTGGCGCATGGGCCTGCGGGCACCGTGCATGTGGCCATGGCCCTGCCCGGCGAGGTGGCCAGCGGTGACATCGTCGAGGGCCGCATCGCCGTGCCCCGGATCGTCACCCCTTCGGATCGGCGCGTCAAGGCGCCCTGCCCGCATTACCGCGCCTGCGGTGGCTGTGTGTTGCAGCACGCCTCGGACGACTTCGTGGCGGGCTGGAAGGCCAGCGTGGTGGAAACCGCCCTGGCCGCCCGCGGCATCGCGGCCAGCGTCAGCCGGGTCGAAACCTCGCCGCTGCACTCGCGCCGCCGGGCGACGCTGGCCGGACGGCGCACCAAGAAGGGCACGCTGGTGGGGTTTCACGCCCGCGCCTCGGATACGCTGGTCGAGGTGCCCGACTGCCTGATCCTGCGCCCCGAACTGCTGGCCGCCCTGCCCGCGCTGCATGAGGCGACGGCCATGGGCGGCTCGCGCAAGGGCGAGATCGCCTTTGCCCTGACCCTTTCGGAAGCCGGGATCGAGATGGCCGCGAAAGGCGGCAAGGAGATAGAGCCCGCGCTGTTCACCCAACTCGCCGATCTGGCGCGGCGGCACGATCTGGCGCGATTGAGCTGGAACGACGAGACCGTCGCCGCCCGCCGCCCCGCGCAGCAAAGTTTCGGCACAGCCAAAGTCACACCGCCGCCCGGCGCCTTTCTGCAGGCCACCGCCAGCGGCGAGGCGGCGCTGGTCGATTTCGTGCGCGGTGCCGTGGGCAAGGCCGCGCGGGTGGCCGATCTGTTCGCCGGATGCGGCACCTTCGCGCTGCCCTTGGCCGCGAATGCCGAGGTCCATGCCGTCGAAGGGGACGCCACGATGCTGACCGCGTTGGACCGGGGCTGGCGCGAGGCGCAGGGCCTGAAGCGCGTGACCCATGAGGTGCGCGATCTGTTCCGCCGCCCGCTGCTGCCCGACGAACTCGATCGCCATGACGCAATCGTGATCGACCCTCCGCGCGCCGGGGCCGAAGCGCAGGTGCGCGAGATCTGCGCCTCGAAAACCCGCACACTGGCCTATGTTTCGTGCAATCCGGTCACATTCGCCCGCGATGCCCAACTGCTGATCGCCGCGGGCTTCGCGTTGCGCGATCTGATCGTGGTCGATCAGTTCCGCTGGTCGGCCCATGTCGAGCTTGCAGCCCGGTTCACGCGCGGCTAGCAGCCTAGGAAAACCGATCGCTTCACGCTAGAGTGCATAAAAATGAGCAGCGAAAACAGGCCCCTCATGCAACGTCGCACCGCCCTTTTCGGGCTTTCCTCTCTTGCCCTGCTGGCCGCGTGCGGTGGCCCCGGCAGCGGCGGCAAATTCCGCAGCTATGCGGGCCCGCCGATCACGCAGATCCAGGTGTTCAAGGGCAAGCGCCGGATGATGCTGTTCTCGGAAAACAAGGTCATCAAGACCTACAAGATCGCCCTGGGTGGCAACCCTGTGGGGCCGAAACGTTTCGAAGGCGACGGCAAGACCCCCGAAGGGATGTATTTCATCGACCGCCGCAATCCGAATTCGGCCTATCATCTGTCGCTCGGGATCAGCTATCCGAACGCGCAGGATACCGCCTTTGCCGAAGCGCAGGGCCGCAAGCCGGGTGGCGACATCTTCATTCATGGCCGCGCCCGCAAGAACAAGGGGCGTGGTCGCGACTGGACGGCGGGCTGCATCGCGGTCAAGGACGAAGAGATCGAAGAGATCTATGCGATGATCGCGACCGGCACGCCGATCTTCATCTTCCCCTGAACACGACATGGAAAAGGGCCCCGCGGGGCCCTTTGCCTTGGCACGGCGGTTGGGCCTTACTGGCCCGTGACCATCGTCCACCAGATCTTGCCCGACGCTTCCTGATACCAGCCAAAGCCCATCTGGGTGGCCGCCGGGTTGAGGATCACGTCGCGGGTATCGGACAGTGCCATCCAGGCCGACAGGGTCTCGGTCTCGGTCTCGTAGGTTTCCGAGATGTTTTCGCCCAGAATATGCCCCATGAAGCCCTGACGGCGCGCGCGATCCAGCGGCGACGAGCCGTCCGAACCCCAGTGCCACGGCCGGTTCTGCGAGGCCATGTCCTGGGCATGTGCCGTCGCCGCCGCCATCAGCTGCGCATTGAGCACCACCGGCGCGGTGCCACGGGCGGCACGCAACGAGTTGACGGATTCGAGCACGCGTTGCGGGATCACCCCGGCTTCCTTTGCCGTGATCTTGTAAAGCTGCGGCAAGGGCTTGCCGTCGGGTCCCAGTTGCGGCGCGGCAGACTCACAAGCCGCCAGCGCCAGAACAGACATTACAATCAGCGCTTTGACAGATTTCATCGGATAACCCCTGCAATTTCAGGCCAGAGGCTTACACGCATGACCGCACCCGCGCAAACGCACAGTTGCGTGAAACCGCCCGATGACGACGGTTTGATTTGCACCTGCGGCAAAGGCGCACTATGGCTGAGCGAAATTCGTGGACTGGGCCGCGATGGAGTATGATGATGACCGATATGCGCAAACCGCTTGATCGCCGCGCATTCCTTGGGACCGCGGCACTGCTGGGTGCGGGGCTTGCCCTGCCCGCCATGGCACAAACGCCCGATGCCGGGCTGGAACAGCATGAAGACACCGCCAACACCAACATGCGGCGGAACATCTCGAGCTTCCGGGCGCTGGACTGGCAGCCCTATTTCAGCACCCTGACCAACGGTGCCATCCTGGTGGATACCGTCTCGCGTGCGCTGCATTTCTGGTCCGAGGATCAGTCGATCTACAAACTCTATCCGACCTCGGTTCCGGTGTCCGAGGATCTGACCCGCCGCGGCCGCACCGAAGTGATCCGCAAGGTGAAGGGTCCGACCTGGGCCCCCACCCCGGCGATGAAACAGCGCAACCCGGACTGGCCGGATTTCGTGCCGGCAGGCCCCGACAATCCGCTGGGCACCCGCGCGCTTTACCTCAGCTGGCAGTATTACCGCATCCACGGCACGCATGACACGCGCAAGATCGGGCGCAAATCCTCGAACGGCTGCATCGGTCTGTATAACCAGCACATCGAAGAGTTGTTCGAGCTGGCCCAGGTCGGCACGCAGGTTCTGCTGATCTGACCTATTCCCCCCGGAACGCGGAATCCAAGACCCCGGCAGAGCGATCTGCCGGGGTCTTTTGATACCAGATCAGTTGCTGCGACCCTTGCCGCCGCCGTTGCCCGCACCTTCGCCACCGCGACCGCCGGCACCGCCCTTGCCACCGCTGGCCGCAGAGCCGACATCGGGGTCCAGCTTGCCGCGGGCGTTTTGCACCATCACACCCAGCATTTCGTCCTCGCCGGGGGTGTCCACCGATTTCGCGAGGTTTTCTTCATGGTTCTTCGACAGGATCGTGTCCTCTTCGGTGGCCCAGGGGTTGGCATACCCCGCCAGGGCTGGACCGCCCAACACCATCACCACTGCCGTCATCACCATCAGTTTTTGCATCATTTTTCCTTTTTGCTCCAAAGGCCGCCGCCCCGAAAACGGCCCGAACTCAGCCCATATGGCCTGCACTCAGGTGCACACCACAGGCTTAAAGATTCATTAAAAATGCCCCAAAACGCTCCGGGGCAGATTGACGCAGCAGAAATTTCGGCAAAATCAAGCCAGCCAGCCGGCGAAGTTCTCCTGAACCACGTCCATCAGCGCCGCGATATGCAGATCGTCGTCGTTGAGGCACGGGATGTAGGTGAAGCTTTCGCCACCCGCATGTTCGAAGGCCTCGCGGATCTCGCCGTTGATCTCTTCCAGCGTTTCGATGCAATCGGCCGAGAAGGCCGGCGAAATCACGGCGATGTTCTTTTTCCCCGCCTTCGCCAACTCGGCCACATGTTCGACCGTGTAGGGGCGCAGCCATTCCTCGCGGCCAAAGACCGACTGGAAGGTGGTGTCGATCGCATCCTTGTCCCAGCCCAGACGTTCACGCAGCAGCCGCGAGGTTTTCTGGCACTGGCAATGGTAGGGGTCGCCTTCCATCAGATAGCGTTTGGGCATGCCATGGTAGGACGCGACCAGCACATCGGGACGGGTCGGCAGCGTGGCATAGGCACGCTCGACCGATTGCGCCAGCGCTTCGACATAGCTGGGACGGTCGAAATATTCGGGCGCGATGCGCACTGCGGGCTGGCGTTTCTGTTTCATCAGCGCGCGGAAGAATTCGTCATTGGCCGTGGCCGAGGTGGCGCCTGCATATTGCGGATAAAGCGGCAGGAACAGGATCTTTTCACAGCCCGCCGCGACCATCCGATCCACCACCGACCGGGTCGAGGGGTTGCCATAGCGCATGCAGAATTCGACCATCACCTCGGCACCATAGCGTGCCTCGACGGCCTCGCGCAGCTTGGCCACCTGCTGCTTGGTGATCGTCATCAGCGGGCTTTCGTCGGCCTCGGTGTTCCAGATCGACTTGTAATTGGCGCCGCTGCTGAAGGGGCGCTTGCTCAGGATGATAAGTTGCAGCAGCGGCTGCCACTTCCAGTTCGGAATGTCGATCACCCGCTTGTCCGACAGGAACTCGTTCAGATAACGCCGCATCGACCAGTAATCGGTGGCGTCGGGCGTTCCCAGATTGGCCACCAGAAGCCCGATTTTCGCCTGGGCGACGGGCGGGTGATCGGCAGGGGCATGGGCGAGGCGCGGGTTTGCGTCGATCTTCATTCTGTCGTCCTGTCTGTCACTGTTCGGAACCTTTCCCGACTTAAAGTGTTTTGACGGCGGGTCAATGCGACCTTTCAAAATGAGACAGAATGCCTTACCCTAACGCCATGCCCAGCACATACCCTTCCGAGGCGTCCGCGCCTCCGCCGCTCGATTGTGCCCGTCATGCCGTCTTTCTGGATTTCGACGGCACATTGGTCGAGATTGCCCCGCGCCCCGATGCCATTCTTGTACCCACGGATTTGCCCGCTCGTCTGGCCGCATTGAGTGACGCCTGCGCAGGGGCGCTGGCGGTGGTGTCGGGCCGGTCGCTGCCGGAACTCGCGGGCTATCTGCCCGGGTTTGCCGGGCTCATGGTCGGCAGTCACGGCGCCGAGGCACGCGGCATGGCCCCGCCGCTGGGCGACTCCCCCTCCGGGCTGGCGATGCTGCAAAACGACCTTGCCGCCTTTGCCGCAAGCAAGGGCCTGCTTTACGAAGAAAAGACCCATGGCGGCGCGCTGCATTACCGTCAGCGCCCCGAAGCGGCGGACGAAGTGGCGGCGTTTGCGGCCGATCTTGCCGCGCAAACCCCGGGCTTTGCGGTGCAGCCCGCCAAGATGGCGATGGAACTGCGCCCCGCCGGCGTGTCGAAAGACCGCGCGCTGAGCGCCCTTTGGGCACTGCCGGTCTTTGCCGGGCGCATTCCGGTGTTTCTGGGCGACGACACCACCGACGAACCCGCACTGGACTGGGCCGGGACACAGGGCGGCTTTGGCATCAAGATCGGCACGGGGGACAGCTGCGCGGGCTATCGCCTGCCCGATCCCGAAGCCGTGCGCGACTGGCTTGCCGCGGCGCAGGGGGTATCATGGGGCGTCTGATCTGCCTTTCGAACCGGATTCCGATGGGGCCGAACCCGTCCGGCGGGCTTGTGGTGGCCCTGGGCGATACCCTGGCCGAACGCGGCGGCATCTGGATCGGCACCTCGGGCGAAACGGTCGAGACCCCCGCCCCCCATTTGCGCAGCGTGGACGGCGGGGCCTTTGCCCGGATGTGCTTTGACCTGAGCCCCGAGGAGCAGGCCAATTACTATGACGGCTACGCCAATTCGGTGCTGTGGCCGCTGTTTCACGGCCGCACGGATCTGCTGGATATTCACGGCGAATTCCTGTCCGCCTACAAGAATGTCAACCGCCGGCTGGCGCGGATGCTGATGCAGATCCTGCAACCCGAAGACCGGATCTGGGTGCATGATTTTCATCTGATCCCGATGGCCTACGAGTTGCACAATCTGGGCGCACAAAACCGGATGGGGTTTTTCCTGCACACCCCGTTTCCGACGCCGCTGGCGATGCAGGCGCTGCCCAACGGCCCCGAGCTTTGCGAATGGCTTTCGCATTTCGATCTGATCGGACTGCAGGCCGAACGCGACGCGCGCAATTGCATGGCCGCGATGGTCGAGATCGGCGGCGCGACCGAACTGTCGGGCGGCTTCATCCATCTGGCGCCGCGGCAGGCCCGGATCGGTGCCTTTCCAATCGCCATCGACGCGCGCGAATTCGCCAGGCTGGCCGAGGATGAAATGGCCAAACTGCCGCCCGGCATCGTCAAGCCCGACCGGCGGCTGATGATCGGCGTCGACCGGCTGGATTATTCCAAGGGCGTGCCGCAGCGGTTCCGGGCCTTCGGCGAATTTCTGGCACGGCATGAAGATTGGCATCGGCATGTGTCGCTGCTGCAGATCTCGCCGCCCACGCGCGAAGGCGTGCAGGCCTATGACGACATTCGTCAGGAAACCGAACATCTGTCGGGGCAGATCAACGGCACCTATGCCGACATCACCTGGGTTCCGATCCGCTTTATCAACCGCCCCGTCGCGCGCGAGACGCTGGCGGGGCTGTACCGTGCGGCGGATGTGGCGCTGGTGACGCCATTGATGGACGGGATGAACCTGGTCGCAAAGGAATATGTGGCGGCACAGGACCCGGCCAGCCCCGGCGTGCTGATCCTGAGCCAGTTCGCCGGCGCGGCCGAACAGATGACCGAGGCGCTGATCGTCAACCCGCACGACCCCGAACAGATGGCCACCGCGATGATGACCGCGCTGGCGATGCCGCTGAACGAACGCAAACGCCGCCATGCCGCGCTGATGCGGGTGCTGCTGAAGCAGGACGTGCACTGGTGGTCGCGCGGGTTCCTGACCGCACTGGGTTAACTTTCCGGCGTATCCTTTTGCGGCAGTGCGCATGTGTTCAGCGCATCCGCCAGCCGCTGGATCGCCGAGCCGGGACGCAGCGGTTTTTGCTGGCTTTCATGCGGCTTCCAGCCGGTCAGCCAGACCATGTCGAAACTGGCCCGCACCCGCCCGTCAGGGTCAGAAAACGCCTGGACATACCGGTTGAGCGCCTCGGCCAGAACGGCACGACGCATGAAATGACGCGGGCGTTGCGTCAGCGCGTTGGCCTCTCCCATCGCGCGCAGATCGGCCAAAAGGCGCAGCGGGTCGGCATAGCTGACCTTGCGCAGCACACTGTCGGCCACGGGCAGCGCCAGCCCCGCGCGCTGCAGCAGCCCGCCCAGATCGCGGATCTCGCCCATCGGCAACACACGCGGGCTCAGCCCGCCGGTCACGGCGGCCTCGGCCTCGGCCAGTGCGGCGCGCAGCTCGGCCAGCGTCTGCCCGCCGAACATCACCGCCAGGAACAGCCCGTCAGGGCGCAGCGCGCGGGCGCATTGCACCAGCTGCCCGACCGGGTCGTTCGACCAGTGCAGGCACATCGCATGCACCACCAGATCATGCGCGCCCGGCACCAGATCCAGAACCTCGTCATCGGCCACCACCTTGGCGTCAGGCAGGACTTCGCGCCACGGCCCCGGGAAATTCGTCACCAGGGCCGGGTTCGTAAACCTTCTGTTAACCTCGTTGAGCCTCTCCTCGAGTTCAGCGGCCGCATCCTCGTGCAGAAACAGCGCGGGGCCTGCAGCGGCGGCACGGTGGCGGTTGCGCATCAGCGCGGCTCGGTCGGTCAGAGGGGGCGGTGTGGTCATGATGGGGCCGGACCTTAAGACGGTTCGCACGGGGATGCTAGCGGGGATCAGACAGGTCGCGCAGGGCGCGCTGCATATCGTCTTCCCGCCGCGCTGCATCGCCTGCAACGGGGCGGTCAGCACCGATTTCGGCCTGTGCGGGCCGTGCTGGCGCGACACACCCTTCATCACCGGGCTGGCCTGCGACGGCTGCGGCGCGCCCCTGCCCGGCGACGACACCGGGCCGGTGCTGTGTGACGACTGTCTGGCGCAGGACCGGCCTTGGGCGCGCGGGCGCGCGGCGCTGGCCTACCGCGACAACGGGCGCAAACTGGTGCTGGCGCTGAAACATGGCGACCGGCTGGATCTGGTGCGCCCGATGGGCGCCTGGCTGCACCGCGCCGCAGCGCCGCTGCTGGAGCCCGGCATGCTCGTCGCGCCGATCCCGCTGCACCGGCTGCGGTTGCTGAAACGGCGCTACAACCAATCGGCCCTGCTGTCGCGCGAACTCGCGCGTCTGGCCGGGTTCGATCATTGCGCCGATCTGTTCGAACGGCCGCGCGCAACCCCCAGTCAGGATGGCAAGACTCGCGACGAACGCTTCGAAAACCTGCGCGGCGCCGTGCAGGTCACGCCCCGGCGGCGCGCATCTGTGGCGGGGCGGCATGTGCTGATCGTGGACGATGTGATGACCTCGGGCGCGACGCTTTCGGCGGCAACTCAGGC
The DNA here is from genome assembly GCF_029222945.1 of Paenirhodobacter sp. CAU 1674. Lineage (NCBI taxonomy): Bacteria > Pseudomonadati > Pseudomonadota > Alphaproteobacteria > Rhodobacterales > Paenirhodobacter > Paenirhodobacter sp. CAU 1674. The sequence goes on along the minus strand of NZ_JARHUH010000002.1, from coordinate 41,797 downwards.
CGCGTTGGCGGCAGGCGCGGCAAAGGTCTCGGTTCTGGCACTGGCGCGCGTTGCGAAGGACGCCTAAATCCCTATAGTCACCCGCGACCCAAGGGATACCTGAAATGAAACGCGTCGAAATCTATACCACCCGCACCTGCCCCTATTGCATCGCCGCCAAGGCCCTGCTGTCGCGCAAGGGCGTGCCCTTCGAGGAAACCGATGTCGCCGACCCCGCGCTGCGCCAGGCGATGATGCAACGCGCGGGCGGACGCCGCACCGTGCCGCAGATCTTCATCGACGGCCAACTGGTCGGCGGCTGTGACGACATCCACGCACTGGACGCGGCGGGCAAGCTCGACCCGCTGCTGGCCGATTGATGCGCGCGGGTCTGCTCCAGCTGTCGGTCAGCGACGATCCGGCGGCCAATCTGCCGGTCACGCGCGACTTCATCCGGCAGGCGGCGGCGGGCGGCGCGGGGTTCGTGCTGACGCCCGAATGCACCAATCTGCTGAGTTCGGACCGCGCCCATCAACGCGCGGTGCTGCATCACGAGGATGACGACCCGACCCTGGCCGCGCTGCGCGCCGAGGCTGCCGATCTGGGGATCTGGCTGCTGATCGGCTCGCTCGGGCTGAAGACCCATGATGCCGACGGCCGCTTTGCCAACCGCTCGTTCCTGATCGCACCGGACGGCGGGATCGTGGCGCGCTATGACAAGATCCACATGTTCGACGTGGATGTGTCGGAAACCGAGAAATACCGCGAATCCGAAGGGTATCGCCCGGGCACCCGGGCGGTTCTGGCCGATGCGGGCTGGGCGAAGATCGGCATGGCGATCTGTTACGATCTGCGCTTCCCGCAGCTGTTCCGCCGCCTGACCCAAGGGGGGGCGCAAATCCTGACGGTACCCGCGGCCTTCAACGACACCACGGGTGCGGCGCATTGGGAAAGCCTGCTGCGCGCCCGCGCGATCGAGAACACCGCCTTCGTGCTGGCGCCGGCGCAATGCGGCACCCATGCGGCCCATGGCGGCAAGCCGCGGCGCACCCATGGCCACAGCCTGGCCATCGCCCCCTGGGGCGAGGTGCTGGCCGATGGCGGCAGCGACCCCGGCGTGACGCTGGTCGATCTGGATCTGAACCGCGTGACCGAGGCCCGCGCCCGCGTGCCCTCGATCACCCACGACCGTACATTCGAGGGACCATGAACGACGGCTCCGATCCGCTGGCCGCGGCCCTGTTTGCCGAGGTGTTCATGGCCGATCAGCTGGCGCGCAACGTGGTCAGCCGCGCGCTGCCCAAGGGCATGGAAATCTCGCATTTCTCGGTGCTCAATCACCTGGCGCATATCGGCGAGGAACGCACGCCCGCACAACTGGCCGCGACCTTTCACGTCACCCGTGGCGCGATGACCAACACCTTGTCGAAACTGGTGTGGGCCGGGCATATCCATATCCGCCCCGATTGGGACGATGCACGGCGCAAGTTCGTGGCGATCAGCCCGGCAGGGCGGCAGGCGCGCGATGCGGCGCTGGCCGCCTTCATGCCGGTGATCGCCGACATCGTGCGCGACATCGGCCCCGAAAAGATTCGTGCGACGCTGCCCGTGCTGCGCGAATTGCGCGCCCGTCTGGAAGACAGTTGAACGCCGCCGGGGGGCCGTCTGCCCCCCGCACCCCCCGAGAGTATTTTTGCCAAGAAGAAGCACCCGATTTCTTCTTGGCAAAAATACTCCCGCCGGAGGCGGAATGGCAAAAGACCCCGCCGAGCGAACGGCGGGGCAAGGCTGCACCTGCGGGCGGACCACAGGCGCTGGCGGTAACTGAATGACAGTCAGGTAAGCCGGGGGCCCGATCAGTTCGGGCGCCCCTCCATTTCGGCGCGGATCTGCTGGCGCAGCAGGTCGATGGGCACCAGTTTGCCATCGCGCTTGAAGTGCCAGTAGGTCCAGCCGTTGCAGCTGGGCGCGCCTTCGAGATGCGCGCCAACCTGATGGATAGAGCCTTTCACGTCATTTCCGACGAGCGTGCCATCGACCCGGACTTTCGCCTTGAAGCGATTGCCGATGGAGAAAAGCTCTTCGCCCGGGCGCAGCATGCCGCGTTCCACGAGCTGGCCGAAGGGAACGCGCGGTTCTGCGCGCTTCGAGCCGGTCATTTCCAGGGCCTCTTTGTCGAACTTGCGGATCTTGGCGATCCGCTTTTCGGCGACCTTGCGATAGGATTCCTCGCGTTCGATCCCGATGAAATCGCGCCCCAGCATCTTGGCCACGGCGCCGGTGGTGCCGGTGCCGAAGAACGGGTCCAGGATGACGTCGCCCGGGTTGGTGGTGGCCAGAATCACGCGGTGCAGCAGGCTTTCGGGTTTCTGCGTCGGATGCGCCTTGTCGCCGGCGTCATCCTTCAGCCGTTCGTGCCCGGTGCAGATCGGCAGCACCCAGTCCGAGCGCATCTGCACGCCTTCGTTCAGCGCCTTCAGTGCCTCGTAATTGAAAGTGTATTTCGCGCCTTCCGATTTGGACGCCCAGATCAGCGTTTCATGCGCGTTGGTCAGGCGTTTGCCGCGGAAGTTCGGCATCGGGTTCGATTTGCGCCAGACCACGTCGTTCAGGATCCAGAACCCTTGGTTCTGCAGCTCCGCCCCCATGCGGAACACGTTGTGGTAGCTGCCGATCACCCAGATCGCGCCATTGGGTTTCAGGATGCGGCGCGCGGCGGCCAGCCAGTCGCGGGTGAAATTGTCATAGGAGGCGAAGGACGAAAACTGATCCCAGTGATCGTCCACCGCATCGACCTTGGAATTGTCGGGGCGATGCAGATCGCCGCGCAGTTGCAGGTTATAGGGCGGATCGGCGAAAATCAGATCCACGCTCGCCTCGGGCAAGCGGTTCATCGCGTCGACGCAATCGCCCGCCAAAATCTGATTGAGCGGCAACGCCGCCGGCGCCACCTGCGTTTTTACCTTGGTCATCTGTGCCTCATTCTGCCCGATTTGGGTATGCCGACTTGTGCCGGTCTATGTCCCCAAACATGAGTCAAAGGCGATTCGCCGTCAAATTCTTTTTTGAATCAACTACTTACAGATTTGCCTTGGCACAAGATATTGTGCACGGGTTTGAACGAACGCCTATGCACGGGGGTCACACCAAGATTTAGGAGCGCCTCCAGATGGTCTTTGGTCGGGTAACCGGCGTTCTTCTCCCAGCCGTAGCCGGGATATTGTTGCGCCAAATCCACCATCAGCGCATCGCGTGCCTCTTTCGCCAAAATCGAGGCGGCAGAAATCGACACCGATCGCGCATCGCCCTTCACCAGCGCCTCGGCCGACACGCCCAGATCGCGCGGCAGACGGTTGCCGTCGACCAGCACATGATCGGGCGGGGTGCGCAGCCCTGCCACTGCACGGCACATCGCAAGATGGCTGGCCTGCAGGATATTGAGCGCGTCGATTTCCGCGACGCTGGCATGGGCCACGCAGAAATCGGCGACCTGCATGATTTCGGCGGCCAGTTCGGCACGCCGTTTCGCGCTGAGCTTCTTGCTGTCGTTCAGGCCGGCGGGGATGCGCGCGGGGTCCAACACCACGGCGGCGGCGGTCACGGGCCCGCACAGGGGGCCGCGCCCGACCTCGTCCACGCCGGCGATGCGCAGAAGGCCACGCGCCTGCGCGGCCTGTTCAAAGGAATAATCGGGGTTCTGTATCATGCCGTCCGGGATGCCCGCTGGGCGCCGCCCGTGCAATGAAAAAGCGCGGAGGGTTGCCCCTCCGCGCGCTGTGCGATGCCGGTTTCCTCAGCGGCGGCTGATACGGTAGCCGTGGCTTTCGAGGCAGTTGCGCCCGAACACCTCTTCCCGGCGGTTATGGTCGGTGCGGATGTCGAAGGCGCAGGCCTGCGGCAGGTTCACCCGGCTCGCGTTGCGCTCCATGCAGCGCCCCGAGATCACCTCGCGGGTGCGGCCCCGGGTTTCGACGCGGGTCACGCATCGTGCGGGCACCGTATAGCGTGCATCACGGCGCGCTTCGCGGCGGTCATCGTCCCAACGGTCCTGGTAACGGTCCTGATAGCGTTCTTCGTAGCGCTCGGTCCGGCGCTCCTGTTTCTTGTCTTTCTCGATGCCGTCGATGATCAGCGCCATCGTGCCGATTCCCAGCACGATCCCCAGCGCGTTGCGGTCTTTCTCGCTCAGCGCGGCGGCGGGGGTGGCGGTCAGGCTGGTCAGCGCAATCGTCGCGGCGGCGGCAACGGTGGTCAGCGACTTGAACGAAAAGCGGGTCATGGCAGTGTCCTGTGTGAAAGCGGGTCGCCCCGCGGTTTCGATGCCTGGACCCTGGCCCCGACCGCAACCGCCACGCAATAACAGCCCCCTGTTATCCGATAGCAAGCCCTGTAACCCCCTTTGGCTATTGCATAACAACGTCACTGCGCGCAGCGTTGGGACATGATGAAACATGCGCTCCTGATCCTTGCCCTTCTGGCCGCAGCCCCCGCGCAGGCCGACTGCTATGCCGATTACAAGGCCAAGCAGGACAACCCGCTGCGGCTGCATTACGGGGTGGCCAAGCTGCCCGACAATGCCTGCGGGTCGGCCGGGGCCGCCGCCAAGGCCCTTGCCCCGCGTCTTGCCCGTCAGGGCTGGACGCTGCTCAACATCCTGTCCATTTTCGGCCCCGAAGGGTTGGATCAAAGGAAAGCCAGTGCCGGACAATATTTCCTCCGTTACTGACAGCCTGCGCGCGGGCAACCGGGCCGTGGTCTGGGGTATTGCGGCGATTGCCACGATTCTGGCCGTCGCGGCGGGATTGCTGTTTTTCGCGCTGCCCGACGCCAATGCCTTCAACGCGCGGGTCGAGCGGATCTTCGTGCAGAACGACGCGCTGACCGGCGCGGGCGAAATCCGCCTGCTGGAGGTTCTGGCGCAATCGGGCACCGCCTTTGGCGAGGTGCTGTCGTCTTACCGCGTCATCATCTTCATCCTGCTGGTCTTTGCCACCGCCCTGCTGATCGCCGCGCTGGTGTTCTTGCTGCTGATAGTCGGGCTGAACCGGCGGATGAGCGAGATCCAGCGCGCCGGGATCGAGGTGCAGCGGCTGCGCATCCTGCGCAGCGAAAACGCGGTGATGCTGAACGACATGGCCTTCACCCTGACGCCCGCGGCGATCGAGACACTGGCCGTGCTGGCCGAGGCGCGGATGGATGACGACATCCTGACTGGCGCGCAGATCGAAGCGACGATTTCCGGCCGCCCCGAACCCGATTGCGACGAGGCCGCGGGCGCCACCCGGATCAAGCGGCTGCGCGATGCCCTGGGCAATCAGCTGGTGGCCGAGCTGCTGGTGCGCAACATTTCACGCAAGGGTTACACTTTGGCCGTAGCCAAGGACGCAATCCGCGTGGACTGAGTTTCCCTTGCGAAGGGGGGGCATGGGCCCTATATCGCGGCTTCACTTTGCCGCCTCGGGGGGGAGCCCATGATTCCGACACCCTTTTACCTGATCGACGAAGCGCGGCTTTTGCAGAACATGCAAAAGATTGCCCGCCTGCGCGAATTGTCCGGTGCCAAGGCGCTGCTGGCGCTGAAGTGTTTCGCCACCTGGGGCGTCTTTCCGTCGATGCGGCCCTATATGGACGGCAGCACGTCCAGCAGCCTGTTCGAGCTGCGTCTGGGGCGCGAGAAATTCGGCGGCGAGACCCACGCCTATTCCGTCGCCTGGTCGGATTCCGAAATCGACGAGGCGATCGGCTATGCCGACAAGATCATCTTCAACTCGATCAGCCAGCTGGAGCGCTTTGCCGACAAGGCCGCGCATATCGAACGCGGGCTGCGGCTGAACCCGCGGTTTTCCACCAGCGGGTTCGACCTGGCAGACCCGGCGCGGCCGTTCTCGCGGCTGGGCGAATGGGACATGACCAAGCTGATGACCGCCCTGCCCCGGATTTCGGGCGTGATGATCCATTACAATTGCGAGAACCGCGATTTCGACCTGTTCGACCAGCAACTGACCCGGATCGAGAGTGAATTCGGCGAATTCCTGAGCCAACTGAAATGGGTCAGCCTGGGCGGCGGCATCCACTTCACCGGCGAAGGGTACCCGCTGGAGGCGCTGGCCGCGCGGCTGCGCGCCTTTGCCGAGAAATTCGGCATCCAGGTCTATCTGGAACCGGGCGAGGCCTCGATCACCGGGGCAGCAAGCCTTGAGGTCTCGGTTCTGGACATCGTCGACAACGGCAAGCAGGTGGCGATCGTCGATAGCAGCATCGAGGCGCATATGCTCGATCTGCTGATCTATCGCGAAACCGCGAAACTGCCACAGACCGGCGATCACGCCTATCAGATCGCGGGCAAGACCTGTCTGGCAGGCGACATCTTCGGCGATGCGAAATTCCCCGCGCCGCTGGCGGTGGGCGACCGGATCAGCATTGCCGATGCGGCGGGCTACACCATGGTCAAGAAGAACTGGTTCAACGGCGTCAACATGCCTGCCATCGCCGTGCGGCGCGCCGATGGCAATGGCACGGTCGAGCTGATCCGTGAATTCACCTACGAAGACTATCAGTCTTCGCTTTCGTGAGGGCATCCGCCCTTGATCCGGGCCGCGCAGGCCCCCTTCCCCTGTCCTGAAGAAAAGGAGACAGCAGAAGTGAAACGTAACGTGCTCATCATCGGTGCCGGGGGCGTGGCGCAGGTCGTCGCCCATAAATGCGCGCAGAACAATGACGTTCTGGGCGACCTGCACATCGCCTCGCGCACGAAGGCGAAATGCGACGCAATCATTGCCAGCGTTCTGGAAAAGAACGCGATGAAGGTGCCGGGCACGTTCGACAGTCACGCGGTGGACGCGATGGACAGCGCCGCCGTGGCCGCGCTGATCCGCCAGACCGGGGCACAGATCGTCATCAACGTGGGGTCCGCCTTCGTGAACATGACGGTGATGGATGCCTGCATCGAAACGGGCGCGGCCTATATCGACACGGCAATTCACGAAGATCCGGCCAAGGTCTGCGAAACGCCGCCGTGGTATGGCAATTACGAATGGAAGAAGCGCGATCTGTGCGCGCAAAAGGGTGTGACCGCGATCCTGGGCGCGGGCTTCGACCCCGGCGTGGTGAATGCCTTCGCGCGGTTCGCCGCTGACGAATACATGGACGAGGTCAAATCCATCGACATCGTCGACATCAACGCGGGCAGCCACGGGCGCTATTTCGCGACCAACTTCGACCCCGAGATCAATTTCCGCGAATTCACCGGCACGGTGTTTTCGTGGCAGGGCGGCAAGTGGGTCGAGAACAGCATGTTCGAGGTCGGCCGCGACTGGGATCTGCCCGTGGTCGGCACCTGCCGCGCCTATCTGTCGGGCCATGACGAGGTGCATTCGCTGAGCGCGAATTACCCGCAGGCCGATGTGCGGTTCTGGATGGGCTTTGGCGATCACTACATCAACGTCTTCACCGTGCTGAAGAACCTGGGCCTGCTGTCGGAACATCCGGTAAAAACCGCCGAGGGCCAGGAGGTCGTGCCGCTGAAAGTGGTCAAGGCCGTGCTGCCCGATCCGTCCAGCCTCGCCCCGGATTACACCGGCAAGACCTGCATCGGCGATCTGGTGAAGGGCACCAAGGACGGCAAGGATGTCGAGGTGTTCGTCTATAACGTCGCCGATCATAAAGAGGCCTATCTGGAGGTCGGCAGCCAGGGCATTTCCTACACCGCGGGCGTGCCGCCAGTCGCCGCGGCGATGCTGGTGGCCACCGGCGAGTGGGACGTGGGCACGATGAAAAACGTCGAGGAACTGGACCCGAAACCGTTCTTTACCCTGCTCGACCGGATCGGCCTGCCCACCCGCGTGCAGATCAATGGCGAAGACAAGGCCTGGAACGACTGATCCGACCCGACATCTGAACCAAAGGCCCGCGCCCGTCGCGGGCCTTTTTTATCAGGCCCGGCACGATGCGAAATCCATGCAGCGCTGCCTTCGCGGCAGCCGACGCCATGACCGCGCGTATTATGGAGGTCAGCCTGCGCAACCCCGGCTCGCCCCTTGGTTGCGGCAATAGACCGCAATTTCAGCCGCCCCAACGCCCGGCGCCCAAGAATGTGACAAAGCTTCCGTCCCCTTGCGCAGTGCATCATTATTGCGCATCAAAGATTGACAGAGGCCGGGCAGGTTTGCGACTCTCCTCAGGGGTGAATTGCACGCAGATGCAGCTATGCGCCTGATTTGTAGGTAGACACTTAGGGCGATCATGACGGCTCATCTCGCGACCTCCGAGACAGAAGCAGGCTGCACAACCTGCAAATCGCGCAAAAACGGTCTGTGCGGGCGGCTGTCGGATCAGGTGCGCGAACGGGTCGCCGCACGAGCCCAGATCGTCAGCTATCCGGCGAATCGACGCATCTGTGGCGGAGAGGGCGACAGCTCGGACGTGGTCATCCTGCGCAGCGGCTATGTCAGGACACAACACCACAGCCTGTCCGGGCGACGCCAGATCATGGCGATCGCACGCCCGGGCCAGACCGTCGGCCGGGAAAACGAAGAACGCAACGAACATGAAATCGAGGCGATCACCCCGGTGTCGGTGTGCCGGCTTGAGCGGCTGGAATTCGAGCAGCTGCTCAGTCGTGAGCCGGGGCTGTGCCGGGCGCTGTGCAACCAGATGGTCACCCGTCTGGACGAGACGCGGCGGCTGACCTGGATTCTGGGTGCGCTTGAATCAAATCAGCGGCTGCGCGCGTTCCTGCTGCTGTCGCGCAACTGGATGGACTGGGCCCCGCAGCCCGATGGCACCGGGGTGCTGACGATGATTTTGCCCCGGCGTGACATCGCCGATCTGCTGGCCACAACCCCCGAAACGATCAGCCGGCTGCTGCGCCAGTTGCATGCACAGGGGCTGATAGAAATTCTCAGCCCCCGCCAATTCCGGCTTTGCGACATTCCCGGCCTCGCCGATGGGCTGGATATGGTCATTCCGCTCTGACCTCGCCGCGACGCGGGTCAGAGCCGCTCCAGCAACAGAGAGTTGCCCGCAACTTCCGTCAGCTTCGCCAGATCGAGCACGTCGATATCATAGGGCGTGTTGATCCGTATGATCTTGTCCCCTTCGAGCTGATGAAACGAACGGCTGAGCGATTCCGGCGAGGTGCCGCTCGCTCAGACTTTCCTGAATACGCGCACCGACGCGGGCCATCACCCGGCCGCGCACGAACTCAAGCAACGTGTAGAAAAAATACAAGAACGCGACCAAGGCGAACAAGGCGACCAGCGTCTCTTCGGAACGCGAACCGATCACGCGATCATAGACCTGCAGCATGAACAGCGGCCCGGTCAGCAGCAGCAGGTTGGTGAAAAAACTGAACAGAAATGCAGATCCGATCAAGCCCCGCACCCCGGCGAGGCTTCGTTTCATTTCCGCCCCGGACAATCCTGCCTTCATCGAGTTTTCCTATTCTGCCGTCTTGCGGATGTGCACCCGTCGAATGCTGGCAAACCGACGGTGTTACACAATCCGGCGCGCTGTGGCACCCGCCCCATTCAACCACGGGTTTTAGCCCCTCAATCCAAAGTTTCATAGGGAAAACAACGCCGCGCCTTGGATAATGCGGTGCGGTCGTCACTATCCGGGCCCGGAAGAACACCCTATTTTCGCGGATGACAGACTGCAGCGCACGCGTTGACCCAACCCTTCGCCTGACAACCGGGGGAGAGTGACGAAAACGCACAACTTCGGCGTGTTTCAGTGCCCCGAAACCCGCCGCGGGCCTTTCAGCCCTGCGCCAATGCAGCGATCAGCGGCTGCAGGTCGTCTGCATATTTTTCCCAGGCATGCATCGAGCTTTTATAGATCGGCTGCCGCACCTGATGCAGCGAAATGGTTTTCACCATTCGCGTGCTGCGGTGGAAATTCAGGCAGCCATCCTCCCATTCCAGCCCTGCGGCCGCCACCAGACGACGCGACTGCTCCTCGGGGTTCCGGATCAGGTCTTCATAGTGGACTTCGATAAACGCGTCGGGCGTCTTTTCGCGCCAGAAATCGACGATCTTGCGGAAGCTCTTGTATTGATAGGCCATGCTGTCGAAGTCATAGGCGTAGGGATGATCCCCTTCCCGGAAGATGTTCTTGTAAATCGACAGCAGGTTGTCGCGCGGGTCGCGATGCACCACGATGATACGGGCATTCGGCATGATGTGCCGGATCAGCCCGATAAACAGATAGCTGGTCAGTGTCTTGTCGGTAACGTACCGGTCGAAAGCCACCTGCCCGCGCAGAACACTGCGATAGAAGGTGCGGACCGCCTCCATCTCTTCGCGCGGGATGTCGGCCAAAGCCCGCAACCCATCCCCCTGCTTGACGTGAACGAGCTTTCGCAGCGCCCCCGTCAGCATCAGGATCTCGCCCGCGCCGGTGACCTGCGAATGGCTTGCGAGGATCTGCTCGACAAGGGTTGTGCCGGACCGGGGCATGCCGGTGACGAAGATCGGGGCGAAACTGTCGTCCGGCTCAAGGCCCGGCGTCCCGAAATCCGCATCCCGGAAAACCTCGATCAACCCCTCGACTTCCTTGCGACGCTCCGCAATCGGGTCGAGCGTGGCAGGCATCAATGCGCGCATTTCGGCATTCGCCTCGTTCAGGAAACGGAACACCCGGTCGGTCTGGCCGCTGTCCTCCATCGCCTTGGCCAGCGCGAAACACAGGTGGGCATGCTGGCGTGGCGGCAGGTCATGGGCCTTGTAGATCCGGAGCATCTCCGAGATCAGCGGGTCGCCCTTGCGCAGTTTCTTGCTCGACAGCATCGCAAGATAAAGCGTGCCATTGTGGGGCACCCGCCTGATCGCACGGCGAAACTCCCTTTCCGCGGCCTCGAAGTCTCCGGCACGCTGCAGCAACTGACCCAAAGCCAGCCGCGCGGCCATGTCGTTCGGCTGCAATCGGATCAGCTCCCTGAACTTGTCGACGGCCTTCTCGATCGAGCCTGCATCCCGCAGCGCTTCGGCATAAGTCGTCAGGATGATCGGGTCTTCGGGGCGCAACCGCTGCGCCTTGGCCAGGACCCGCGCCGCGCCGCGATAATCGCGCGCCGCAATGCCGATCTTGCCGATCTGATACAGGGCCTCGACGGTGTCTGGCCGGAGCGCAAGGATCGCCTTGTAAAGCTCATGCGCATCGCCAAGCCGCCCCGCCATCTGCAAAGCCCGCGCCTTCTGCAGAGCCGCCGGAATATCCCTGGGACTTGGGCCAAACATGATCGAATGCTTTCTTCTGGGACAATTCGGGCTGAAAGGCGCGAGAAATCATACGCATGGCCCAGAAAAAGAATGACCATTTCCGACCAATGGATGCAACCGCAGCATGCACTGATCGAAGAAACGTGATCGGTCAGCCGCCACAGTTTCCCCAGGCTCGGCTCTTCAGAAACGAGACGCCGGAGGCATGCATAGGCCCGGGACACCGGCGGAAATACATCGGACACATCAGGCCGACAATTTCCCGGGCATCGCGCTGCACCGATCTTCCCCCGCTCAAAAGCACGCCTAAAAAGTAAGGTATTTCAATATTTTGAGGGGAGATTGGTGACCCCGACAGGATTTGAACCTGTAACCTGCCCCTTAGGAGGGGGCTGCTCTATCCAGTTGAGCCACGGGGCCACAGGCCCTTAATGGGGGCAATTCGTGATTTGCGCAAGCCACAGGGAGAGGAAGGGCAGATAGGAACAGGGGGAACGGTTGGCCGACCGTTCCCCCCTTGATGTTCCGGACCCGTGATCGGATTCTACACACGCGTCGGATCTGTCAGGCACCGGATTTTCGGAGTCTTCTCCAGTGCCGTTATCGCTAACATAGCGCTTGCCAGACGCTTGCGCAACAGAAATATATGAGTCTAACAAGGACAATCCCAACGAAAGGCTCGTCGATTGACCCGTCCCCCTACCGACCCCCGCCGACCGCTGACCCTGCGTGACGTCTCCGAAGCCTCGGGGGTTTCGGAAATGACGGTCAGCCGGGTGCTGCGCAATCGCGGCGATGTGTCCGACAGCACGCGCGAAAAGGTGCTGGGGGCGGCCAAGGCACTGGGCTATGTGCCCAACAAGATCGCGGGGGCACTGGCATCGCAGCGCGTAAATCTTGTGGGGGTGATCATCCCTTCGCTGTCGAACCTGGTGTTTCCCGAGGTGCTGTCCGGGATTTCGGCAGAGTTGGAGGATACCGGGCTGCAGCCGGTGGTCGGCGTGACCAACTATTCGCCGCAGAAAGAAGAGGCGGTGCTTTACGAAATGCTGTCCTGGCGCCCCTCGGGGGTGATCATCGCGGGGCTGGAGCACACCGACTCGGCGCGTGCCATGCTGGAAAACGCCGGCATCCCGATTGTCGAGATCATGGATGTCGACGGTTCCGGCGTCGATTCGGTCGTTGGGATCTCGCATCGCCGGGCAGGGTTGCACATGGCCGAGGCCATCGTCGCGGCGGGCTATCGTCATATCGGATTTCTGGGCACGAAGATGCCCGAGGATCACCGCGCCCGCAAACGGCTGGAAGGCTTCAAGGAGGGGCTGGCTGCCGCCGGGCTGCAGCTGGAGGACGAGGAATTCTATTCCGGCGGTTCCGCGCTGTTGAAGGGGCGCGAGATGACAGAGGCGATCCTGAAACGCTCTCCCAACCTTGATTTTCTATATTACTCCAACGACATGATCGGCGCCGGCGGGTTGCTGTGGTGTCTGGACAACGGCATTGACGTGCCCGGGCGCGTTGGCCTGGCCGGGTTCAACGGCGTTGACCTGCTGGACGGGTTGCCGCGGCGCTTGGCGACGATGGATGCCTGCCGCCGCGAAATCGGTCGCAAGGCGGCCGAAATCATCGCCGGGCGTCCACATTCGGGGCTGATCGGCGGCGAGGTGATCGAACTGGAACCGACATTGCAGCGCGGCGACACGATCCGCAGCGCCTGACCTGCCGGGACGCGCAGGCGCCTAGCGCCGCGCGCTCCAGCTGATCGAGGCATATTGCCGGGTATAGAATTCACCCATCAGGCCGATCATCAGGAAGGCCAGACCGACATAAAGCGGATACTGCCAGTTCGAGAAATGCGGGTTGTAATTGATGAAGGTGAAGCCCCGCGCCTGGTCAATCGTGTGAAACAGCGGGTTCCAGTTGAAGAGAACCAGCATCTTGTGCGGCAGGGTATTGGCCAGGAACATCTTTCCCGACGCGATCATGTTCGCGCGGGAATAGACCTGCTGGATCACACCGACGACATCGGGTGCCCAGGGCTTGGCCGCCAGAAACACCATGCCCAGTGCAACCCCGGTGAACCACGACAGGAAAACCATCCCCATGGCGCCGACCCAGTTGTAGATCTCGATCGGTTTGAACGCCGCGTGATACAGATACATCACCACCAGCATTGAAAGCAGCTGGATGTAAAGCGCGCCCAGCGCCGCCGCCGAAATCGAGACCGCCGTCGTCATCGGCGCGTGCTTCATCATCTGCGAGGTCGAACTTTCGGCCCCGAAGACCGCGCCCATCGCCTTGGTATGGGTCATGAACAGGAAAATCCCGCTCATCACATACAGCAGGAAATCGCCCCGCACGCTGTTACCGCGCATCCCCAGAACACCGAACATGATGTAGAAGGTGAATACCAGCAGCATGGTCTGAAACATGTTCATGATCAGACCGATGATGGCATTGCCGTGGCTGCGGCGGATCGAGCGCACCGTCGCATGATAGATCAGCTCCAGCAGGCTGAAGGTCGATCCAAGCGTGGAATTGCTGCGTGCTGCTCTGAACATGACCCTGCCGCGCTGGCTGTTGGCGTGATTATGCCGTGGAAAACTTGCCGTTCCCTTGACGGACTATCATAAGGTTAGACAAACAGCATAGCAATCGGGCCAAATTCGGGCCGGAATGGAGTGAAAATGGATTTTGAACGCCTTGTTGTGGTGATGCGCCGCCTTGCACTGGAGGCAGGCGACAAGATCATGGAAATCTACAACTCTCCCGAATTCGAGGTGAAATCGAAATCCGATGCCTCGCCGGTGACAGAGGCCGACGAGGCCGCCGATGCGCTGATTTCGGCCGGGCTGGCCGAGGCGTTTCCCGGAATGCCGCTGGTCACCGAAGAGCAAGCCGCCAGTCACAGCCAGAATGTCAGCACCTTCCTGATCGTCGATCCCCTTGATGGCACAAAGGAATTCATCAAGCGGCGCGGCGATTTCACGGTCAATATCGCCTATGTCGAAAACGGTGTGCCGCTGCGCGGTGTGGTCTATGCCCCGGCCCGCGAGCGGCTGTTCTATACGCTGGCGGACGGGCGCGCGGTCGAGGAAACAGGGCCGTTCGACAAGGACACTATCGGTGCGCAAGTGCCGATCACTGTCTCGGTCCCCGACAATCGCGGGCTGATGGTCGTGGCCTCGAAGTCGCATCGCGATCAGGCCACCGACGATTACATCAATCAATATGCCGTGAAAGACATGACCTCGGCCGGGTCTTCGCTGAAATTCTGTCTGGTGGCAACGGGCGAGGCCGATCTTTACCCGCGCCTTGGGCGCACGATGGAATGGGATACGGCCGCGGGCGACGCGGTGCTGCGCGGCGCGGGCGGCGAGATGGTGCGCTTCGATGACCACAGCCCCTTCACCTATGGCAAGCCCGGCTTCGAAAACCCGTTTTTCATCGCCTTCGCCCCCGGCGTTCTGCTGGTGAAATGATGTCTGTTCTGATCGTCATTCCCGCCCGCTACGCCTCGACCCGCTATCCCGGCAAGCCGCTGGTCGCACTGACCGGGGTTTCCGGCCAATCGAAAACCCTGATCCGGCGCAGCTGGGAAGCGGCGATGGCGGTGCAGGGCGCCGACCGCGTCGTCGTGGCCACCGATGATCCGCGCATTCAGGCCGAGGCCGAGGGCTTCGGCGCCGAGGTGGTGATGACCTCGGAGGCCTGCCAAAACGGCACCGAACGCTGTGCCGAGGCGCTGGCCAATCTGGGCGGCGGCTATGACATCGTGGTCAACCTGCAGGGCGATGCACCGCTGACCCCCGCCTGGTTCATCGAGGATCTGGTGGCCGGGCTGCGTGCCAACCCCTGGGCGGAACTGGCAACCCCGGTGCTGCGCTGCGAAGGCGCGATGTTGGAGGCGCTGAAAGAAGACCGCCGCAACGACCGCGTGGGCGGAACGACGGCGGTGTTCGGGGCGGAAAATCGCGGGCTTTATTTCTCGAAAGAGGTGATCCCCTTCACCGCCGCCCGCTATGCGCCCGAAGACCCGACGCCGGTGTTCCACCATGTCGGCGTCTATGCCTACCGCCCCGAAACACTGGCGGAATATCCGACCTGGCCGGTCGGGCCGCTGGAAACGCTGGAAGGACTGGAGCAGCTGCGCTTTCTGGAAAACGGGCGCGCGGTGCTGTGCACCGAAGTGGCCGCGCGCGGGCGCCAGTTCTGGGAGCTGAACAACCCCTCGGACGTGCCGCGGATCGAGGCGATGATGGCCGAGATGGGGCTGGAATGAGCGACACGGCGGTGGTGCGGACGAGCGTGATCGTCGTTTCGCGCCACCGCGCCGCCGCCTTGACCCGCTGCCTGACCGGGCTGGCGCAGCTCGACCACCCCGACTTCGAGGTGATCGTCGTGGCCGACCCCGAGGGGCTTGCTGCGACCGAGGATCTGGCCGTGAAGCGGGTGGCCTTCGATGCGCCCAATATCTCTGCTGCACGCAATGCCGGGTTGAGGCAGGCGGCCGCCCCGGTGGTGGCCTTCATCGACGATGACGCCGTGCCCGAACCGACCTGGCTGTGCCGCCTGACCGCCCCCTTCGCCGATCCGCGTGTGGCGGCGGCCGGCGGGTTCGTGCGCGGCCGCAACGGGATTTCGTTTCAATGGCAGGCCAGCAGCTGCGACCGGATGGGGCAGACCAGCCCCTTGATGGTTGACGAAACCGCGCCCAGCCTGCACGCCCCGACCGCCGGACGGGCGATTCGCACCGAAGGCACCAACTGCGCCTTTCGTCGCGACACGATCCTGCAACTCGGCGGCTTCGATCCAGGCTTTCAGTTCTATCTGGACGAGACGGACCTGAACATGCGGCTGGCTGCAGATGGGCATCTGACCGCGATCGTCCCGGGCGCGCAGGTGCATCACGGCTTTGCCGCCTCGGCCCGGCGTGCAGTTGACCGCGCGCCGACCGACCTGCATCAGATCGGCGCCTCCATGGCGGTGTTCTGGCGCAAATACGCCCCTGCGCACGCCGATCTGGAGGCAGCCAGCGCCACGCTGACCGCACGCCAACGCAACCGGCTTTTACGCTACATGATCGACGGCGCGCTGGAGCCACAGGACCTGGCGCCGATCCTGACCACGCTCCAGGCCGGGCTGAAGGAAGGCCGCGCCCGCCCCCTGCCCGATCTGGCGCCGCTGTTGTCCGACACCACAGCCTTCCTGCCTTTCCCCGCAGGGCCGCGCCCACGCCGCATCATTGCCGGGCGGGTCTGGCAAGCTTGGCGCAAGCGTCGCGCTGCGGCACGCGCCGCCGCCCGTGGCGATTTGGTCACGCTGCTGCTGTTCGGCCCCTCGATCCGTCGCCACCGGCACTGGTTTCACCCGCAAGGGTATTGGGAACAAAACGGCGGGCTTTGGGGCCGCGCCGGGCGCCAGGATCCGTTTTTTCGACCTTTTGGTTTCCGTGCCAGGGTGCGCCACGAGGCCAGCCGAATTGCAGACCTGCGCAATCCCTGACCGGACATGCAGCAAATGTCGCGAACCGATGCAGTTGCAGCATCCATCGGCAACAGCCTGCCTTAAGTTTCGCCGTCGCGTGCAGCGGAACTTGTTCCAATCCCGTTTCGAGCCTAAAATGACCACATAAAAAGGACGCATTTGTCCGGAATTATAGGTGTGCATATGAAACGCAAGGTCACGAAAGCGATCTTTCCTGTCGCAGGTCTCGGGACCCGATTCCTCCCCGCCACCAAGTCGATCCCGAAAGAGATTTTGACATTGGTGGACCGTCCGTTGATCCAATATGCGATCGACGAGGCCCGCGCCGCCGGAATCAAGGAATTTATCTTTGTGACTTCGCGCGGGAAATCCGCGCTTGAAGATTATTTCGACGATGCCCCCGAGCTGGAAAGCTCGCTGCGCAAAGCCAACAAGACCGCACTTCTGGAAACCCTGAAAGCCACCAATATGGATTCGGGCGCGATTGCCTATGTGCGCCAGAACCGTCCGCTAGGCCTGGGCCATGCTGTGTGGTGCGCGCGGCGTCTGGTCGGCAACGAGCCCTTCGCGGTCATTCTGACCGATGACGTGATCGCCGCCGACAAGCCGTGCCTTGCGCAGATGGTCGAAGCCTATAACGAGACCGGCGGCAACGTCGTGGCAGCGATGGAAGTCCCGCATGAACGGACCTCGTCCTACGGGGTGCTGGACATCGACGAGGACATGGGCGCGATGGTCAAGGTCAAGGGCATGGTCGAAAAGCCCAAGCCCGAGGATGCGCCCTCGAACCTGGCGGTGATCGGGCGCTACATCCTGACCCCGAATGTGATGACCAACCTGAACAAAAAGAAAGAGGGCGCCGGGGGCGAGATCCAGCTGACCGATGCCATCGCCGAGGAAATCGAGGCGGGCAATCCGGTCTATGGTTTCCGTTTCCGCGGCCAGCGCTACGACTGCGGCACCAAGGCGGGCTTCCTGCAGGCGACGGTGGCCTTCGGTCTGGCCCGCGAGGATCTGCGCGACGAGTTCTCGGACTATCTGAGCGAAGTGATGGCGATGCGCACGGCGGCCGAATAACCGATGGCCAAGCATGTTCTGGTAACCGGCGGCGCCGGATATATCGGTTCGCACGCCTGCAAGGCGCTGCGTAACGCGGGTTATGTGCCGGTCACCTATGACAGCTTTGTCACCGGCTGGCGCGACGCGGTCAAATTCGGCCCCCTCGAAGAGGGCGATCTTGCCGACCGTGCCCGTCTGGATGAGGTGTTCGCGAAATGGCGGCCGGTTGCGGTCATGCATTTCGCGGCCCTCAGCCTGGTCGGCGAGTCGATGAAAGCCCCCGGCAAATACTGGCGCGGCAATGTGCTTTCCAGCCTGACACTGATCGAGGCGGCCGTCGCCGCGGGTTGCCTCGATTTCGTTTTTTCCTCGACCTGCGCAACCTATGGCGATCAGGACGGGGTGGTGCTGGATGAATCCACCCGGCAGGCACCCATCAACGCCTACGGCGGATCGAAGCGCGCGATCGAGGACATGCTGCGTGACTTCGGCAACAGCCACGGGCTGAATTCGGTGATCTTCCGCTACTTCAACGTGGCGGGCTGCGACCCCGAGGCCGAGGTGGGCGAATTCCACCAACCCGAGACGCATCTGATCCCGCTGATGCTGGATGCGATCGCGGGCAAACGCCCGGCGCTGACGGTCTTCGGATCGGATTACCCCACCGCCGATGGCACCTGCATTCGCGACTATGTGCATGTCTCGGATCTGGTCGACGCCCATGTTCTGGGGCTGAAATGGCTTGAGGCGGGCAAGGGCTCCGAAGTGTTCTGTCTGGGTACCGGCAGCGGCTTTTCGGTGCGCGATGTCATTGCCCAGTCGCGTAGCGTGACCAATCGCGAGGTGCCGATCATCGAGGGCGCGCGCCGCCCCGGCGATGCGGCGGTGCTGGTTTCGGGCTCGACCAAGGCAATGTCGGAACTGGGCTGGGCGCCCAAGCGCGCCGATCTGAAGACCATGATCGCCGATGCCTGGCGCTGGCATCAGACCGGCCACTATGAGACCTGAGCCGGCGGCACGTCTGCTGGATGTCACGCGGCTGGTGTCGCGGGTAGGGCTGGGGCCGCTGACCGGAGTCGACCGGGTCGAAGCCGCCTATCTGGACCATTTGCGCCACGAGCCGGTTCCGCTCTACCTGCTGTGCCGCACCGGCTATGGCTATCTGCTGCTGCGTGGGGCCGAGGCCGAATTCCTGTTCGCCGCCCTCAGCGCGCCCGAAACGCTGCCATGTGCCGGATGGTTCGACCGGTTGCGCGGACGACGCGGACTACGCACACGGCTTGAAGCGGGCCTGCGGGCGCGGGCCATCGCCCGCGCGGGTCATCGCGCGCTGACCCGCCTGATCGCGCGGCATCTTCCCACACCCGCCCGCTACATCAACGTCGGCCAGACCACGCTACGCCCCGAGACCCTGCGACGCCTGAAGCGCGTGCCTGGTTTGCGCATCACCGCGATGCTGCATGACACGATCCCGCTCGACTTCCCGCAATTCGCGCGCGAGGGCGAGCCCGAACGGTTTGCGGCCAGCTTTGCCGCCACGCTGGGCAATGCGGATCTGATCCTTGCCAATTCCGCCGCAACCGCCGCCGATCTGGCGCGCCATGCCGCGCGGCTGGGCCTGCCCCTGCCGCCGGTTCTGGTGGCGCATCTGGGGATCACCACCGCACCGCCAGATCCCGCACAGATCCCCGGCGATCTGGATTTGCTGCCCGGCTATTTCGTGACGCTGGGCACGATCGAGCCGCGCAAGAACCATGCGCTGCTGCTGGATGTCTGGGACAGGATGTCGACCGAAATGCCCGAAGACCAAATCCCGCGGCTGCTGGTTTTAGGGCGGCGCGGCTGGCGCAACGAGGCGGTCTTCGCCCGGCTGGATCAAGCAATCGCGCAGGGCTGTGTGGTGCAGGAACGCGCCGACCTGCCCGATGCCGCGGTTTCCGCCCTGCTGGCGCGGGCGCAGGCGCTGCTGATGCCGTCCTTTGCCGAAGGCTTCGGCCTGCCTGTTCTGGAAGCGGCTGCACTTGGAACGCCCGTTGTCGCCAGCCCCCTGCCTGCCACGCAGGAATTGCTTGGCAACAGCGCCATTTACGCAAACCCCGACGCCCCCTATGATTGGCTGCAGATCATAAAAAAACTGACGGGGGGCACTGCAGCGACGGATGAAGCAATCCGCACGGAATACACGAAAATTATCATTCCGACGTGGACAGAGCATTTCAATATCGTCTTAAAGAAGACGTGAGAGAAACAATCCATACCGCAGAAACATGACCGCCGGGAAAGGGCCGGGTTGAGCATCTGGAGCACATACCGCCTGCGCCTTGAGCGCAAGCGCCGTCTCTATCGCGCATTCCGCAAGAGGCGGGACTTGTGCATGCTCAACGACCAGACGGGCAAGATCGGGCGCGGCGACATCCTGGCCTTCGTCACCCTGCGCAACGAACGCATCCGCCTGCCCTATTTCCTGCGCTACTATCGCGACATGGGGGTTCATCACTTCCTGATCGTCGACAACGCCTCGGACGACGGCTCCACCGCCTACCTCAAGGCGCAGCCCGACGTTTCGCTGTGGCGGACCGAGGCAAGTTACAAACGCGCGCGTTTCGGCGTCGACTGGATGAACTGGCTGCTGCGCAAATACGGCACCGGGCACTGGACGCTGACGGTCGACCCGGACGAATTCTTTGTCTACCCGTTTTGCGACACCCGCCCGATCACCGCGCTGACCGACTGGCTGGATACTTACGACATCCGCTCTTTCCCGGCGATGTTGCTGGACATGTATCCCAAGGGACCGATCGACGCCGTGCCCTACAAAGAGGGCCAGGACCCGTTCGAGATCGCCTGCTGGTTCGACAGCGGCAATTACACGATTTCCAAGAATCCCCAGCTTCATAACCTCTGGATTCAGGGCGGGCCGCGGGCGCGCATGTTCTTCGCGCACAAACCGCAGGCGGCACCGTCCCTCAACAAGATCCCGCTGGTGAAATGGGAACGATCCTTCGCCTTCACATCCTCGACGCATATGCTGCTGCCTCGCGGGCTGAATACGGTCTATGACGAATGGGGGGGTGAAAAGGCGTCGGGCTGTTTGCTGCATGCCAAATTCCTGTCGCCGATGGCCGATAAGGTCACCGAAGAGCTGGAACGGCGCGAACATTTCGCCGGATCACGCGAATACAAGGCCTATGCCAGAATGCTCAGCGAAGAGCCCGAGCTGTGGTGCAAATGGTCCGAGAAATACATCAACTGGCGTCAGCTCGAAATTCTGGGGCTGATTTCCAAGGGCAACTGGGCATGAGGGCGCGGGGGTGAGCATCGGTTTCATTATGATGTGCCACACGGCGCTGGACCGCGCCGCGCAGGTTGCGCGGTTCTGGGCCACGAACGGCGCGCCGGTGGTCATTCATGTGGATAAACGCGTGCCCGATCGCGAATTCAACGGGCTGCGGGCCGCTGTGGCCGATTTCGACACCATCTCGTTTTCGCGGCGCTACAAATGCGACTGGGGCACCTGGTCACTCGTCGCCGCCGCGCAGGCCGCCTCCGAGCAAATGCTGGCGCGTCATGCCGAGGTGCGCCATGTCTTCCTTGCCTCGGGCGCCTGCCTGCCGCTGCGCCCGGTGCAAGAGCTGGTCGATTACCTTGATGCGCGGCCTTACACCGATTTCATCGAAAGCGTCACCACCGCCGAAGTCGACTGGACGGTCGGCGGCATCGACATGGAACGCTTCACCCTGCGTTTTCCGTTTTCCTGGAAAAAGCAACGCCGTCTATTCGACCGCTATGTGCATCTGCAGCGCCGCCTGGGGCTGAAACGCAAGATCCCCGCAGGGCTGGTGCCGCATCTGGGCAGCCAGTGGTGGTGCCTGACGCGCCAGACCCTGAGCGCGATCCTGCAAGATCCCGAACGCCCGACCTACGACCGCTATTTCAAAAAGGTCTGGATCCCGGACGAGAGCTATTTCCAGACGCTCGCGCGGCTTTATGCAACCTCGATCGAAAGCCGCTCTCTGACGCTGTCGAAATTCGATTTTCAGGGCAAGCCGCATATCTTCTACGACGACCACCTGCAGCTGTTGCGCCGCTCGGATTGCTTTGTGGCGCGCAAGATATGGCCCCGCGCCGAACGGCTCTATGCCACGTTCCTGTCGGCCCGACAGGAAGCGGAAAGCACTGCCGAACCGAATCCGGCCAAGATCGACCGGCTGTTTGCCAAGGCGGTCGAGCGACGCACCAAGGGCCGCCCCGGGCTTTACATGCAAAGCCGCTTTCCGCTGCTCGACCGCGAAAATGGCAAGACCTCGGCGCCCTATTCGATCTTTCAGGGGTTTTCCGACCTGTTCGAGAATTTCGACGGATGGCTGTCGAAATATGTTGGCGCGCGGGTCCACGGCCACCTGTTCGCCCCCGGGCGCGCGGAATTCGCCGGCGGCGAGACGATGTTCAACGGCTGCCTGAGCGATTCGGCCAAATTGCGCGACTACAACCCCCGCGCTTTCCTGACCAATGTCATCTGGAACTCGCGCGGCGAACGACAGTGCTTCATGTTCAGCCCCCGGGACACACAGGACATCAACTGGTTCACCGCCACCGATCCGAATGCGCAGATTTCGGTCATCAGCGGCGCATGGGCCGTGCCGCTGTTCCGCTCGAACGAGAATTTTGCAACGATCCGGGCCGAGGCCGCGCGGTTGCAGCAACTTGAACTCAACCACCTGTCGATCCTGCGCTCGATGTATGTGAAGGCGCGGGTGCGGATCTGGAACATGGCCGATTTCGTCGAAAACCCGATGGAGCCGCTGCAGACCATCATCGACGAGATCAGCCCCCGCGCGACCCGCCGCCTGACCGAGGCGCCGCAGATGGTGGACCTGACCGGTTTCGGCCAGTTCCTGCAGAACCTGAAAAATCAGGGGATGCAGCCACGGCTGATGGGCGATTTCCCTGTCGGCGGCGATCCGCGGCCCAATGCCTCGCGTCGTGGGCGCCCCTATCTGGTGAAGTGATTTCATGCCCAAATTCGACAGCTTCGTGATCTTTGCCGAAATGCGCACCGGCTCGAATCTGCTGGAAGCGGCGCTCAACGCCTTGCCCGGCGTGACCTGTCACGGCGAGGCCTTCAATCCCGCGCTGATCGGTTACCCCAAACGCACCGAGTTGCTGGGCGTCACGCAGGCCGCGCGCGATGCCGAACCGATGCATCTGTGGCGCAAGATCGTGGCGGCGCCCGGGCTGAACGGCTGCCGCTATTTCCACGACCACGACCCGCGCGTGCTGGAGGCGATACTGGCCGACCCGACCTGCGCCAAGATCGTGCTGACCCGCAATCCGATTGACAGCTACGTCAGCCTGAAAATCGCCCGCGCGACCGGACAGTGGAAGCTGGGCGACGCGAAACACCGCAAGGCCGCGCAGGCCGATTTCGATGCCGCCGAGTTCGAGGACCATCTGGCGCAGTTGCAGGGCTTTCAGATCGTGCTGATGCATGCGCTGCAAACCAGCGGGCAAAGCGCGTTCTATATCGACTACGAAGATGCGCAGGATCTGGACGTTCTGAACGGGCTGGCGGCCTGGCTTGGGCTTGAGGCACGGCTGGCTGCCCTGCCCGACAGTCTGGTGCCGCAAAATCCCGAACCGCTGGAAGCCAAGGTGACCGATTTCGCCGGGATGGAGGCGTCGCTGGCCCGGATGGACAGGTTCAACCTGTCGCGCACACCGAATTTCGAACCGCGCCGAGGCCCGAACGTGCCGGGCTTCGTCGGCTGCGCCAAGGCAGGGTTGCTTTATATGCCGCTGCGCCCGGCGCTGGATGCGCAAATCCGTGGCTGGATGGCGCAGATTGGGCCGCTAGAGGAAAAATTCTCGCAAAAGACCCTGCGGCAGTGGAAGCGCAAGCATCCCGGCCATCGCAGCTTCACGGTGCTGCGCCATCCGCTGATGCGCGCACATCTGGCCTTTGCCGCGGTGCTGCACTGGCCGGCCTTTGCTGAAAGCCGCGATATTCTGCGAAACGCCTACAAGCTGCCACTGCCCGCCGAAGGGAAAAGCATCGGGCCGGCCGATTACGCCCAGGCTCTGTTAGAGTTCATCCGCTGGCTGAAGGCCAATCTGAACGCGCAAACCAGCCTGCCGGTGCATGCGCTCTGGGCCAGCCAGTCGGCCGCATTGCAGGGATTCGCGCAATTTGCGCTGCCCGATCTGCTGGCCCGGGAGGAGCGTCTGGCGCAGGATCTGGCCTATCTGACCCAGGCCGCGGGCATTGCCGCGCCGCCCCTGGACCTTGGCGAAACCGATACCGCGCCCTTCAAACTGGCCGAGATCTGGAGCCCCGAACTGGAAGCGGCCGCGCGCGACACTTACATGCGCGATTTCATGCAATTCGGATTTGGGGCGTGGAACGCGGCCTGATCAGGCCGCCTGCACACCCTGCGCGGCGGTCAGCACCGCATGCAGCGCCGACGGGTCGGTGTTGGCGCGCAGCTTCGCACAGGTTTCAGCGCTGCGCATCGTGCGCGACACCAAGGCCAGCGCCTTGAGATGATCGACGCCCGAATCCTTGGGCGCGAACAGCGCAAAGACCAGATCGACCGGCAGCCGGTCCACCGCATCGAAATCGAGCGGGCGTTCGAGGCGCAGGAATACACCCACGACAGACTTCAACCCGTGCAGACGCGCATGCGGCAGCGCCACCCCATGACCCACGCCGGTGGGCCCGAGGCTTTCACGCTCTTGCAGCGCATCGACGGTTTGGGCCGCATCCAGCCCGTAGGCTGAATGCGCGATATCCCCGAGATCCTGAAACAGGCGCTTCTTGCTCGTTACATTGGCCAAGGCCTTGACGGCGCCCGGCTTGAGCAGGTTGGAAAGATCCATTTGTCCATTTTCCGCGCCTGCCATGTCAGGCGCTCACTTGCTGTTGCGCGGGTCGATCCAGCCCACATTGCCGTCATCGCGGCGATGCACGACGTTGACCCCACCGTGTTTCTCGTTGCGGAACACGAGCAGCGGCGCGCCAGCCAGCTCCATCTGCATCACTGCCTCGCCGACCGACAGGGTGGGAACCTTGGTTTCCATCTCGGCCACGATCACAGGTGCGAGGCTGCTGCCGTCGGCCTCCGACTCCTCATCATCCGCGGCGAGGACATACAGGCCCGCTTGGTCAAATTCAACCGGCTCGACGCGTTCCTTGTGGTGGTCTTTCAGGCGACGCTTGTGGCGGCGCAGCTGTTTGTCCATCTTTTCGCGGCACGCTTCGAAAGCGGCGTAGATCTCGGTCGCATGGCCGGTCGCCGCAGCGGTCAGCCCGGTCGACAGGTGAACCGTGGCTTCGCACAGGAATTCATGCGCATTGCGCGAGAAAACCACGGTGGCATCGGTCGGGCGCTGAGAATATTTTTCCACCGTTTCGCCCAGCTCGGACTTCACATGGCTTTGCAGCGCTTCACCCACGTCGAGCTGTTTGCCGCTGATCTGGTAACGCATGGCTTCTCCTTCACGTCAAAGGTCTGGTCCCGGAATTTCATATTCGGGTTGCAGACCGGTTAATATCGGAAAACGGGGCGTGGTCCACCGGCAAGACGCAGAACGCACAATTTTCGGCCTGCCGAAATCTCGCGGCGCAGTCACACGGGAAGTGAGGCGGTGTTCACGCATTTGTCTCATTTGGGAACGGAACGCCGGAGGTGTCAACGGGTGACCTACGCCGCAGTGCAGCACCCTACTGGATGCGGAAATTCTGCCCCAGATAGACACGGCGCACATTTTCGTCGCGCACCACATCTTCAGTGCGTCCCGACATCAGAACCTTGCCGTCGTGCAGGATATAAGCCCGATCGACGATCTCGAGGGTCTCGTGCACGTTGTGATCGGTAATCAGCACGCCAATGCCCCGCTCCTTCAGGTGCGACACCAGAGCGCGGATCTCGCTGACCGCGATCGGGTCGACCCCCGCGAAGGGTTCGTCCAGCAACAGATATTTCGGATCGGCCGCCAGGCAGCGCGCGATTTCGACGCGCCGACGTTCCCCGCCCGACAGAGCCAGCGCGGGCGCCTGCCGCAGATGACCGATCGAGAAATCGCCCAGCAGTTCCTCCAGCCGTTCGCGCCGCTTGTGCGGCTCTGACACGGCGATTTCCAGCACGGCCATGATGTTCTGCTCGACGCTCAGACCGCGAAAGATCGAAGCCTCCTGCGGCAGATAGCCGATGCCCAGACGGGCCCGGCGATACATCGGCAGGGTGGTCACATCGGTGCCGTCGATCGTCACCTGCCCGGAATCGGGGGTAATCAGCCCGGCGATATTGTAAAAACAGGTGGTCTTGCCCGAGCCATTGGGCCCCAGCAGCGCAACGACCTCACCGCGGTTGAGATGCATCGACACATCGCGGATCACCAGACGGCGGCGATAGCTCTTGCGCAGGTTGACCACGCGCAGGCCGCCCGCACCATCTTCGGCCACCAGATCGGCGACATCGGAACTGCCGGTCAGGGCCATCAATTGCCCCCCGGTTGCAGGATCGTGCGCACCCGCCCGTCCATCTGGCCGGTGCCGGTTTTCAGATCGACCGACAGTTTCTGCCCGGCCATGACATTGCTGCCCTGGGTCAACAGCACATCGCCTGTCATCACGATCTGGCCAGTGGCGACCTCATAGACCGCATCGCGCGCCTCGGCCGAGTCGCTGGCAGAGACCAGGGTCACCCCACCGGAGGCATGCAGCTGTTTGATCTGGCTGTGATCGTCGCCGTATTCGACGCGCACATTGGCCGCCTGCAGGCGCATGTCCTGCTGCACGATCAGGACATTGCCGCTGAAAACGGCGGTGCCATCCTCCTGATTGACCGCAAGGCTGTCGGCGGTGATCTCGACCGGCGCAGACGTGTCGGCACGAAGCCCACCGAAGGCCACCTGCTGCGCCAGCGCCGCCCCGGGGGCCAACATCAGCACAAGCGCGAAAACACGGAGCAACATGACCTAACCCTCATTCCTTCGGCTGATATACCAGCTTCACATGGCCATTGAAAACCAGATCGTGCGGGCCATCCGCAGAGGCCGCAGTCAGCGCCATCGAATCGGCCGAGATGGTGCCGAAGGGGGCTTCGCCCTGCACCGGGCCCGGGGCGATCACGCTGGTGTGGTCGGTGGCGATCTCGATGCGGTCCGTCGCCAGGCGATAGCCCGCCGAGGTTTGCACACCCACACCGTCGCTCAGCAAAATCTGGCCTTGTGCAGGGTCCAGCCGCCCGGTTTTCGACGTCAGCTCCGTCACCAGCCCCCCGGTGCTTTCAAGCTTGGCCGCCAGGCGCTCGGCGGTGGCCCCGCCCCCGTTCGGGTCGGGCATCGCCGTCTGCGCGGTGACCGTCAGCGCGGCGCCTTCCTGCGTCATGCCGGCGAACTGCGGGGCGGTCATACGCGGTTCGCGCGCCAGCGCGTCGACATCGACCTCGGCATAAAGCCGGGCAGCGCCGGGATCGACCTTGCCGGAAAACAGAAACATCGTGGACAACAACCCGAGCGCGGCCAACGGCAGAGCGATCTTCGCCCAGACCACCAGAGCCGAATGCCGGTTGTCGTAATGCATCACGCCACCCCGGCCCGCAGGCAGTCGTGGATGTGCAAGATGCCCTGCGGTTGCCCATCGGCCACGACAAACAGACAGGTGATCTTGCGCTCGTTCATCACGGCGACAGCGGCCTCTGCCAGGGCATCGGGGGCGATGGTGCGCGGGTTTTGGGTCATCACCTCGGCAGCCGTGTGATCGAGCAGCCCCTGCATGTGGCGCCGCAGGTCACCATCTGTGATGATGCCGGCCAGATGCCCCCCGGCGTCGGTCACGCCGACCACGCCAAAGCCTTTCTGGCTGATTTCCAGAAGCGCCTCTGACATCGGTGTCTGTTCGGGCACCAGCGGCATGTCGCGGTGCATCAGATCCGCCACTTTCGACAGTTTCGCGCCCAGCTTGCCCCCCGGGTGGAAGGTACGGAAATGTTCGGGCGTGAACTGGCGGTGCTCCATCAGCGCGACGGCCAGCGCGTCCCCCAGCGCCAGCGTCATCGTGGTCGAGGTCGTGGGCACAACGCCGGTGCCGCAAGCCTCGGGCGCCTGGGGCAGCACGATCGCCACATCCGACTGCCGCAGCAGAGTCGATTCGGGGCGGCTGGCCACCCCGATCAGCGGGATCGAGAACCGGCGGGTATGCGCGATCAGATCGGCCAGTTCCGGCGTCTCGCCCGAATTGGACAGCACCAGCGCCACATCTTCGCGCGTGACCATGCCCAGATCGCCATGGCTCGCCTCGGCGGGATGGACGAATTGCGCGGGCGTGCCGGTCGAGGCTAGCGTCGCCGCGATCTTGCGCGCGATATGGCCCGATTTGCCCATGCCCGAAACGATCACCCGGCCGCGCGCGCCCAGGATCAGTTCGACGGCGCGGGAGAAGCTGCCATCCAGACTGTCCGACAGTTGGCGCAACCCCTCCAGCTCGATCGCGATCACGCGGCGCGCGGTATCCAGATAGTCAGTGGTTGAAGATGTCATTGGTGTCCCCCCACCCCAGCAGATCCAGCTGCGCCCGCGCGGGCAGGAAATCGAAGCAGGCCTGCGCCAGATCGGTGCGCCCCTCGCGCGCCAGACGGCGGACCAGTTCGTCCTTGAGCCGGTGCAGATACAGAACGTCCGAAGCCGCATATTCCAGCTGCGCCTGCGTCAACTGCGCCGCCCCCCAGTCCGAGGTTTGCTGCTGTTTCGAAATATCGACCCCGACCAGTTCCTGCAGAAGGAACTTCAGCCCGTGCCGGTCGGTGAAGGTGCGGATCATCCGCGAGGCGATCTTGGTGCAGAACACCGGCGCGGTGACCACACCGAAGGCATTATACAGCGCGGCGATGTCGAATCGGGCGAAGTGAAACAGTTTTTCCACGCCCGGATCGGCCAGCATCGCGCACAGCCGCGGGGCTTCGGTCTGTCCTCTGGCGATCTGCACCATATGCGCGCTGCCATCCCCCGCAGACAGCTGCACCAGGCACAGCCGGTCGCGGCGCGGATCGAGCCCCATGGTTTCGGTGTCGACAGCCACGACCGGGCCAAGGTCGAGCCCTTCGGGCAGGTCGTTTTGATGCAGATGCAGAGCCACGGGCAATTCTTTCACTGTGCTTTGCGCCATATAAGCGCTTTCGCCAGACATTGCCAACGCGGCCCGGCCCTACTGCGCAAACCACGGCCCAAAAACGAAAAACCCCCGCTTTCGCGGGGGTCTTGCGACCGGTGCAGGTTCACCGGAAAGACTTGGTGCCCAGGAGAGGACTCGAACCTCCACGCCTTGCGGCACACGGACCTGAACCGTGCGCGTCTACCAATTCCGCCACCTGGGCAGGTGTCGTGGGGGGCGATGTAACGGGAGCCGCGGGGGGTGTCAACGGGGATCTGAAAGATTTTTTCAGCTTTTTCTGCGCCGCAGCCTTTGGCCTTGTTTGGCAAGGGGCTTGGCGGTAATCAGGGTGCGACTTTTTGTAATATATGAGGCCTAAGCCGATGTCGAAGCTGGTCACGATCTATGGCGGTTCGGGGTTTGTCGGGCGGTATGTCGCACGGCGCATGGCAAAAGAGGGCTGGCGCGTGCGCGTCGCAGTGCGCCGCCCCAACGAAGCACTGTTCGTGAAGCCCTACGGCGCCGTCGGCCAGGTCGAACCCGTGCTGTGCAACATTCGCGACCATATCAGCGTGCGCGAAGCGATGAAGGGCGCGGATGCGGTGGTGAACTGCGTCGGCCTGCTGGTCAACGAAGGCCCGAACAAATTCAACGCGGTGCAGGCCGAAGGCGCGGCGCTGGTCGCGCGAATCGCGGCCAAGGAAGGGGTGAAGACCTTGGTGCATCTGTCCGCTTTGGGCGCCGATGCCGCCAGCGAGAGCGATTACGCCCGCACCAAGGCCGAAGGCGAGGCCGCCGTGCTGAAACATTTCCCCACGGCGATGATTCTGCGTCCCTCGATTATCTTCGGCAGCGAAGATCGCTTCTTCAACAAATTCGCCGCGATGACCCGCTTCGGGCCGGTGCTGCCGATTTTCGGCGGCAACACCCGCTTCCAGCCGGTCTATGTGGATGATGTCGCGCAGGCTGCCGTGAAGGGCGTTCTGGGTCAGGCCACGGGCACCTACGAACTGGGCGGCCCCGATGTCGACACGTTCAAGGGCCTGATGGGCCGCATGCTGGCGGTGATCCACCGCCGCCGTCTGGTGCTGGACCTGCCGCGCTTCGTTGCAAAGGCGATCGCGCTGGCCGGTGATACGGTGCAGACCCTGACGCTGGGCCTGGTAACGAACCGCGTGCTGACGCTGGATCAGGTTGCCAATCTGCAAAACGACAATGTCGTAGCGGAAGGCGCCAAGGGCTTTGCCGATCTAGGCATCAAGCCGACGCCGATGGGTGCCGTCCTGCCCGACTATCTGTGGCGCTTCCGCCCGCATGGGCAGTATGACGCGATTCAGGCCTCGGCGAAAAACCTGCGCAAGTCGCTGTGATGAACGACACGCTCGTTGCCGCGCTTCTGGGTCTTCTGGAAGGGCTGACCGAGTTCATCCCGGTGTCGTCCACGGGCCATGTTCTGCTGGCCGGGCATTTCCTGGGCTTCGAAAGCACCGGGAAAGCCTTTGAGGTGGTGATCCAGCTAGGTGCCATCCTGGCGATTCTGGGCGTCTATGCAAAACGCCTGATCGGCGTTTTCGCGGCCGCGCCGCATGATCCCGCCGCACGGCGGTTCATCGGCTCGGTCCTGCTGGCGTTTCTGCCTGCGGTCGTGATCGGTGTAATGGCACATGATTTCATCAAGACCGTGCTGTTCGAGACTCCGCTACTGATCGCGGTGATGCTGCTGGTCGGCGGCCTGATCCTTCTGATCGTCGACCGGATGAACCTGCCGGTGACCCATGATGACGCCATGGACCTGCCGCTGGGGATGGCCTTCAAGATTGGCGTGATCCAATGCCTGGCGATGGTGCCCGGTGTGTCACGCTCTGGCGCGACGATCGTTGGCGCAATGGCCCTGGGCGCCAGCAAGCGCGCCGCAGCCGAATTCAGCTTCTTCCTGTCGATGCCGACGATGGCGGGCGCTTTTGCCTATGACCTGTACAAGAATCGCGACGTGCTGAGCGCGGCCGACCTCAATCTGATTGCCGTCGGCTTCGTAATGGCCTTCATCTCGGCGATTTTCGTGGTCCGCGGGCTGTTGGCCTTTGTCAGCAAGCATGGGTACGCCCCCTTCGGCTGGTGGCGAATCATCGTCGGCGGTGCGGTTTTGATCGCGATCGCGTTGGGTTACTGAGGGTTATGTTAGCAAGACTGACCTAAAATTACCCCAAATCGGCACGACCTGCGTCAATCGACCGCGAATTTCGAGCATATAGGTCATAACAGCTGACTTTTAATTTTTTCTCAGCCAGTGTAATCAGGCGCACCCGAACCACACCCGCAGGGAGGCGCAGCCATGGCTCAGCAACGCATGCTCAAATTCGTCACCAAGGCGAAGGAGATGCCCGAGAAGCGTGACGCAAGTGTGCGTTCCCACGACTTCAACGAGATTTACCGCGAATTCGCGGATGCCAAGGCCACCGAACAGGCCAGCCGCTGCAGCCAGTGCGGCGTGCCTTATTGCCAGGCGCATTGCCCCCTGCACAACAATATCCCCGACTGGCTGCGCCTGACCGCCGAAGGCCGCCTGCAAGAGGCCTATGAAATCAGCCAGGCCACCAACAGCTTCCCGGAAATCTGCGGCCGGATCTGCCCGCAGGACCGTCTGTGCGAAGGCAATTGCGTGATCGAGCAGTCGGGCCACGGCACAGTCACCATCGGCGCGATCGAGAAATACGTCACCGACACCGCCTGGGACATGGGCTGGGTCAAGCCGATCAAACCGGCGGTCGAGCGCGCGGAATCGGTGGGCATCATCGGCGCGGGCCCCGGCGGGCTGGCGGCGGCGGATGTGCTGCGCCGTGCGGGCGTGCAGGTCACGGTCTATGACCGCTATGACCGCGCGGGCGGCCTGCTGACCTACGGCATCCCGGGCTTCAAGCTGGAAAAAGACATCGTCATGCAGCGCGTGAAGCAGCTGGAAGATGGCGGCGTCGATTTCGTGATGAATTGCAATGTCGGCGAGGACATCAGCTTCGACGCAATCCGCGGCAAGCATGACGCCGTGCTGATCGCGACGGGCGTCTACAAGACGCGCGATCTGCGTGATCCGGGCGCCGATGCGGCCGGAATCGTGCGCGCGATCGACTATCTGACCGTGTCCAACAAGCTCAGCTTCGGCGACGATGTGCCCGAATTCGAAGACGGCACCTTCAACGCCGCGGGCAAGCGGGTGGTCGTGATCGGCGGTGGCGACACTGCGATGGACTGCGTGCGCACCGCGATCCGCCAGGGCGCGACCTCGGTCAAATGCCTGTATCGCCGCGACCGCGCCAACATGCCCGGGTCGCAGCGCGAAGTGCAGAACGCCGAGGAAGAAGGCGTCGAATTCGTCTGGATGGCCGCGCCGTGCGGCTTTGCCGGCAACCCGGTGTCGAAGATGTCGATCCAGAAGATGCGTCTGGGCCAGCCCGACGCCTCGGGGCGCCAGTCGCCCGAGCCGATCGAAGGCGGCATCTATGAAGAAGAGGTCGATCTGGTGATCAAAGCGCTCGGGTTCGAGCCCGAAGACCTGCCCAAGCTCTGGGGGGTCGAGGCGCTGGAAACCACGCGTTGGGGCACGGTGAAAGCCACGTTCAACACCCACGCCACGAGCCTGCCGGGCGTCTATGCCGTGGGCGACATCGTGCGCGGGGCCTCGCTGGTGGTCTGGGCGATCCGCGACGGTCGCGAAGCCGGGGCCGAGATCGTCAAGTTCCTGGACGGCGCCGCGCAGGTAGCCGCCGAATAAACCGTCTGTCGAAGGGATCAATCTGGTGCGTGCAGCAATGGCATGTCTGGCAAGTGTCGGGGGGCTTTTCGCCGCCCTGCCCGGCCATGCCGGCGTGTTTGCACCACCGCCCGGGTGCGAGCTGGAAATGACGGTGCAACTGCACCAGTGCCAGGTTGCCAACCACTATCGCTGTGCGGGCGATCCGGCCGGCTATCGCAATGTGGCCTATGCCGATGGCAGCGGCGTGTTCTTCATCAGCCAGATTGATGACGAAACCCGTTGGATCGAGAGCTTCAGCCCCGAGACCGGCGAGATCGACCAGCTCGACATCGCCGGATCGAAAGACAACGCCTCGTTCAGCGCGCTGCTGGCCGAGGGGCGGGACGATTACGATTTCGTCACCCGCAACAATTTCGGCGAGGTGCGCCGCAACATCGGCCACGATCAGCTGACCGGCGAAAGCGTGACCATCGACGGCGTTGCGCTGGAACGCTGCACCTTCGATCTGCGGATCGAGGATGGCGCGGGCAACTTCGTCGCACGGCGCACCGGGCAGCAATATATCAGCCGCAAGATGCGCATCTTCTTCTCGGATATCGAGGAGTTCGAGAACGCACAGGGCGACAAGGTCCAGAGCATGGACGGCCCCGTGACCTTCGCCTTCCCCGGCGACGAGGGCTTCGCTGCGGCGGAACCGCAATTCGACTGCGACATGTTGATGACGAACATGTCCCCGACCCTGACCTACCCACTCTCTGAGGAGGCACTGTGATGACTGAATACGACGCCAAATGGGTTGCCGCCGAGGAAGCCAAGCGCCAGTGGATGGACGAGCATTCGCTCTATAAATCGGATGACGAGAAGGCCTCTTGCGGGGTTGGTCTGGTCGTGGCGCTGGACGGCAAGGCGAGCCGCCGGGTCGTGGAAAACGGCATCGACGCGCTCAAGGCGATCTGGCACCGCGGCGCGGTGGATGCCGACGGCAAGACCGGCGACGGCGCGGGCATCCATGTGCAGATCCCGGCCCCGTTCTTCTATGACCAGATCCGCCGCACCGGGCACGAACCCGACATGGAGAAAATGGTCGCCGTCGGTCAGGTCTTCCTGCCGCGCACCGATTTCGGCGCGCAGGAGCGCTGCCGCACGATCGTGGAAACCGAAGTGCTGCGGATGGGCCATTACATCTATGGCTGGCGTCACGTTCCGGTGAACACCGAAGTGCTGGGCGAGAAAGCCAACGCGACGCGCCCGGAAATCGAGCAGATCCTGATCCGCAACGAGAAGGACATCGACGACGAGCAGTTCGAGCGCGAGCTGTACATCATCCGCCGCCGGATCGAGAAAGCCGCCATCGCGGCCCAGATCAACGGGCTTTATATCTGTTCGCTGTCGTGCCGCTCGATCATCTACAAGGGCATGATGCTGGCCGAGCAGGTGGCCGAGTTCTACCCGGACCTGAAGGACGAGCGGTTTGAATCGGCCTTCGCGATCTATCACCAGCGCTATTCGACCAACACCTTCCCGCAGTGGTGGTTGGCGCAGCCGTTCCGCATGCTGGCCCACAACGGCGAGATCAACACGATCAAGGGCAACATCAACTGGATGAAAAGCCACGAGATCCGCATGGCCTCGCATACGTTCGGCGATGCGGCCGAGGACATCAAGCCGATCATCCCGGCCGGTGCGTCGGATTCGGGCGCGCTGGACGCGGTGTTCGAGGTGATGGTGCGGTCGGGCCGCTCGGCCCCGATGACCAAGACGATGCTGGTGCCCGAGGCCTGGTCGAAATCCACGACCGACATGCCGAAAGCGTGGCAGGACATGTATGCCTATTGCAACGCCGTGATGGAGCCGTGGGACGGCCCCGCCGCGCTGGCAATGACCGATGGCCGCTGGGTCTGCGGCGGGCTGGACCGCAACGGCCTGCGTCCGATGCGCTATGTCGTGACCGGCGAAGGCATGCTGATCGCAGGCTCCGAGGTCGGCATGGTGCCGGTCAACGAAACCACGGTGATCGAGAAAGGCGCGCTTGGGCCTGGGCAGATGATCGCCGTCGACATGCGCGAAGGCAAACTCTACCACGACGCCGACATCAAGAACCGTCTGGCCAACAGCCAGCCCTTCGGCGACTGGATCGAGAAGGTCGTGGATCTGAACGCGTTGATGCGGGACGTGCCCGAAAAGGCGCTGTTCACCGGCGCCGAGCTGCGCAAGCGGCAGATCGCTGCGGGCTATTCGGTCGAGGAACTGGAACAGATCCTGGCGCCGATGGCCGAAGACGGCAAGGAAGCCATCGCCTCGATGGGCGATGACACGCCGCCTGCGGTTCTGTCCAAGCAGTATCGCCCGCTGAGCCACTTCTTCCGGCAGAACTTCAGCCAGGTGACCAACCCGCCGATCGACAGCCTGCGCGAAAGCCGCGTGATGTCGCTCAAAACGCGGTTCGGCAACCTCAAGAACGTGCTGGACGAAGACAGCAGCCAGACCGAAATCCTGATCCTCGAAAGCCCGTTCATCGCGAACGCGGAATACGAGCAAATGCTGAAGCAATTCGGCAGCGCCGTGACGGTGATCGACTGCACCTTCCCCGAAGGCTGCGGTCAGGAAGCGCTGCGCGACGGGTTGGAACGCATTCGCGCCGAAGCCGAGGATGCCGTGCGTTCGGGTTCGGCGCATATCGTGCTGACCGATGAAAAACAGAACGCCGACCGTGTCGGGATGCCGATGATTCTGGCCACCAGCGCGGTGCATTCGTGGCTGACCAAGAAGGGCCTGCGCACGTTCACCTCGATCAACGTGCGCGCCGCGGAATGCATCGACCCGCATTATTTCGCGGTGCTGATCGGGTCGGGCGCGACCACGGTGAACGCCTATCTGGCGCAGGATTCGATTGCCGACCGGATCGAGCGGGGCCTGCTGGAAGGCAGCCTGGTCGACGCCGTGCGCCGCTATCGCGATGCCATCGACGCCGGCCTTCTGAAGATCATGTCGAAGATGGGGATCTCGGTGATTTCCTCGTATCGCGGCGGTCTGAACTTCGAGGCCGTGGGCCTGAGCCGCGCGATGGTGGCCGAATATTTCCCGGGCATGCACTCGCGCATCTCGGGGATCGGCCTGCACGGCATCCAGCACAAGATCGAAGAGGTCCACGACAAGGGCTGGAAAGGCGGGCAGGACGTTCTGCCGATCGGCGGCTTCTACAAGGCGCGCCGCACCGGCGAGAAACACGCCTGGGAAGCGCAGACGATGCACATGCTGCAATCGGCCTGCGACCGCGCCAGCTATGACCTGTGGAAGCAGTATTCCGCGATGATGCGGGCAAACCCGCCGATCCACATCCGCGATCTGCTGGACGTCAAGACGCTGGGCAAGCCGGTGCCGATCGAGGAAGTCGAATCGATCACCTCGATCCGTAAACGCTTCGTCACGCCCGGCATGTCGCTTGGCGCACTGTCGCCCGAGGCGCACAAGCTGCTGAACGTCGCGATGAACCGGATCGGCGCCAAGTCGGATTCGGGTGAGGGCGGCGAAGATCCGGCGCATTTCGTGCCGGAACCGAACGGCGACAACCCGAGCGCCAAGATCAAGCAGGTCGCCAGTGGCCGTTTCGGCGTGACTGCCGAATACCTGAACCACTGCGAAGAGCTGGAAATCAAGGTTGCGCAGGGTGCGAAACCGGGCGAGGGCGGCCAGCTGCCGGGCATGAAGGTCACCGACCTGATCGCGCGTCTGCGGCACTCGACCAAAGGCGTGACGCTGATCTCGCCGCCGCCGCACCACGACATCTATTCGATCGAAGACCTGGCGCAGCTGATCTACGACCTGAAACAGATCAACCCGCGCTGCAAGGTCACCGTGAAACTGGTGGCGTCTTCGGGCGTCGGCACGATCGCGGCGGGTGTGGCCAAGGCGAAAGCCGATATCATCCTGATCTCGGGGCACAACGGCGGCACCGGGGCAAGCCCGGCGACCAGTATCAAATATGCGGGTCTGCCGTGGGAGATGGGCCTGACCGAGGCGCATCAGGTTCTGGCGATGAACAAGCTGCGCGACCGCGTCACGCTGCGCACCGACGGCGGTCTGCGGACCGGCCGCGACATCGTCATGGCCGCGATGATGGGCGCCGAGGAATACGGCATCGGCACCGCCGCGCTGATCGCGATGGGCTGCATCATGGTGCGTCAGTGCCAGTCGAACACCTGCCCGGTGGGCGTGTGCACGCAAGACCCCGCGCTGCGCGCCAAATTCACCGGCACGGCGGACAAGGTCGTCAACCTGATCACCTTCTACGCCCAGGAAGTGCGCGAGATCCTGGCCTCGATCGGGGCACGTTCGATGGATGAGATCATCGGCCGCGCCGACCTGCTGACCCAGGTCAGCCGTGGCTCGGCGCATCTGGACGACCTGGACCTGAACCCGCTGCTGATCACCGTCGATGGCTGGGACAAGATCGTCTACGATCGCAGCAAACCGCGCAACTATGTGCCCGATACGCTGGATGCCGAGATCATCAAGGACGGTCACCGTTTCTTCGAGGACGGCGAGAAGATGCAGCTCAGCTATGCCGTGCGCAACACGCTGCGCACCATCGGCACGCGCGCGTCGAGCCATATCGTCAAGAACTTCGGGATGCGCAACGCGCTGCAACCCGATCACCTGACGGTGCGGCTGACCGGGTCTTGCGGGCAGTCGCTGGGGGCCTTCGCGGCACCGGGGCTGAAGATCGAAGTGTCCGGCGATGCGAACGACTATGTCGGCAAGGGCCTGTCGGGTGGCACCATCGTGGTGCGTCCGCCGATGGCCAGCCCGCTGGTCGCGAGCGAGAACACGATCATCGGCAACACCGTGCTTTACGGGGCGACCGACGGCTACCTGTTTGCCGCCGGACGTGCGGGTGAACGCTTCGCGGTGCGCAACTCGGGCGCGAAGGTCGTGGTCGAAGGTTGCGGCACCAACGGGTGTGAATACATGACCGGCGGGGTGGCGGTGATCCTGGGCACGATTGGCGCGAACTTCGGCGCCGGCATGACCGGGGGCATGGCTTACCTCTATGACCCGCAAGGCACGACCGAGGAGTATATCAACCTCGAAAGCCTGGTGACCTGCGCCGTGACGCATCCGCATTGGGAAGCCCAGCTGAAAGGGCTGATCGAGCGGCACGCCAAAGAGACCGGCTCGCGCAAGGCGAATGACATCCTCCAGAACTGGGAGGCCGAACGCGCCAACTTCCTGCAGGTCTGCCCGAAGGAGATGCTGGTGCATCTGCCCTTCCCGCTGACCGAAGAGGTCAAGGCAATGCCCGCCGAATAAGCGCGGCCCGATACGATACCGCTGCGGGCGGGGCCAACGGCCCTGCCCGTTTCGCTTTCTGCCGCATGCCCCCCCATCATACGCGGCTCGTGACTTGACCGCCCCGGCCTTGCCGTGGCTTATGGCCCCCATGGCGCGCAAGAGCAGATCCAGCACCCGAAAAACCCGAAAAACCGCGCCTGTGACGCAGGCC
The DNA here is from genome assembly GCF_029222945.1 of Paenirhodobacter sp. CAU 1674. Lineage (NCBI taxonomy): Bacteria > Pseudomonadati > Pseudomonadota > Alphaproteobacteria > Rhodobacterales > Paenirhodobacter > Paenirhodobacter sp. CAU 1674. Next base: position 3,653 of record NZ_JARHUH010000002.1, on the reverse strand, counting down.
GCGCAGCTGCCGCTGATCTGGGCCTGGCGTTGGGCGACCCGGCTGGCGTTGGGGGTGATAGCCGGCTATCTGGCTCTGATCGTCCTTTATACCTTCGTGAACCCGCCAACGACGCTGACGATCTGGTCCGAGGCACGGCGCCTGGGGGCCGTAGATCGTCAATGGACCCCGATTGAAGACATTGCCCCGGTGATGGCGCGCTCGGTGGTGGCGGCGGAAGACGCGAATTTCTGCACCCATTGGGGGTTTGACATGCGCGCGATCCGGCAGGCGATCGACGAGGGGTCGGGGCGCGGCGCCTCGACGCTGAGCCAGCAAGTGGTGAAGAACGTCTTCCTGTGGCAGGGGCGCAGCTGGCCGCGCAAGGCGCTGGAGGCGATGCTGACCCCCGTGGTCGAGGCGGTCTGGACCAAGCGGCGGATTCTTGAAGTCTATCTGAACGTTGCCGAATTCGACGAGGGTGTGTTCGGGGTTGATGCGGCGGCGTTTCGTTATTTCCGCACAACGCCGGGCAAGCTGACGGCGCGCCAGGCGGCCCTGCTAGCCGCGGTCCTGCCCGACCCGAAAGACCGCTCGGCCGCGAAGCCCTCGGCTTTCGTGTCGCGCCGCGCGCAGGCGATCGAAGATGGCGCCGCGACGATCCGAAACGACGGGCGCGCGGCCTGTTTCGAATAACCCGGTCAATTGCGCAGTTAGAGGCCGTCGCAATTAAGGGTTTGTTTCCCCATCCGCGCTAGACATTCGGAAAGACCGCTCAACCGGACCCTTGGCACCCGCCGCAGGGCCCGACGCAAGCCAGGTGCCCCGAAATGATCTCGCCCCACGTTCCTGTCAAACTCCGTTTCCAGACCGCGCGGGTGATCTTTGCGCTGATGATGCGCGAGATGAGCACGACGCACGGGCGGTCACCGGGTGGCTATCTGTGGGCCATTCTGGAACCCACGCTGACGGTGCTGTTCCTGACCTTCATCTTCACGATCTTCACACGTCATCCGCCCTTGGGCACAAATTTTCCGCTGTTCTACGCAACGGGTTTTCTGCCCTTCCATCTGTATGGCGAACTGAGCGGCAAGACCGCACAGGCGATCCGGTTTTCCCGCCCGCTGCTGGCGTATCCGCGCGTGACCTTCGTCGATGCGGTGATTGCCCGTGCGCTGATGGCGCTGATCACCAATGTGATCGTCTGGTATATTCTGCTGATCGGGATCGTGATGCTGTATGATCTGTCGCCCAGTATCCGGTTTCAAAGCATCGCGGGCGCGCTGCTTCTTTCGGCCTTTCTGGGCTTCGCTATCGGTGCGATCAACAGCCTGCTTTTCGCCTTCTTCCCGATATGGGAGCGGCTTTGGGCCATCGTGAGCCGCCCTTTGCTGATCGTGTCGTGCATCTTTTACCTGTACGAAAGCCTGCCCGAGAATTTCCAGAGCCTCCTCTGGTTCAACCCCATCGCCCATCTCGTCGGCATGATGCGCGCGGGCTTCTATGCCGAATATCAGCCCACCTACATTTCAGTGCCTTATCTGCTGCTGTGGTGCACCTCACTCTCGACGCTCGGGGTGTTTTTCCTGCGGTTTTACCACCGCAAGATCATGAACGAGGTGTAACGCCATGTGCCGCACGCAGATCCACCGCAAAGGAGTGTCCGGATGACAGACGATGCACCGCAAGGTCCGGGCCCGGCCGCTGGCCGACGCAAACGCGCAACGCCGCTTCAAGTCGTCGATGCACCGCAAAGCGCCCCGCCGCGCCTGGTGAAACCGGCCAGGACCAAACGGCGTCACAGCCTTGCGCTGGCAAGTTTCCTTTTGCTTGTCGTAGGGCCGATCACCGCTGTTTTCGTCTATCTCTATGCCTTTGCAGCCGATCAATATGCGTCTTACGCGGCGTTTTCCGTGCGCAAGCAGGACTTCAACACGGCAATGTCCGTGTTCGGCGCCTTGCCGACCCTGAGCAGTGGCACCGCCGACATAGAGGTGATCCACGAATTCATCCAGTCACGGGATCTGGTCGCCAAGCTTGACGCGGAACTCGACCTGCGCAAGCGGTTCAGTCTGCGACGGGACACCGACCCGGTTTTCGGGCTGAAACCGGATGCCGCAATCGAAGATCTGGTGACCTACTGGAACAGGATGGTGGTGCCGCAGCTGAACTCCTCGAACGGCATCCTGACGCTGGAAACCCACGCCTTCACGCCGCAAGACGCACAAGAGATCAATGCCGCGGTCTTGCGGGAAAGCAGCGAACTGGTCGAGCGGCTGAGCCAGATAGCGCAGGAAGATGCGATCCGGCAGGCCCGGGACGAATTGGGCCTCGCAACTGCGCGGCTGAAAACGGCGCGAATCGCGCTGGCCACCTTCCGCAAACAGGAACGCATCATCGACCCGAACGCAGATTACCAATCCCAGATGGGGTTGATGGCGCAGCTTGAACAGAAGCTGGCCGAAGTTCTGATCGAACGGGATTTGCTGGAAAGTGCCCCCGACAAGGACCCGCGCAAGGCCAATGCCGACCGCAAGATCGCGGCAATCCGAAACCGGATCGAGGCCGAACGAAAGCAGGTCGCCTCCGATGGAAATTCCGACCGGACCAAACAGCTCTATGCGACCTTCGGAACTTACGAGGGGCTTCTGGTCGATAAGGAGTTTGCCGAGAAAACCTATACCTCTGCGCTTTCAGCGCTGGACGAGGCGCAGGCCGAAGCAAAGCATAAATCGCGTTATCTGGCCGCGCATATCCTGCCCGGTCTGGCACAGACACCCGAATACCCGCGCCGGATCATCCTGGGTACGATGTTTTCGGTGCTGGCCTTCTTCACTTGGGTCTTGCTGATTCTCATCGCCTATTCGCTGCGAGACCGCCGATGACCGCCCCCGTCATCGAACTGCGCAACGTGACGAAATCCTTCCGCACCCCGGGCGGCGGCCGCAAGCATGTGCTGCGCAATGCCTGTTTTGCCATTCCTCCGCGCAAGATCGTCGGCGTTCTGGGGCGCAACGGCGCCGGAAAGTCGACGACACTGCGCGTCATTGCCGGAACGCAAGATTACGACAGCGGAGAGATCATCCGGCGAGGCTCTGTCTCCTGGCCGGTGGGTTTTGCCGGATCGTTTCATGGCGAACTGTCCGGCGCTCAGAACACCCGCTTCATAGCGCGGGTCTACGGCGTCGACACCGATGATCTGTTGGAATTTGTGCGCGAGTTTTCCGAACTGGGTTCCTACCTCGACATGCCGTGCAAGACCTATTCGTCAGGCATGCGCGCACGCCTGGCCTTCGGCATCTCGATGGGGGTGCCCTTCGACATCTACCTGATGGACGAAGTGACTTCGGTCGGCGATGCCTCCTTCCGGCAAAAGTGCAACGAGATGCTGACACATCGCCTGTCAATGTCGGGGGCCTTGTTCGTATCGCATTCGCACAAGGCCATTTCGGAGATTTGCGACAGTGCGATCGTGCTGGAAAACGGGGTCGGTCAATTTTTCGACAATGTCGAAGAGGCCCTTTGCCGGCACGAGGAGAATATGCGTGCGCCATGACCTGCCACGGGATTTTTCCTCCACCGTCGATTAGAGTCCGCGCCAACTTGAGGACGGACAATGAAGCGAACGAGATTCACGGACGAACAGATCATCGGTATCCTGGCGGAGCACGAGG